>NZ_CP018725.1:4590000-4890000 GCF_001908725.1 Xanthomonas vesicatoria ATCC 35937 | reverse complement strand
ACTGGCGCGTGCGCAAGGTGCGGCAGTGGGCTTCGATCTGGCGCATGCGGTGGGCAATATCCCGCTGACCCTGCACGACGACGGCGTCGATTTCGCAGTGTGGTGCCACTACAAATATCTCAATGCCGGGCCGGGCGCGGTGGGTGGGTGCTTCGTGCACGAACGCCATGCCAATAGCGACCTGCCGCGCATGGCCGGCTGGTGGGGACACGAGCAGCAGACCCGCTTCCGCATGGAGCCACAGTTCGTGCCCACGCCCGGCGCGGAAGGCTGGCAGCTGAGCAATCCGCCGGTGCTGGCGTTGGCGCCGCTGCGTGCATCGCTGGAGCTGTTCGACCAGGCCGGCATGCCCGCGCTGCGCGGCAAGTCCGAACACCTCACCGGACATCTGGAGCAGCTGATCCACGCCCGGGTGCCGCAGGTGCTGCAGATCGTCACCCCGGCCGAACCGACGCAGCGCGGCTGCCAGCTGTCGTTGCGGGTGGCCGGCGGACGCGCGCAGGGGCGCGCGTTGTTCGAGCATCTGCATGCGGCTGGCGTGCTTGGCGACTGGCGCGAACCGGACGTGATCCGCATCGCACCGGTGCCGCTGTACAACCGTTTCAGCGACCTGCACACCTTTGTGGAACAGGTGGAAACCTGGGCCGCCAGCTGAGTGCCGCACGCTGACTGCAACACCACCGGCCATGTGGCAGGCATACGCGAAACCCGCGCACGCCCACGTACACTCCGAGCGCGCCTGCGGTAATGCAGGTGCGCGCGCTAGCCAGCTGCTTCTTCCCTCCCCTTTGCCGGCTCCCGCGTCCGGCTGCTGCCGGACATTGCATTGAGCCCCGTCTCCCCTCGCTCCCTGACCCTGATCGGCGCCGGCCTGGCCGGTTGCCTGCTCGCCATCCTGCTGTCGCGTCGCGGCTGGCAGGTCACCGTGTACGAACGACGCGGCGACCCGCGCATCAAGGGCTACGAATCCGGCCGTTCGATCAACCTGGCGCTGGCCGAACGCGGACGCCATGCGTTGCGTCAGGCAGGTGCCGAAGAGGCGGTGATGGCCAAGGCGGTGATGATGCGCGGCCGCATGGTGCACCCGATCGCCGGCGACCCGCAGCTGCAGCGCTATGGCCGCGACGACAGCGAGGTGATCTGGTCGATCCACCGCGCCGCATTGAATATCGCCTTGCTCGATCTGGCCGAACAGGCCGGCGCGTCGGTGCACTTCTATCGAAGGCTGCATACGGTGGACTTCGATGCCGGCTACGCGCGGTTTATCGATGACCGCGACGATCAGCCGCACGAGATCCATTTTCAGAGCCTGATCGGCAGCGACGGTGCCGGCTCGGCACTGCGCGCGGCCATGCAGCGCAAATCGCCGTTGGGCGAGCGCACCGAATTCCTGGATCACTCGTACAAGGAGCTGGAAATCCCGCCGCTGCCCGATGGCGGCTTCCGCATCGAACGCAACGCGCTGCACATCTGGCCGCGCGGGCGTTACATGTGCATCGCGCTGCCCAACGATGGCGGCACCTTCACCGTCACCCTGTTCCTGCCCAACGCAGGCGAGCCCAGCTTCGCCACCACCCGCACCGGCGAAGAGGCGCATGCATTGTTCGCGCGCGATTTCCCCGACGCGCTACCGCTGATTCCGCAGCTTGAAGAACATTGGGAAGAGCATCCGCCCGGCCTGCTCGGCACCCTCACCCTGGAGCGCTGGCATCTGGACAGTCGCGCACTGCTGATCGGCGATGCCGCGCATGCGATGGTGCCGTTCCATGGCCAAGGCATGAACTGCGCCTTCGAAGATTGCGTGGCGCTGGCCGAGCAGATGGACGCGCACGACGACATCGGCAGCGCGTTTGCCGCGTTCGAAGCCGCACGCCGCGACGATGCCGCAGCGATCCAGCAGATGGCGCTGGAAAACTACCTGGAAATGCGCGACCGCGTCGGCGATGCCGACTTCCTGCTGCAGCGCGAACTCGAACAGCAATTGCAGGCGCGTTGGCCCACCCGCTTCGTACCGCACTACACCATGGTGACGTTCCTGCGCACGCGCTATTCGATTGCGTTGGCGCGCAGCGATATCCAGCGCGAGATCCTGGTCGAGGCCACCCGCGGACATACCGACCTGTCGCGCATCGACTGGGCAGCGCTGGAAGCGGTGGTGCACGCACGTCTGGAGCCGCTGGAAGGCGCGCACTGAGAACCGCTGCCAACCAGTCTGCGCTCACCGCCAGACATGCTCGGCATGCTCAGGACCGTGCTTTCCCTGAGATCATGAGCGCAGCGTCCACACCACCCGACAGCGGCTCACCACGTTGTGGCAGCAGCTCCAAGGTCATCCCAGCGTCTGCGCACTGCACGCAAACGCTCAAGCCGTACTCGCCAACACCTACCGCACACGGTCTGCAGCAGGCGCCTGCCCCGCGCACAGCTGCGCCTCAGCGAGCCGGCGCTGCGATGAGGGATACTAGCGGCCACTGGCGGCGCATACGCCGTGCGCCGCGGATCTGGATCTTGCACCCGCATGCCTGACAGCTTTCTCTTCTACGACCTGGAAACCTTTGGCCAGGACCCGCGGCGCACCCGCATTGCGCAGTTCGCCGCCGTGCGCACCGATGCGCAACTGCGTGTAATCGACGAGCCGATCAGCTTCTTCGTGCAACCGGCCGACGATCTGCTGCCCTCGCCCTACGCGACCATGGTCACCGGCATCACTCCGCAACACGCCTTGCGCGAAGGCGTGAGCGAGGCCGAAGCGTTTGCGCGCATCGCCGAGCAGATGAGCCGGCCGCAGACCTGCACACTGGGCTACAACTCGATCCGCTTCGACGACGAGTTCGTACGTTGCGGGCTGTTCCGCAATTTCTACGATCCCTATGAGCGCGAGTGGCGCGGCGGTAATTCGCGCTGGGATCTGCTCGACGTGCTACGGCTGGTGCACGCATTGCGCCCGGAAGGCATCACCTGGCCGCAGCGCGAAGATGGCGCCACCTCGTTCAAACTCGAACATCTGGCCGACGCCAACGCAGTGCGCGAGGGCGATGCGCACGAAGCCTTGTCCGACGTCTACGCCACCATCGGCATGGCGCGCAAATTCCAGCAGCACCAGCCAAAGTTGTGGGACTACGCGCTGCGCCTGCGCGACAAGCGCTTTGCCGCCACGCTGCTCGATGTGATTGCGATGGAACCGGTGCTGCACATCTCGCAGCGCTACCCGGCCTCGCGCCTATGCGCTGCGGCCGTGCTGCCGCTGACGCGGCATCCGCGCATCGACAGCCGCGTGATCGTGTTCGATCTGGACGGCGACCCTGAGGTGCTGTTGCGGCTGAGCCCGGACGAGATCGCCGACCGGTTGTATATCCGCGCCGCGGATCTGCCCGAAGGCGAGCAACGCATCCCGCTCAAGGAAGTGCACCTGAACAAGTCGCCGGCACTGGTGGCCTGGCACCATCTGCGCGAGCCGGACTTCCAGCGCCTGGGCCTGGACCGCGACGCAGTGCTGGCCAAGGCCGCGCGATTGCGCGAACTGGGCCCGGCGCTGGCAGAGAAGGTGCGCCAGGTCTACGGCAACGAGCGTGCCGCAGCTGCCGCGGTCAACGATGCCGATGCCTCGCTCTACGACGGTTTTCTGGCCGAAGGCGACAAGCGCCTGCTTGCCCAGGTGCGCGCCAGCGCGCCGGAGGAACTAGGCGCGCTGGAAACGCGGCTTCGCGATCCGCGGCTGGTCGAGCTGCTGTTCCGTTACCGCGCGCGCAACTGGCCGCAGACGCTGTCATTCGACGAGCAGGAACGCTGGAACCAGTACCGCCGCAAGCGCCTGCTCGAAGACCATGGGTTGGGCGAAGTCACCCTGGACCAGTATCACGCGCAGATTGCGGATTTACGGCTCGCTCACCCCGACGATGCTACCAAGCAAGCCCTGCTCGACCAGCTCGCCGCCTGGGGTTCGGATCTCCAACGCACGCTATGACGACCTACTTTTCAGATGCCAGCTTCAAGTTCCTGCGTGCCCTGGCCCGCCACAACGACAAGACGTGGTTTGCCGATCATCGTCACCAGTACGAGGCGCATGTGCGCCAGCCGTTTCTGCAGCTGATCACCGATCTGCAACCCGCGCTTGCCGAGGTCAGCGAACACTATCGCGCCGACCCCAAGACCCAGGGTGGCTCGCTGTTTCGCATCTATCGCGATGCGCGGTTTTCCAACGACAAGTCGCCCTACAAGAACTGGCAAGGCGCGCGCCTGTTTCATGAGCGCCGCCGGCAGGTACCGGCACCTTCTTTCTACATCCATCTGCAGCCCGGCGAGAGCTTTGTCGGTGCAGGCCTGTGGCACCCTGAACCCGACACACAACGCAAGCTCCGCCAGTTCATCTTCGAAAACCCCGGCGGTTGGAGGACGGCCGCATACGATCCCAAATTGCGTCGCAAGTTCGCCCTGGATGACAGCGAAAAGCTGGTCCGCGCACCGCGCGGGTTTCCCAACGATTTCGAATTCATCGACGATCTCAAGCACCGCAACTGGGCGTATCTGCGCCATCTGGACGACGCCATCATGACCGGGCCGCGCCTGCGCCAGACTATCGAGGCGGACCTGGTGACGCTGGCGCCTTTTGTGGATTATCTGTGCGCCGCCCTGGATCTGGAATTTTGAGGCGAGCTGCGGCGCAGGCACTGCGCGCCATGCCGTTGCGACGGTCGCAACCTGTTGCTGTGGTCTGGCCGCTGTCGAACATCCTCCCCACACCATGCATGGCAACGGAGTGCGAACGATGAGAAGGCGCTGGTGGATCGTGCCATTGCTGGGCGTAGTGCTGCTGGCGGGTTACGTGGTTGCAGGGCCGTATCTGGCTATGCGCGGCATCAGTCAGGCTATCGCCGACCGCGATGCCGCGCAGCTGGACAGCTACGTGGATTTTCCCAGCCTTCGCGTCAACCTCAAGGCGCAACTGGATGATTACCTGATCCGTCAGGCCGGCAGCAGCATGCAATCAAGCCTGCTCGGTGGCTTTGCATTGCAACTGGCCAGCGGCATCAGCGGCGCCGGCGTGGATACCTTGGTCACGCCACTGGGCATCGGTGCGTTGCTGCAAGGCCACAGCGTGTGGAACCGCCTCATCGGGGACACTGTCAGCGCCGACACCTATGCGGCGCCGGCACCGGCGCGCCCGCTGCAAGGCGCCACGCAGCGCTTCGAATCCACCCGCCGCTTCACCGCCACCACGCAGACCGCCGACGGTGCGCCGGTGAACTTCGTGCTGACCCGCCAGGGCCTGCGCTGGCGGCTGACCGATATCCAGTTGCCATTGCCGGCCACACCCAGCGAGCAAACGCCGTAATCGCCTAGTGACGCGGTCCAGATGCGTCGACGCACACGCGCGTATCCCTGATGCAGTGAACCAAACGCCTGCGGGGCCCAGGCGGGCGTGGCCGGTGTGCGGCATCGGCATGTCCCTGCGTGCACCCGGGTACGGAGCACGCCGTCTGTGCTCACCGATGACGACTGGCTAGGTTTCGCTGGCCACTGTTGGCAGGATCTGCAGACGTACCGCCTCAGGAAAACCGCCAGGCCCGCTCCAGCCATGCCGCCTGCAAGCGCAGCATCGACGGCCGCAATTGCCGGCGTGCCGACCATGCCAACCCGGCCAGCGCGGCGTCCGGCGTGCCCGGTGTGCGTCGGCCTTTCCAGGCAAACACCACTTGGTTGCGCAAATCCGGTTCGGGCAGCAGCAACACCAACCCATCGAACAGCTCTCGCAGCTGCGCCAGATGCTCGGCCATCGGCACCTGGTAGAGATTCAGCGCCAGCACCCCGCCCTCGCGCAGGGCCGCGCGACAGTCGGCGTAGAACTGCGGCGTGCACAACGCCGGCGGAATACCATTGGCGTCGTAGGCATCCAGCAGCAACAGGTCGTAGCGCCCGCCTCGGTTGCCGATCCAGTCGGCGCCGTCCCCCAACGTGATCTCCAGCCGCGCGTCGTCGCGCGGGATGGCGAATGCATCGCGCACTGCCAGCACCTGCGGATCGGCTTCGACCGCTTCCAAGCGCGTACTGGGCAGATAGCGATGGCAGAACTTCAGCTGCGCACCGCCACCCACGCCGATCAGCCCGATGCACTCCGGACGCGGCTGCAGCCACAACGCCGCCAGCATGCTGCGCGTATACGGCAGCATCAGCCGATGCGGCGCCCAGCGCGACATGCGGGTCTGCACCGTGTCGTCGGTGAAGGTCAGTTCCAGCTTGCGCCAGGTCCGCAGCAGCCCGGCACGCGCTGGCGGCTGCGGCGACTCGCTCATCGGCTCGGCGGATCGTTGGCCACGCCATGTGGCACGTGGCCGGCCGCCACATGCTGGTGCTGGCGTGCGCTGTCGATGTTGTGTTGCGAGTCGTCGAAGAAGATGTCTGCGCCAAACGCTTCCAGAAACGGCCCCTTGTGGCGGCCGCCGAGAAATAGCGCTTCGTCCAGGCGCACGCCCCACTCGCGCAAGGTCCGGATCACCCGCTCATGCGCAGGCGCCGAACGCGCAGTGACCAGCGCCGTGCGGATCGGCGACGCTTCGCCGGGCGGGAACGCCGCCTGCAAGGTATGCAACGCCGACAGAAAATTACGGAACGGCCCGACCGACAGCGGCTCGCGCGCACGCTCGCGCTCATGGCGGCCAAAGGCTTCCACGCCTTGCTCGCGCGAGATACGTTCGCTCTCATCGCCAAAGATCACCGCATCGCCGTCGAAGGCAATGCGCAGCTGCGTGGACAGACGGCTTTCGTCGTTGTCCACGATCGCGGCGGCCGCCTCGGCACGCTCGCCCGGCGCGCGCGGCATGATGGTAGCTGCGGCAATGCCGTGGGTCAGCGCTCGCCGCACCGAGTCCGGATTGGCCGACAGAAACAGATCGGTGCCGAACGGTTTGACGTACGGCCAGGTCGGCTCGCCGGAGGTGAAGGTCGCGCGCACGATGCCAAGGTTGTAGTGCTGGATCGAATTGAAGATGCGCAAGCCGGTGTCGGCAGAATTGCGTGACAGCAGAATCACCTCGACCCGCGGGGTTTCTTCCGGCACATCGTGGTTGAGCGCCAGCAACTTGCGTACCACCGGAAACGCGACGCCCGGCTGCAGGATGTCATCTTCGTGCTCGCGCTGAAACGCCGAATACGCCTCCACCCCGTTCGCCTCGAACAGCGCATGGCCTTCTTCAAGATCGAACAGCGCGCGCGAGGTCACCGCGACGGTCAATAACCTGGGGGAGTTGTCAGCCATTTGGGTGCCGGGATTGGGGATTGGGGAGTCGGGATTGGTGAAAGCAACAACGCAATGCTGCTGCAGCCACAGCGCTGCATCCTACCGTTTCCACAGCACGCGCCGCGCAATGCCGCGCTGTTGATCTGCCCCATCCCAACTCCCAAATACCCAATCCTCGCTCCTCACACCGCAAACTGTTCGCTGAAGATGCGCTCTTCCAGATTGTGCTCGGGGTCGAACAGCAGCGTGACGCGGCGCTCGGTGGATTCGCGGATGGTCACTTCCACCACATCGCGGATCTCGTGCGAATCGGCGGTGACGCTGACCGGACGCTTGTATGGGTCGAGCACGCGGAAGCGCACTTCGGTATCGGCCTTGAGGATGGCGCCGCGCCAGCGGCGCGGGCGATACGGCGCGATCGGCGTCAGTGCCAGCGTATGCGAGCCCAGCGGCAGAATCGGCCCGTGCGCGGAATAGTTGTAGGCGGTGCTGCCGGCCGGCGTGGCGACCATCACGCCGTCGCCGATCAGTTCGGCGATGCGGGTCTGGCCATTGAGATCCACGCTCAGATGCGCGGCCTGGCGGGTCTGCCGCAACAGCGAGACCTCGTTGTAGGCCAGCGACCCGGCACTGGTGCCCGATTCAGTCTGCACCAGCATTTCCAGCGGCCGCAGATGCGCAGGTTCGGCCCGTTGCAGACGCACCAGCAGGTCGTCTTCGTCGTCGCGGTACTGGTTCATCAAAAACCCGACCGAGCCCAGCTTCATGCCGAACACCGGTTTGTCTGCCGCACCATGACGATGCAGGGTCTGCAGCATGAAGCCATCCCCGCCCAGAGCGCAGACGATCTCGGCGGTCTCCAGCGGATGATCGCCGTAGCGCTGCACCAGACGCGCCCGCGCGTTCATCGCGGGCTCGGTGTGACTGGCCAGAAAGGCAATGCGGGGTGATGCGGTCATCGTTGACTCCGAAGCATGCGAATCAGCATACCGCAGCGCTGTGGTGGGCTTGTCGCCGGCGCGCCCTGCCCTCGCCTGCGCGACCAAGATTGCGTCCGCGGGTTCAGGCGCTACTACGCCCTAGAGCGGCTAACAAACGTAGCGGGCAGTCGTCAGGTGGGTGCGGACGGCGCGAAGGAGCCGGAGTGTACGAGTGGCACATGCCGGTTCCGAGCACCGGCCGCGCCCGCCTGGCGGCGAGCGCATTCGTTTTGGTACTACTCTTCGCCGTGTGCACATGCGGCAACCGCGCCGGCCGGCGACTTCGCCACCGCACGCAGTCCTGCATCGGGCACAACCGGCCTGGGCTCAGGCCGTCAACCGCCATGCGCGATGGATGCGTGCATGGCGTTCGAAATCCGGGTCGATGGTGCGCGGGCTGATTTCCTCGCATTGCGCGAACTCGGCGACCGCTTCCTCATCCAGCTTGAAGCGGCGGAAGTTGTTGGAAAAATACAGCACGCCGCCCGGCGCCAGACGCGCCACCGCCGCACGCAGCAGGCGGACGTGCTCGCGCTGGATATCGAAATCCTCGGCGCGCGCGGAGTTGGAGAACGTTGGCGGGTCGCAGAAAATCACGTCGAAGTGCGCACGCTCGGCTTCCAGCCAGGCCAGCGCATCGGCCTGCACCAGCTTGTGCTTGGTGCCGGCCTGGCCGTTCAAGGCCAGGTTGTCGGCGCACCACTGCAGATAGGTCGCGGACAGATCCACGCTGGTCGTGGCGCTGGCGCCGGCCACCGCCGCCTGCACGCTGGCCACGCCGGTGTAGCAGAACAGGTTGAGAAAGCGCCGGCCCTTGGACTGCTGCGCCATGGTGCCGCGCAACGGGCGGTGGTCCAGGAACAGGCCGGTATCCAGATAATCGAACAGGTTCACGCGCAGCAGCGCGCCGTGCTCGCGCACGTGGACGATTTCGTTGCGCTGTTCGAAGCGGCCGTACTTGCTGCCGCCCTTGCCACGCTCGCGCGACTTCAATGCGACGCGCTCGGCCGGCACCTCGAACACCTCGCGCGCAGCCGCCAACAACTCGCCCAGGCGACGACGCACATCCGCCTCCGGAATGGTCGCCGGCGCGGCATATTCCTGCACATGCAGGAAGATGCGCCGGTCGCCATCGGCTTGCTGATACACGTCGATGGCAGCGGAATATTCCGGCAGGTCGGCATCGTAGACGCGGAAGCACTCGATGCCTTCGAGCGCACGCCACTTCTTGAATTTCTGCAGATTCTTGCGCAGCCGGTTGGCCACCATCTGCGCACCTTCGCTGAGCGCGGTCGGTGCCGCCAATGGCGTACGGCGCGGCACCGCGATCGGGTCGCAGACGATCAACGCGCACTCGATCGCGCCATTGAACAACTGATATTTCTTGCCCGCGCGCAGGCCGGTGGCGTACGCCAGCTCGGCATTGCCGCACAGCAGGCTCGCACGCCACTGCGGCACGACGCGCTGCAGGGTGTCGCCCAGCTTGCGATACAAGGCCGCATCGGCAGCCAGGCGCTCGTCGTACGGCGGATTGCAGACCACCACGCCGGTGGCCTGCGGCGGGGTCTGCAGATCGCCCACTTCGCGTACACCGAACCAGATCGCCTCGGCTACCCCGGCCACCTGCGCGTTTTCCTTGGCGGCGCGGATCGCGTGCGGGTCCATATCGCTGCCGTGGATCACCTGCTTCAGCGCGGCACGGCCTGCACTGTCGCGTTCGCGCGCTTCATCGACCAGCTGCTGCCAAACCGCGCGATCGAACCCGCGCCATCGGCTGGGCACATCGCTGCCGTAGCGCTGCAGGCCGGGCGCGACGTCGGCGGCCATCAAGGCGCCTTCGATCAGCAACGTGCCGCTGCCGCACATCGGGTCCAGCAAGCCGCCGCCATCGGCATACACGCGCGGCCAGCCAGCGCGCAGCAACACTGCCGCGGCCAGGTTTTCCTTCAGCGGCGCCTCGTTCTGCGCCATGCGCCAGCCGCGCCGGTGCAACGGGCCGCCGCCCAGGTCCACCGAGATGGTGGCGCGGCCCTTGCGCAGCGACAGGTTCAACCGCAGGTCGGGGCTTTCCACATCCACCGACGGGCGTTCCAGCCCCTGCCGGCGCATGGTGTCGACCACCGCGTCCTTGATGCGCTGCGCGGCATAGCGTGCGTGCGTAATCGCGGTGCCGGAGACGTGCGCGTCCACCGACAAGGTGTGGCCTACCGACAGGTGCTCGTCCCACGGCAACTCTGACACGCCGGCATACAGCGCGTCCTCGTCCGGGCAGTCGAACTCGGTGAGCGGCCACAGCACGCGGCTGGCCAGGCGCGACCACATGACGGCGCGCAGCGCGTCGCGCGGTTCACCCTCGACATTGACGCCGGAGATGGTGGCGGTGGCCTTGCTGGCACCGAGCGCGAGCAGCTCGTCGGCAAGCAGGTATTCCAGGCCCTTGGCACAGGATGCGAAGAATTTCACGTAGGCAGGTATCGATAAGACGCTGGCGCGGCGGCGAGCGTGGGAGCAGGACAAGCGGGCCGGCGCCCGGGTGGGCAGTGCCGTGGTCGCCGTGGATGGGCCGCAAATGGTCGGCCATCGCGGCCGGCATTACCACCCCCCGCCGGCCGCACCGCCCGCCGCGCGGTTCACCACGGCGCCAGCCGCCACTGCGCCTGCCCGGTGTCCAGCCGCTGCTGCAGGCCCAACCGGTCGAGGAAGATGGCATCGTGCGAGGCCACCAGCAGTGCGCCGGTAAAGCTGCGCAGCAGTGTCTCGAGCGCTTCGATCGAGGCCAAATCCAGCTGATTGGTGGGCTCGTCCAGTAACAGCAACTGCGCCGGCTGGGCCCGATACAGCGCGCAGGCCAGCGCCGCCTTGAGCCGCTGGCCGCCGCTGAGCTGGCCGGTGGGCAGGTAGGCACGCTGCCGGTCCAGCCCAAGCAACGCCAGGCGCAGCCGCTGGGCGTGCTCGGCTGCGGCAGGATCGGCATCGCACAGCTGCGCGGCGGCCGAGCGGGCCGGGTCGAGCATGGCCAGGTCCTGATCCAGATAAGCCACCGGCACATGCACCTCGCACTGGCCCGCCTGCGCCGCCAGGCGCCCGCCCAACAGCTGCAGCAGCGAGGATTTACCGCTGCCGTTCGGGCCGACCAGCCCGATGCGGGGCTGGCCGTGCAGCAGCAGGTCCACGCGTCGCCCACCCAGCCGCCCATCGGCCAACTCCACCTGCCGCAGGGTCGCCAAGCGTTGCGACGCGCCTGCAGCCCTTGCCGGTGCCAGCAGTGCGATGGCGTCTGCGGTCTCAAGCCGTGCTGCCGCCTGCGTCACCGCCTCCGACAAGCGTGCCTGCTCGGCCTGACGGTGCTGCTGCAGCTGGCCGGCACTAACCTCGCTGCGCTGCCGCTGGCCGCCGAGCAGGATGGGCGCCTGATTGGCCTGCGCCGCCGCCCGTGCACCCCGCGCCTGGCGCTGTTGCTGGCGCATGTGCTGCTCGCGCAATGCCTGTTGCCCGCGTGCGCGTGCCTGTTTGCGCTGTGCAAGCAGCGCGCAGGCCGCCTGCTGCTCGCCTGCGTGCTGCCGCGTGTAGTGGGTGTAGTTGCCGCCATAGCTGCGCACCCCGTGCGCGGACAGCGCCAGGATGCGCTGCATGCCGTCCAGCAGCAGACGGTCATGACTGATGATCAGCAATCCGCCATTCCACGCCTGCAACTGCGCCATCAGCCGCTGTCGCTGTGGGCCGTCCAGATGGTTGCTGGGCTCATCCAGGATCAGCATGTCAGGTTGCATCAGCCAGGCACCGGCAAGCGCCACCCGCATGGCTTCGCCCCCACTCAAATGCGCGGCAGGCGCCTGCGGATCGCGGCCAGCGAGCCCTTGCTGTTCGAGCGCTGCAGCGAACTCGGCGTGGGCATTCCAGCGTTCGCCCACCCGCTCGAAATCGGCAGGCGCCACGCTCCCGCAGGCGATTCGCTCCAATGCATCCAGCAGCGGAGCCACACATGCCAGATCGGCGATGCGCTGCCCCGGCGTCGCGCTCACGCGCTGCGGCAGGTAATGCACGCTGCCATGGCGCACGCAGCGGCCGCTGCTGGGTGCCAGCTGGCCGGCCAGCAGACGCCCGAGCACACTCTTGCCCACACCATTGCGACCGACCAGTCCCGTGTGGCGCTGATCGATGTGCAGGGTCAGATCGGAAAACAGCGTACTGCCATCGGGCAGCACGAACGCGACGCTTTCCAGCGTCAACGACGGACAGGTCATCAGTGTCTCCATTGCATGCCAGGACACGTCGCGTTCCAGACGGAACGGCAACGGGTATGGCCGTCATCACGACGGCGGCATCAATGGCGCATTGGACCAATCCTCGACGAGTAGGTGCGGCACAAGTGTATGCCCGCCCACGGCTACGGCGAAACCCCCGGACATCACGGCGCCGAACAGTCCGCTCAACTACAGCGGGATATCGGCAGGAACCTGCACGTCTGCAAGCTTTAGTGCGCCTGCTCGATAGAAAGGCTAGCAAGACATAGCGAGAAGTCGTCAGGTAAAGGTGGACGGCGCTCAGGCCCGGAGCGTGCGAGTGGCACATGCCACGCCGAGCATCGGCAGCACGTGCCTGACAGTGAGCACAGTCGGTTTGTTCGCTGCTCGTAGCCGACGCGCGTCCGCTCTTATTGATATGCGCAAGACCGCGCCGACGCATCGGATACTCGCCGGCACCGCAGCGACACTCAGACCGCAAGATGCGCGGTGCCTGATCGCTTCGCCGTCAGGCACCCATCGGCTTTTGCGCAATGACGGTGGGAAAAATGCTGGCGCGATCGTCGATGAAGCGCACCCGCGCAAAGCCGGCACTTTCCAGTTGCGTGCGCGTCTGCGCGTGGGTGCGAAACGATGCCCAGCGCGCCTGGACGATATCGATGAAGACCTGGCTCTGCAGCACCAGCGATTCCCGGTCCAACAGCGCCAGTTTCCAGGGAGATTCCGCACACAGACTGGGAGGAGGCGTCAGGAAACTCGCCACCAGCGTACCGCCCGGCCGCAGCCTGTTGAGGAACGCGCGATAGAGCGCGACCACGCGCGCATCGTCGGGCTCGTACAGATTGAGGCCGTTGCTGGTCACCACGTCCACACTGTCCGCGTCGCCCCGCGCCCAGGCATCTTCCAGGCGCAGCGACAGCTGCTGCTCCAGCCCGTAGCGACGTGCCAGTTCCAGCGCACCGTCCAACGCCTGCGGGTCCAGATCGATGCCGATCAAGCGCACATCCGCACACTGCCGATAGTCCAGGCTCAACACATCGCCCATCCACCCACACGGCACCGACGCGATCGTCATGCCGGGTCGCAACAAAGCCTGCAATTGCGCGCGGAAGATGCCGAACCGCTCGCGGGTTGCAAGCACGGCCGGCGTCTTCTCGAAGATTTCGTACTCCAATGCCGGCGTGGCGTCCTGCGGCAGGGTTCCCGCCTCATAGGTGACCAACCGATGCGTCCACTCCGCATTGAGCCCGCGATTGCGAAGCAGGAACCGCCCCAGTTCCATCGCCCACAACGCATCGACCAGTTGCAACAGACGCTCCACTTCGGCAGCAGAACGGCCGCTGTCCTGCTGCAGTCGCGACCTGATCGACGCAAGCAGTGTCGCATCGTCGTGCAAGGTATCGCCGGCGTGCGAGATCAGGCGCGCATGCGGCGCGGTGGGCGGCATGGAGGGCTCGTCGCGTTGCATCGTTCACCTCGGCACGCGTTGATCGCGGGTGCCGAGCATGGTGACGAACCTGGCGGTGCACTACGGCCGGAAGCGCGATGCAGAGTCCCGGTGAGCGAACGGGCGTCGCGTGCGCGCAGGATCGCGACGGCATCCGGTCATGCGTGTGCAGTACAGCGCAGCACGCGACTCAGCCCAGACCGAATGCGGGGTGATAGGCCACGTCGGCCAGCGGCAACAGTCGGTCGCCGAATGCCAGCGCCTGCAATTCCGATACGGGTGCATCGGGCACGCTCAGGCCCGGCTCGACGGCAAACCCGAACCGGCGGAAAAACCCCGGTTCGCCGAACGCAACGCATCCCGCCGCGCCGCGTTCGCGCAAGGTGGCCAGGGCTGCGTGCACCAGACGGGTGCCCAGGCCCTGGCGTTGGTGGCCCGGGCCCACCGCCAGCGGCCCCAGCGCGAACCAGCCGGACGAACCGTCGGACAAGCTCACCGGCGACACTGCCAGATGGCCGACCACATACCCATCGTGATCGGCGACCAATGACAGTGCCAGCACATCATCGCCCCGCAGCGCAGCGATCACGTGCTGCTCATCATGGCGGCTGTGCTCGGCGCGCATGAATGCCACCATGGTCAATATCTCGATGGCTGCCGCGTCGCCGTCGCTGGCCTCGCGGATCAGCACCGCCATCGGCGGCTCGGGCTGCGCGGGCGGCATGTCGTCGGCCTCGTGCATCACAGGCTCTGCAACAGCTCGGCGAACGCGCCCGCTGCCGTGTCCACATGCGCGGCAAGATCGTGCTCATCGTCGACCAGCAACAGCCGCGCACGACGCGCCTGTGCCCAGGCGATGACGTCTGCGGCAGGAATCAATGCATCGCGCCACGCATGTACCACCGAGATCGGCACCGGCGCAGCATCCAGCGCCGGCAACGGGCCCATCGAGGTTGGCGGTACCATCAGAAACAGCCCGCGTGTCGGCACCTGCAGCGACACCTGCGCGGCGATATACGCGCCAAGGCTGGATCCCACCAGCACCAGTGGCCCCTTGTCTGCCGCATCGCGTGCAATCTGCAGCAAGCGCTGCAGGCGTCCACGCACGTCACCGAGTGGGCTGACGTCGCGTTGCGCATCCAGATCGGTGAAGTCCGGGCGGTCGTGAGTCCAGCCCAGGCGCGCGGCAACCTCGGCCAATGCGCTCACCTTGCGTGCCGCCGGGCCGCTCTCGAACCCGTGCGCCAGAATGCAATGGCCGCGGCTCATAGCGCCTTCACCATATCGCCAACACGCAGCACACCCCCGCGCAGGACACGCGCGCACAAGCCGCCATGTCCACGCATCGCGTTGTACCCGCCGGCGCCAAGCGCGTCTTCCATCCGCGAACACGGGTCGCACGGATCGGTGCCTTCCAGCTCGACATCGCCGATGCAAAAGCGCCGCCCTTTCAACGCGATCAGCGGAATGCCCGACACCACCAGATTCCGTCGCAACGTGGCCGGCGCGATCGTCGCATGCCCGGCCAGCGCTGCGATCACCGGCAGATGCTCGGCCTGGATCAAGGTGATCCCACGCTTGCCGCTGCCGCCCTTGTAACGATCGCCTACAAGGCCGATGCCGGTGGTGGCCTGCGCGGCGTCCACCTCCAGCATCTCCACGTCACGCGCAGGACGCACGCCGATCCAGGTCACCAGACCGGTCTGCGGTAGCGTCGCCATCAATTTGCCCAGCGGGCTGTCGGGATTCAAAGCCATCGGGCAATGCTAGCATTCGCTTCATGTCCGATGCCGTCCTGCCGTCGCCGCCGATCACCTACGCGCCATTGCCTTACGAATCGCGACTGGCGCGACGCCGGCGCGAGCAGATCGACATGGTGGTCATCCATTGCACCGAACTGCCGGACATGGCGATGGCGCGCGATTACGGCGAGCGCGTGCTCTACGACAGCGGCACCGGCAACAGCGGGCATTACTACATCGATCGCAACGGCAGCATTCAGCAGTACGTGGCGCTGGAGCGCGTGGCGCATCACGTGCGCGGCCACAATCCGCATACCCTGGGCATCGAGCTGGTCAACAGTGGGCGCTATCCGCATTGGCTCGACTCGCGCCATCAGGTGATGCACGAGGCGTATCCGGACGTGCAGATCGCCGCCTTGGTCACCTTGCTTCAGTGGCTGCAGCAGCAGCTGCCATCGGTGCGCCGCATCGCCGGCCACCAGGAACTGGACACCACCCAGGAAGCGGCCAGCGACGATCCCGCACACAAGATCCAGCGCAAGCTCGATCCAGGCCCGTTGTTCCCATGGCCCCGTATCGAAGCGGCGGTCGGCTGGGCGCACGCATTGCGTTGAGTGCGCCGGTCACGCGCTAGGCAACGCACGCACGACCAGAGCGATCATGGATCGACTGCGCGATAGGTCTTTTCGCCCGCATTTACCGCCACCGCCAGCCGGTTTTCCGGCGGCGCGATCGGGCAGACCACGTGCGGGGTGAACGCGCAGGGCGGGTTTTCGGCGAGATTGAAATCGAGCAGCACATGACCATCGCGCGGCATCGCGGTGAACAGGTAGCGCGCGCCGCCATAACTTTCCTTGCCACTGGTGCGATCGGTAAACAGAAAAAACAGGCCGCTTCCGTCATGCTGCGCAATTGGCTGCAGATGGTATTCGTGACCATCCCGGGTAAACACCGCCTCGCCGGGAACTTCGGCCGTCAGCGGCGTGCCGATGGATGTCAGCAAGGTCACCGACCGCGGCGCGGCATAGGGGTGCCAGCGCGCATCAACCCGCCACTGCGGGTCGATCGGGAAATATTCAAAGCCCTGAAATGCGATCAACGCCGGCGCCACCGGGTCGCGAAAACGCCAGCCAAACAATGTGCCGGTTTGCACCAGATAGAACTGCCGGTTGCCCACATCGAGCCGGTCGCCACGCTGGTCCGCGCGTTCCGGCTCCAGGCTGACCTCATCCACGGGCTGTCCGTTCAACCTGACGGCCGCACCGGCGGCCGCCTTGAAGCGCACATGGCCCCGCACATCCAGGCTGAGCTGGCCCAGCTGTCCAGGGCCGGCCGGCAAGACGAGATCGTTGTGCGGATCGCTTCCCACCCGGTACTGACCTGCACGCAGGCGGCCGGAGCCGGTATAGCTCAGCCAGCCGTCGGGCGCACGCACCTGCGCCAATCGCTGCGCGCGCGCGCGTTCCAATGCGAGCCGATACACCTGAGGCTGATCGGTCGTCGACCGCTTGGAGACACGCACATCGCCAGCGTCGCCCGAGCTTGCCGAACACGCCGCCATCGCCATCACTGCGACGCACAAGGCGCCCTTCTGCAACTGCAACCGCATGCATCCACCCGCCACTGCAAGAAACTGCGCTCCGCGCAGCGAGCCTGCGTCCCCACAGACCACCATTCCTGCGCGTATTGTGCCTGATCAGGAAGCGGTCGCGACCGGGCGCGCCGGATCCTGCAACCAGCCACTCCAGGACCCGGCATAGACGCGCGCGCCGGACAAGCCAGCCGCTTCCAGCGCCAACAACAGATGACAGGCGGTCACGCCCGATCCGCACATCACCACGGCCTGCTCGGGCCGGTACGCGCCGAGCAGTGCAGACAGCTCGGCACGCAGTTCATCGGCAGGCTTGAAGCGGCCATCGCGGATGCTCAGACCCAGCGGACGACTCAGCGCACCCGGCACATGCCCGGCAACCGGGTCGATCGGTTCCACCTCACCGCGAAACCGCTCGCCTGCGCGCGCATCCAGCAGCCAGCCCGGCGCCTGGCCCAGCCGCGCCAGGATCTGTTCGGCGTCCACGACGGCATCGGCGTCGAAACTGCCGGGATATGCAGCGCTGTCGTGCCCTGCCGGCAGCTCGGTGGTGTCGGCAAAGCCAGCGGCGCGCCACGCGGCCAGCCCGCCATCGAGCACCGCCACGCGGCGATGCCCCATCAGCCGCAGCATCCACCACGCGCGTGCGGCGGCCATGCTGCCGTCGCCCGTGTCGTAGACCACCACCTGGCTCTGCGGATCGATGCCCCAGGCGCCCAGGCGCCTGGCGAAGTCGGCGCTGGGCGGCAATGGATGCCGTCCTTGGTCGGCACGCGACAGGTCGGCCAGGTCATGATCGAGATCGACGTAGTGCGCGCCGGGCAGGTGCCCTTGCACATACGCCTTGCGCGCGGCCTGTGGGTCGGGGGCAGTCGGCGGCGCAGCGCGCGCATCCAGCAGCCGCAATTGTGGATGCGGCAATGCCGCTGCCAGGGCGGCGCTATCGACCAGCGTGGTCCAGTTCGGATCGGCACTCATGCAACCTGCTCCAGGCGACGACGAAGATTGAGAAGGATGGCCGCGGTAGCGCCCCAGATGCGTTGTCCGGGCCAGGCGTACTCAAGCACGCGACGCGGGCGGCCTCGGAACTCCAGCTCCACGCTGCGCAAATTGTCCGGGTCCATCAAATAGGTCAGCGGTACTTCGAAGATTTCGGCCACTTCCTCCGGTTGCGGTACGGCCACGAACGCCGGGTCGATCACCGCTACCACCGGCGTTACCCGGAATCCGCTCACGGTCAGGAATGGATCCAGATACCCCAGCGCATGCACCTGCTGCGGACCCAACGCGATCTCCTCGCAGCTCTCGCGCAGTGCCGCCGCTGCCGCATCCGCATCGGAAGGCTCCATCCGCCCGCCGGGGAAACTGACTTGCCCGGCATGATGGCGCAAGCTGTCGGTGCGCCGGGTCAGCAGCACCATCGTGCCCTGCTCGCGCGGCACCAGACCGCACAGCACCGCCGCTTCGGCGGAAGCGCCATCTTCGGTCAGGTCGATCAGTTCGGCATGGTTCCAGCCTGGACCCTGGGGTGCGGTGTCCAGCGGATACAGCGCCCGGCGCAACTGCGCGTACTCGGGCAGTGCCGCCACTAGCCCACGTGCAGGCAACACGGCGTGCAACAACTCCTGGCGTTCGGCGTCACTCATGCTCATCCAGCGTGCAATTTCATCCAGGCTGCGAAAGCAGCCGACACAGTGCGACTGCGCGTCCAACGAACATACACCGATACACGGGCTGGGCAGGTCACCGTCATCGGAATCGGTGTCGCTCATCGCTCGTTTCCGCAGATGCGGCGTGGGTATTTCATCGATCTCTTCAGCAGGTTGGCGACGCCAAAACGACAACGCCGGCCTGGTGGCCGGCGTTGTCAGTGCAACAGCAAACGCAATTACTTGACGCTGACCAGCTTGATCTCGAACTGCACGGCCACGTTCGGCGGGAACGGCGTACGCGGGTCGGCGCCATAGGCCTGATCCGACGGCAACGTCACTTCCCACTTGGAGCCGGCCGGCATCTGCAGCAGGGTCTCGCGCATGGCCTTCATTTCGACCTCGCTGACCTTGATGGCCGGGATCTGCTGCGCCGGACGCGCCTTCTCGCGGTCGCCGAAGGGGAACGGACCGGCCACTTCCAGCTGCACGGTGCTCGCCTGGGTCGGCTTGGCGCCCTTGCCTGCTTCGATCACGCGGTACTGCACGCCGCTCGGCAAGGTCTGCACGCCTGCGGTGCTCTTGTTCTTGGCCAGGAACGCTTCGCTCTTGGTCTTGTTGGCAGCAGCGGCCTTGTCGTACTCGGCCTTGGCCTGCTGGGCGCGGCCCTGCTCACGCTTCTGGAACGCTTCGACCGCAGGCTTGAGCTGGTCGGCGGTGATCGCCGGCTGCTTCTTGGCATAGGCGTCCTGCAGACCCTTTACCACCGCGTTGATGTCGAGCTGCTCGCCGCGACCGGTGAGCTCGGCAAGGTTATTGCCGTAGTCGTAACCGAAGTAATAGCTCAACTTGCCCTTTTCGGACGTCGTGTCCTGGGCCAGTGCATTGCCCGTCAGGGCCAGGGCCGCCACAGCGACCGCGATAGAACGCAACTTCATCAAACAATTCTCCAGGGTGGTGGCACAGGACGGGTCTGCCGCCTGAGATGACGCGCTAGGATAGCGGCCGCGATACCGAACCGCTACTTATCACGAAAGCTAGGACCAGCAAGGCTTTCGGAAGTTCCGTATTTACTTTTTTTTTACGTTCGCAGGGGTTTGCCATGTCCAATGACGCCATTCTGATCGCCGATCACGCCAGTGTCCGGACCATTACGGTCAATCGGCCGGACAAACTGAACGCATTGAACCGCAATACCATGCTTGCGTTGGATCAGGCGTTCTTAGACGCGGCGAACGCCGACGATGTACGCGTGGTGATCCTCACCGGCGCCGGGCCCAAAGCGTTCGTGGCCGGTGCGGACATCGCGGAAATGAGCGATCTGTCGGCGATGGATGGCCGCGAATTCTCGCTGGTCGGGCAGCGGTTGATGCGCCGGATCGAGCGCATGCCCAAACCCGTGCTCGCCATGGTCAACGGATTCGCGCTCGGTGGCGGGCTGGAGCTGGCAATGGCCTGCCATCTGCGCATCGCCGCATCCACCGCACGTCTGGGGCAGCCGGAAATCAACCTCGGTCTGATTCCCGGCTTCGGCGGCACCCAGCGCCTGCTGCGCTTGACCGGACGTGCCGCAGCACTGGAGTTGTGCCTGCTCGGCATGCCGATCGATGCAGCGCGCGCTATGCAACTGGGCTTGGTCAATCGTGTGGTCGAGCCGGATGCCTTGCAGGAGGAAACCCAGGCCTTGGCCGAGCGCCTGGCCAACGCCGCGCCGCTGGCATTACGCGGCATTCTGGACGCGGTCGTGTTCGGCGGCGAATGCGGGATCGAAGAGGGACTGCAGCTGGAAACCGCGCAATTTGCCCTGTTATTCGCCAGCGACGACATGCGCGAAGGCACCCGCGCGTTCCTCGATAAGCGTCCCGCACAGTTCCGCAACCGCTGAGCACCCTGATGCCGCACGACCCCATCCCGGCACCGCGCGCACTGGTCATGCACCTGTTCGACTGCGTGCAAGCGGACGATCTCGATCGCGCACTGCAGCTCGGCCTGATGGACTACCAGCCTGACCCGCACCTCGATGCAGCAGATGCACCGGTCGTTGCAGCCCTGCTCGCTGCGCAACAGCGCCTGCACGTTGCGTGGGCCGCACGCGAACGCTATCGCGCACGTGCCGCGCGGCTGCAACGCCGCGCCGCCGAGCGCGACGCACGGCGCGCACCCGCACCGGTGCCCAGCCAGCCGGCAGTGGCTGCGTTGCCGCCCTTGGCCGCGGCGATCCTGGCGCGTGCCAAAGCCAAGGCAGCGGGAGGGACACAGCCTTGAACGCTGCACGCCCTGCACCGCCGGCACGCCGCGGCAGCACCATGCGCAAGCCTGAAATACAGGAAATGTTCGAGCGTCTGCGCGAACTGAACCCCCACCCGACCACCGAACTGGAATACACCACCCCGTTCGAATTGTTGATCGCGGTGCTGCTGTCGGCGCAGGCCACCGATGTCGGCGTCAACAAGGCTACCCGCAAGCTGTATCCGGTCGCCAATACGCCGCGCGACATTCTCGATCTCGGCGAAGAAGGGCTGAAGCGCTACATCGCCACCATCGGGCTGTTCAATGCCAAGGCCAAGAACGTCATCGCCACCTGCCGCATCCTGCTTGAGCAATACGGCGGCGAAGTACCGCACGATCGCGCGGCACTGGAAGCCCTACCCGGCGTCGGCCGCAAGACCGCCAACGTGGTGCTCAACACCGCATTCGGCGAACCGACGATGGCCGTGGACACGCACATCTTTCGCGTCGCCAACCGCACTGGCCTTGCACCGGGCAAGGACGTGCGCGCGGTCGAAGACAAGCTGGTCAAGGTCATCCCCACAGAATTCTTGAACGACGCGCACCACTGGCTGATCCTGCATGGCCGCTACGTGTGCAAGGCACGCAAACCCGATTGCCCGGGCTGCGTGATCCATGACCTGTGCCGATACCGCGACAAGACCCAGCCGCCCCCAGAGCGGCCAACAAGAACCAAGGGGTGATGCAGCATGGCATCGGAGCACGGTGCCGCGGCGAGTTCTGATCCGCACCCAGCAAACGCAAGGCTGCAAGTTTTGCCGATTGCCGATTGCCCAATCCCGGCCCAAAAAAAATCGTGGCCGGATGATGCGTCTTTCGGCGCCATGCATCATCCGGTCACGACAGACTGATCCCGGCGCGAACGCCGGGACAACAACAGGTATTACGCCGCCTTACGCGGTTCCGGTGCCGGCACCGAGACGCTTTCCTTGGCCGCTCGGCCTTCGACGCGTCGCTCCAGCTCCTTCCAGTCCACGACCAACTCGCATCCGCGCGAGGCCGCATTCCGGCTCCAATCGCGCAGCAACTCGATGCAGGCATGGTCGACGTGATGCAGTTTGGCCACGTCCAGATGCAGCGCGGTGTTCGGCGGCACGCTTTCCAGCGTCCGCGCCATTGCCGGCACCTTCAGGAACGTTGCCGAACCCTGCAGGGTCAGATGCATCTCGTCCTTCTTGTCGGCGTGCTCGCGCACTTCGACCTTCAGACGCGAGGAATGCAACGCCAGGCGGAACAGCGACAGGCCGAAGCCGATCAGCACGCCGGTCAGCAGGTCGGTTGCCACGATCGCGAAGGTCGTGGCCAGGTAGATCGCCGCCGTTCCACGACCGTAGGTCGCCAACTCCTTGACCTGCCCGATCTTGATCATCTTCACGCCGGTATACACCAGGATGCCAGCCAGACACGCCACTGGCGTCATCCGCAACAGCCACGGCAACAGCATTGCGAACACCAACAACCAACTGCCGTGCAGGATGGTCGACGCACGCGTCGCCGCACCGGCCTGCACATTGGCCGCACTGCGGACGATCACGCCGGTCATCGGCAGCGCGCCCAGGAAGCCGCACAGCATATTGCCCACGCCCTGCGCCGCCAGCTCACGGTCGTACTGCGTCCGTGCACCCTGATGCATGCGGTCCACTGCGGCCGCCGACAAGAGCGTTTCGGCGCTGGCGATGAAGGCAAAGGTCACCGCCGACACCAGCAAGGTGTGGTTGAACACACCAAAGATGTCAGAGATGCTGGGGATGCTGATCGCTGAAAACAGGTTGCTCGGAACGTCGACACGATTGACGTCCAGGCCCTGCAGCTGCGCCGTCGCAGTTACCGCGACCACCGCGATCAACGCACCCGGCAAGAAGCGCAGACGCTGCGGACGCAGCTTGTCCCACGCCAGGATGATGCCGATCGTTGCCAGACCCACGAACAACGCCGTGCGACCGGTGCCTGCGCTGATCGCCTGCCACAACACGGCAGGCAATGCAGCGAAGTTCTCCAGACCACGCGCCTTGGGTGCGGCGTCCATCAGTACATGCGCCTGAGATGCGACGATCAGGATGCCGATGCCCGACAGCATGCCGGCCACCACGGCCGGCGATGTCATGCGGAACCACACACCTGCCCGGCACAGACCGGCCACCAGCTGAATCGCACCGGCCACCAGAATCACCGGCCCCAGCGCGGCAGCGCCGTGCTCACGCACCAGTTCAAACACCAACACAGCCAGGCCGGCGGCCGGACCGCTCACCTGCAAGGGAGAGCCCGCCAGGAAGCCAACGACCAGCCCACCGATGATGCCGGTGATCAGACCTGTGGCCGGCGGCATGCCGGAAGCGATCGCAATACCCATGCACAAGGGCAGCGCGACAAGAAAGACCACCACAGACGCCAACAAATCACGCCCAAACAGTCCCTGACGGAAATATCCGCCGACACCTGATGTGTTCATCGTCGACTCCCTCAGGCGAGTTCAGCGCGAACGACTTGTTGCAGTCGCGGACGCGGAGTGGCTTCGGGGGTGCTTTCGGCCAGCAATGGGCGGAAGCCACCCTTCTCGGCATCGAAGGCGCGGATCTCCCCGTGGGCGATATCGTAGATCCAGCCATGAATGCGCAAGGTGCCTGCCGCCAGACGGGCCGCAACCACCGGCTGGGTGCGCAGGTGATCGAGCTGCGAGACCACATTCTCTTCGGTCATGCAGCTCAATGCGTCCTGGCTCGCCGGATCGTGGCCGTGATGCGCGGTGACGTGACGCGCCGCATCGGTGTGCTTGAGCCACGCCGCCACGGACGGCACATCTTCCAGCGACTCCGGCTTGAGCACAGCTTTCATGGCGCCGCAGTCGGTGTGGCCGCAGATCACGATGTGACGCACGCCCAGCACTGCGATGGCGTACTCGATCGCCGCAACCACGCCGCTGACATGCTGGGAGTACGGCGGCACCACATTGCCGATATTGCGGTAAACGAACAATTCGCCGGGCTGCGCGGAAAAGATCAGTTCTGGCATGACGCGCGAGTCGGCGCAGGTGATGAACAGCGTATGCGGGCTCTGGCCGCCGGCCAGTTCCTGAAAGCGCGCACTCTGGCGCGGATACACTTCCTTACGGAAATGGCGAAAACCTTCTAGCAAACTTTCCATGGGAGATTCCTCTAGGCAACGGATAGCGATCCGCGGCGCAAACCGCGAATTGCAAAGACAAACAAATCAATAGGAAATCCGGCGCGCAACGCACCGGGTACAGCGACAGCGGGGATCAGCCAAGCAGTGCGTTTGGAGGACGCAGTTGCGGGATCAGGTCGCGTTTTTGATTTGCCGGCGCATGATGCGCGTGCCAAGAGGGGGAATACCGCGCCAGCATCGGCCATGCTTGGGAGAGCAAGGGGATATCGTCTGCAGGCTGTGTATCGACTTGGCTTTGTGTATCGCCTTCGTCCTGCGGATCTTCTGCTGCATCGCGTTCTTCGCCAGCATCCACCATCACCGCCAATCCGTCGCTCATCAATGCATCATGGATGCGCGTATGTGCGCTGGCTGCCGACCACGCGGTGAGCGCGAGCAGGCAGACCAGGAGCAATTGGAGGAATCGAGGAAACATGGCCTCGAAACTAACAATTTAGAAGCTGCATGCGCAAGTGGTGCATTGCACAAGCTGACATAAAACATGCCCGCCAATGGCTGCGGTTCAGGTCGCCACGGCAGACGCTTTCAATGGCTCCCAATTCAGCATTGCGGGATGCACTGTCATATAGCCGAGTCGTTCAGGTTATTGACACACGGCGACACAGTACAAACGCTCGTAAACTCTTGTCTTCAATGGCAAAAATCATTTATTACGTTTCTGTGGTTTTGTCACATTAACGCAACTTTCACGCCATAGCCTGCGCCCACTTTCTCAGGTCGCAAGGCATCTATGAAACTCGCTCCCACCCTGCTTGGTTCGGCACTGTTGCTGGCACTTGCCGCACCCGCCGCGCATGCCGAAATCGCCATCGATGTGATCGGCGGCTCGGAGGTCTCGCTGGAAGGCCTGGTCCAGGCCGACGGCAACTGGTTCCACAACGATGTGCAGGATCTCAACGGCGCGATCGGCGCCAATGGCGACAATTCAGAATTCAGCATCCGTCGCGCCGAATTGGTGCTCAAGGGCAAGGGCCCGGGCAACGTTGAGTGGGTGGCCGGGTACGATCCGAGCGTGCTGAAGGAAGTGACCATCCGTGGCACCACCATCCGCAGCACCGGTCGCTTTCTGGACAACAACGTCAAGTACAAGTTCGGCGGCAACGCCAACAATTACCTGCAGATCGGTCAGTTCAAGCAGCCCAATAGTCTGGAAGAGCTGTCCAGCACCAAAAACAACGATTTCGTCTCCAAGGCGTCGGTGACCAATACCTACGGCATGTCGCGTCGGTTGGGCGTGGCGTACGGCATGGGCGACAACAACTGGAGCGTGACTGCCAGTGCCTTCGGCCGCGAACTGACCCGTAACCAGGCCCATGGCAGCGGTTACGGCGCGCGCGGCACCTGGGCGCCGATCAACGAGAGCGGCAATGTGCTGCACTTCGGTCTGAGCTACCTGGGTTACGACACCGACGACGACACCCTGCGCCTGCGTGCACGTCCGGACGCCGACCTCACCACCATCCGTCTGATCGACAGCGGCGCCATCACCAATGTGGATCGCGTGGGTGTGGCCGGTGCCGAGGCGATGTGGGTGACCGGGCCGTTCAAGCTGCAGAGCGAATATTTCCAGGAGAACGCCAAGCGCATCGGCAACAACGCGCAGGATTACAAGAGCGACGGCTGGTACGTCAGCGGCGTGTGGAACATCAGCGGCGAAACCTGGGGCTACAAGGCCGGCGTGCCGACCACCCCGCTGCCGAACGAACCGGCGTCGGGCCTGTGGCAGCTGGCCGTGCGCTACGACACCCTGGACCTCAACGATGGTCACCTGATCGCCAACGGCAATACACCGTTCGTGGATGGGGTGCTGGGCGGCAAGATGAACGTGTGGACCATCGGCGCCAACTGGTACTGGCGCTCCAACTTCAAGTTCGCGCTGGACTACGCAAAGGTGGAAAGCACCCGTTACAGCAGCGCCACGCGCAGTCTGGTCGATGACAACCCGTCGATCATCGAAGCGCGTGCGCAGTTCTATTGGTAAGCCTCTGCGTCCCTGTCCACCGTGTGCGCTCGCCTGAGTGTAGGCGGTGGTCGGACTCGCCTCGGCTGCCCCGGTATGCGTTCGCATACCCATCTTAGTTCTGTCATCTGTTCGACACCTCACGGTCATGCCCTTGCCCTGCAATGGCGCCACCGCGGGACGTCGTGATCCCTACCCTTTTCTGGAGCTGTTCCGTGACCCACTCCTTCAAGACCCGTCTGGCCGTCGGCGTGCTCGCCGCTTCGCTGGCGTTGTGCGCCCAGGCTGCCGATGTCACCGGCGCCGGTGCGTCCTTCATCTACCCCGTCATGTCCAAGTGGTCGGCCGACTACAACGCCGCCACCAAGAAGCAGGTCAACTATCAATCGATCGGCTCCGGCGGCGGCATTGCCCAGATCAAGGCAGCCAGCGTGGACTTCGGCTCCTCCGATGCCCCGCTGAAGCCGGAAGACCTGGCCGCTGCCGGCCTGGCGCAGTTTCCGTCGGTCATCGGCGGCGTGGTGCCGGTGGTCA
Organism: Xanthomonas vesicatoria ATCC 35937; assembly: GCF_001908725.1. NCBI lineage: Bacteria > Pseudomonadati > Pseudomonadota > Gammaproteobacteria > Lysobacterales > Lysobacteraceae > Xanthomonas > Xanthomonas vesicatoria. The sequence goes on along the minus strand of NZ_CP018725.1, from coordinate 4,863,147 downwards.
ACGTGCCCGGTATCGCCCCCGGCACGCTCAAGCTCGATGGCAAGACCCTGGCGACATCTTCCTGGGCAAGGTCAGCACCTGGAACGATCCGGCGATTGCCGCGCTCAACCCGGGTGTGAAGCTCCCCGACGGCAAGATCACCGTGGTGCACCGCTCCGATGGTTCGGGCACCAGCTTCAACTTCACCAACTACCTGTCCAAGGTCAACCCGGACTGGAAGAGCAAGGTCGGCGAAGGCACCGCCGTGCAGTGGCCGACCGGCATCGGCGGCAAGGGCAACGAGGGTGTGGCTGCCTATGTGAAGCAGATCAAGGGTGGCATCGGCTACGTCGAGCTCTCGTACGCACTGCAGAACAAGATGGCCTATACCGCGATGAAAAATGCGGCCGGCAAGGTTGTGCAGCCGTCCGATGAAACCTTCGCCGCCGCGGCCAACAGTGCCGACTGGGCCAACACCAAGGACTTCTACCTGGTGATGACCAACGCCGCCGGTGACAACGCCTGGCCGATCACTGCCACCAACTTCATCCTGGTGCAGAAGAAGCCGAAGAATGCCGCGGGCCTCAAGAACACCCTGGAATTCTTCCGCTGGGTCTACAGCAAGGGCGACGCGCAGGCCAAGGCGCTGGACTACGTGCCGCTGCCGGACAGCCTGGTGACGCAGATCGAAGGGTATTGGGCCAAGAACCTGCCGCGCTAAACGCGTGCAGCGACGCAGCGGCGTGCATCACCAGGTGCGCGCCGCTGCAGGTGACGACGGCGGTTGCGCATGAGCACCGACTCCGGCGCGCTTCCACCAAGCCAGGCTGACACCTCCGTGTCACGTTGACTGGCCACTCTCAGCAGGACAGGAACGACGCCGTCTCTCTCCCCGGCGTCGGGACCGGGACGCGGATCCCGGGGGTGCGATCCCCCGCGATTCGCGTCTTTTTTTGTGATGCCTCTCCGGAAGGCACTGTCATGCGGGTGTAACAAAAACATCATTTCATAGCGTGGTCTGCCGGACACCGGCCCATCCAGCCTCGGAGCTTCCATGAAACTGCAGTCGGCCAGCCTGACCGCCCTGTCCCTCACCATCGCCCTTGCCCTGGCCGCGTGCTCGCCCGGCAAGGACGCGCAGTCCGGCGACGCCGCCAAAGGTGCGCCGACCGCAGGTACCGCCGCCAGCGACAGCAAGGGCGCAGAAATCTCCGGCGCCGGCGCGTCCTTCATCTACCCGCTGGTGTCCAAGTGGTCGGCCGACTACAACGCTGCTACCGGCAACAAGGTGAACTACCAGTCCATCGGTTCGGGCGGCGGCATTGCGCAGATCAAGGCGGGTACGGTGGATTTTGGCTCGACCGACAAGCCGCTCGATAGCGCCGAACTGCAACAGGCCGGCCTGGGCCAGTTCCCGTCCGCCATCGGCGGCGTGGTGCCGGTGGTCAATCTGGAAGGCATGGCACCGGGCAAGCTGCGTCTGACCGGCGCGCTGCTGGGCGACATCTTCCTGGGCAAGGTCACCATGTGGAACGACGCGGCCATTGTCGCGGCCAATCCCGGCGTGACCCTGCCGGCCACCAAGATCAACCTGGTGCATCGCTCGGACGGTTCGGGCACCACCTTCAACTTCTCCAACTACCTGTCCAAGGTCAGCCCGGAGTGGAAGAGCAAGGTCGGCGAAGGCACCTCCGTGCAGTGGCCGGGCGGCGTGGGCGGCAAGGGCAATGAAGGCGTTGCCTCGTACGTGCAGCAGATCAAGGGTTCGATCGGTTACGTCGAGCTGGCTTATGCGCTGCAGAACAAGATGCCGTACACCTCGCTGCAGAACGCTGCAGGCCAGTGGGTCGAGCCGAATGCAGACAGCTTTGCCGCCGCTGCCGCCAGTGCCGACTGGGCCAATGCCAGGGACTTCAATCTGGTGATCACCAATGCGCCGGGCGAAAAGGCCTGGCCGATCACGGCCACCAACTTCATGCTGATGCACAAGCAGGCCAAGGATGCGGCGCGCAGCAAGGCGACGCTGGACTTCTTCAAGTGGGCGCTGGAAAACGGCCAGGCTCAGGCCAGCGAGCTGCATTACGTGCCGCTGCCGCCGGAGCTGGTGAAGCAGATCGAAGCCTATTGGGGCAGCGAGTTCAAGTAATGCCTGCATCCCGCCTGCATGGCGGGCTGCGCGGCGGTGAGGTGCCTGCGGGTACCTCCCCGTTCCTGATGTTTCACGCTCCCGCCAACGCGCGGGTGACGAGTTCAATCGAATGAATGCCACCGCCCTTCCCGAAGCGATGACCGCCCCCCGCGGCCGCGATCTGCGCGATGCGCGTGCCGATCGCCTGTTCAAGCTTGCGCTGGCCGCCACCGTCGTGTTCGCCCTGTTGGCGCTCGGCAGCGCAGCGCTGTCGATGTTGTGGGGCGGACGCCATGCACTGCAGATGCAGGGTCTGAGCTTTTTCTATTCCGCCGACTGGAATCCAGTCGAAAACAAGTACGGTGCGCTGGCGCCGATTTACGGCACCCTGGTGACCGCATTGATCGCGATGGTGATCGCGGTGCCGGTGAGCTTTGGCATCGCCTTCTTTCTCACCGAAGTGGCGCCGCGCTGGTTGCGCGGGCCGGTGGGCACGGCAATCGAACTGCTGGCCGGCATTCCGTCGATCATCTACGGCATGTGGGGCCTGTTTGTGCTGGTGCCGGTGATGACCGAGCACGTGACGCCGTGGCTCAACGATCACCTGGGCACGCTGCCGGTGATCGGTCCGCTGTTTCAGGGGCCGCCGCTGGGCATCGGCCTGCTCACTGCAGGTTTCGTGTTGGCGATCATGGTGATCCCGTTTATCTCCTCGGTAATGCGCGAAGTGTTTCTGACCGTGCCGACGCGCCTGAAGGAGTCGGCATACGCGCTTGGCTCCACCAAGTGGGAAGTCAGCTGGGACATCGTGTTGCCGTATACACGCTCGGCGGTGATTGGCGGCGTGTTTCTCGGGCTAGGACGCGCGTTGGGCGAAACCATGGCGGTGGCCTTCGTGGTCGGCAACACAGTGCGGCTGTCGCCCTCGTTGCTGGAGCCTGGCACCACCATTGCGGCATTGATCGCCAATGACTTCGGCGAGGCCACCGAAACCTATCGCTCGGCCCTGCTGCTGCTGGGCTTCGTATTGTTCATCGTGACCTTCATCGTGCTGGCGATCGCGCGCTTCATGCTGATGCAGCTGTCGCGTCGGGAGGGCAACTGATGTCTGCGTCTTCGGTCTCGCAATCGCTGTACAACCGTCGCCGCATCACCAATGTGGTGGCACTGTTGTTGTCGTGCATCACCGCGGTGTTCGGGCTGTTCTTCCTGGCCTGGATCCTGTGGACCTTGTTGTCCAAGGGCGTGCCCGGCATCGATCTCAATCTGTTTACCAAGATGACGCCGCCACCGATGCAGGAAGGTGGCCTGCTCAATGCTTTCTTCGGCAGCGCGGTGATGTGCGGGCTGGCGCTGGCGATCGGGACGCCACTGGGCGTGGCGGCCGGCACCTGGCTGGCCGAGTACGGCAATGCGCGCAAGGCGGGCATCGTGGTGCGCTTCGTCAACGACATCCTGTTGTCGGCGCCGTCGATCGTGCTGGGCCTGTTCGTCTACACCTTGTATGTGATCCAGACCGGCGGGCGCTTCTCTGCATTTGCAGGCGCGTTGTCGCTGGCCTTCATCGTGTTGCCGGTGGTGGTGCGCACCACCGACGAGATGCTGCGGCTGGTGCCGGCGCAGATGCGCGAAGCCGCGTTGTCGCTGGGCATTCCGCAGTGGAAGGTCACCGTGCAGGTGCTCTATCGCGCCGCTTCGGCCGGCATTCTCACCGGCGTGCTGCTGGCGCTGGCACGCATCAGCGGTGAAACCGCACCGTTGCTGTTCACTGCGTTCGGCAATCAATACTGGAACAGCAACATCTTCCAACCGATGGCCAGCGTGCCGGTGATCATGAACCAGTTTGCAGGCAGCCCGTACGAATCCTGGCAGACCCTGGCCTGGTCCGGCGCGCTAGTGCTGACCGTGTTCGTCTTGTTGGTGAGCCTGGGCGCACGTGCGCTGCTGCTGCGTAACAAGATTTCCAATGACTGACCTTTCTTTCCGGACACCCGATATGAACGATCTCCAAAACGCCAAGCCGATGCATCGCATCGCTGTTCCGGCCGCCAAGGGGGCGCCGACGGCGCAGGCGCCGGTGAAGGTGGCCGCACGCAATCTGGATTTCTATTACGACAAGTACCACGCGCTCAAAAGCATCGACATCGAGATTCCGGAAAAGCGCGTTACCGCGCTGATCGGCCCCTCCGGCTGCGGCAAATCGACCCTGCTGCGCATCTTCAACCGCATCTATGCGCTATACCCCAAGATGGAAGCGCGCGGCGAGGTGCTGCTGGATGGCGAAAACATCCTGTCGCCGAAGTATCCGATGAACCGCCTGCGCAGCAAGGTGGGCATGGTGTTCCAGAAGCCGGTGCCGTTTCCGATGACCATCTTCGAAAACGTCGCCTACGGCATCCGTCACCACGAAAAACTGTCCAAGCCCGACATGCAGAACCGCGTGGAACAGGCCTTGCGCCAGGGCGCATTGTGGGACGAGGTCAAGGACAAGCTGGGGCAAAGCGCGCTGGGCCTGTCTGGCGGCCAGCAGCAACGCCTGTGCATTGCGCGTGCAGTTGCGCTGCGTCCGGACGTGTTGCTGCTGGACGAACCCACCTCGGCGCTGGATCCGATCTCCACCAGCCGTATCGAACAGTTGGTGGAAGAACTCAAGCGTGACTACACCATCGTGATCGTGACCCACAACATGCAGCAGGCCGCGCGCGTGTCCGATTACACCGCCTTCATGTATCTGGGCGACCTGATCGAACACGACCGCACCGAAACCATTTTTTCCCAGCCGTCCAAGCAGCAGACCGAGGACTACATCACCGGCCGTTTCGGTTGATGTAAGGCGCCGCACCTCCACGCCCGCACTGAAGCAGCTCCGTCACTCTGCCCTGCACATTGTTCGGCGTGGCTGACGGACATCCACCACTGCCACGAATCGAGATCACGATGAACCAGCACCTCAACGACCATATCGTCAAAAGCTACGACGAGGAGCAGCACCGTCTTGTCGCCGAGATCGTGCGCATGGGCGACACGGCGGTGGCGCAACTGGAAGCGGCGCTGGATGTCGTGGAGCGTCGCGACGACAACGCCGCGCACCGTATCGTGGTCAACGACGAAGCGATCGACGCACTGGAACATGCGATCAGCCACGACGTGATGCGCCTGGCACTGCGCGGCCCGATGGCGCGCGATCTGCGCGAGATTCTGGCCGGCCTGCGGATTCCTGCGGATATCGAACGCATCGGCGATTACGCGGCCAACGTGGCCAAGCGCTCGATCGCCCTCAATTCCGCGCCGCCGCTGCCGCAGACGGTAGGCTTGCGCGCGCTTGGTCAGATGGCCGCCGATGCGGTACGCGAAGCCGTGCAGGCGTATCGCAACAAGGATGCCGACGCAGCGATCCGTGTGCGCGACGAAGACGCACGCCTGGACGCGCAATACACCGCCCTGTTCCGCGAGCTGCTGACCTACATGATGGAAGACCCGCGCAACATCACGCCGTGTACGCACCTACTATTCATGGCCAAGAACCTGGAGCGCATCGGCGACCATGCGACCAACATCGCCGAGAACGTGTGGTTCCTGGTGCATGGCGAACAGCCGCTGCCGCCGCGTCTGAAGCGCGACGACACCAGCACGACCGGCGTGATCTGATCGCCGCCGGGGATCGGCACGAATGGGCGGTAAATCGCGAAAGCCTTATTTCATTGCGTATTCAGCTAAAAATTCCTACGGTGGGATTGTCCACAGGCCGTTCCTGTGACGCAGGAGTACGTAGATGAAACGCCTCATCGGATCTTTCATGGTTGTGTCCCTGCTGGCCTCGGGTGCCGCGTTCGCCACACCCCAGCAGCAGGACAATCACGATCACGATCACGATCGCGACCGTATCGAGCAGCGTCACGATGATCGCGGCCCGGACCGGCATGACGATCACCGAAACGACAGGCGCGATGATCGACGCAGCGCGCACCACGACGATCATCGCAACGACCGCCATGGTCCGCCCTTCCATCGCGGCGAGCGTCTTGCACCTGACCATCGCGGGAACCGCGTCGCCGATTACCGCAAGCATCACCTCAAGCAACCGACGCGCGGACATGAATGGCGCCGCGTGGACAATCGATACGTGCTGATTGCCATTGCAACCGGCTTGATCGCCAGCGTCGTCGGCGGGGGTTGATCCCCGCGTATCCGCATCATCAAGCAGGCCCGCTCGGCAGCATGCGGAGCGGGCCTGCTTTGCGTGGGTTGTGGCTGTGGGTTGTGGCTGTGGGTGGTGGGCCTGTAGCGAATCGGGCCAACACTGGCAGTGCAGTTGATAGATGCTGGTTTATCCGCGGGACGGGTGCGAAGCGCTGTGGAAAGCGCTCCTCTGGCAAGGACGCTTCCAGGTGGAGCAGCTGACAACATTCCTGCGCTCATCTGCTGGTGTTGTAGCCTGCACTCTGTGCGGCATGTACCACGCGTGCACTTGGTGTCTACGCGGACAGTCCACCCCAGGCTGACGATGTCTTGTTCGCCGTTCTGGACTCCATTGCCGGCCGTCATAGGCCCGCTGCTTTGCAATCATCCGCCTCGTCACTGCACTCTCCGCCCCGATGTCTCGGCAGCCTTTGGCGATGACCTGCAACGCTTGGCCTGCCGCCCGGCAGCACCAGACCAGAAGCGGATACAAAGAGGACGGGTTGAGCCACCCCTGATAACTCGGACACCTGAAAGCGAGGACAATCCTCGCAGGGAGGTGTTCGATGCAGAAGCGGCAGCGGTTTACAGCGGAGTTCAAGCGGGAAGCAGTGCGGTTGCTCAAGGCGGGAGATCGGCCAGCGGCCATGATCGCGCGGGGGTTAGCCATCCCGCGCAACCGGCTCTACAAGTGGGCCACGGATCTCGATGCGAAGGGCGCTGGCGCCTTTGGCGGCAGTGGCCGGCCCAAGGCCAACCCGGATGAACTGGCCAAGCTGCAGCGCGAGAACGAGCGGCTGCGCCAAGAGAACGAGATCCTAAAAAAAGCGGCGGCGTACTTTGCGCGGGAGCTACCGTGAAGTACGCCTGGATCCGAGATCAGCGGGGTTACCGGGTGCGTTGGCTCTGCCATGCGTTGGGCGTGTCGCCCAGCGGCTATTACGCGTGGTGCGCTCGCCGTCCGGGGCCACGCGCACAGGAGAATGCCCGGCTATTGCAGCGGATCGAGCAGTTGCACGCACAAACCCGCCAGGCGTATGGCAGCGAGCGCCTGTGGCGCGCGTTGCGTCAGCAAGGTGAGACATGCGGCCGGCATCGGGTGCGGCGCCTGCGGCAGGCACATGCGATCCGCACCAAACGGCGACAACGCTATCTGCGCACGCGCAGCACATACCAGCGTGCGGCGGTAGCGCCTAACCGGCTGGCATGGCCGTTCGTCAGTCCGGGGCCAGATCGGGTGTGGGTGGCGGACATCACCTTCATCCCGACCCGGATGGGCTGGTTGTACCTGGCGGCAGTTCTAGACATGCACAGCCGGCAGATCGCGGGCTGGGCGATGGGCCAGCGGGCCGATCAGGCGTTGGCCAGCGCTGCGCTGGCCATGGCGTTGCACCGCGACGGCCAGCGCAGGGCGCAATCCACCATAGTGACCAGGGCACGCAATACACCAGCGGTGCATATCAGCGGCAGTTGCAAGAAGCTGGGCTGGTCGCAAGCATGAGCCGCAAGGGCATGCCTTACGACAATGCGGTGATGGAGAGCTTCTTCAGTTCGCTCAAACAGGAACTGACGCACCACGAGCGCTTCGCCAGTCTCGACGAAGCGCGCGGGAAAGTGTTCGAGTACATCGAAGTGTTCTACAACCGGCAGCGGTTGCACAGTGCGCTGGGCTATCGCTCGCCGGCCGAGTTCGAGAAGATGGCTGTTGTTCCCTAATTAACCTGTCCGAGAAATCGGGGGTGGCTCAGGTGCACCGATCGGGCCCAGGTGCGACCTGCTAGGCTATGCAGATGAACGAACCGGTCGATCCCCATCCTGCCCCTTCCTTTTTGCCCATGTCGCGGCGTTTCCGCGGCTATCTGCCCGTGGTGGTGGACGTGGAAACCGGAGGGTTCGACTGGAACAAGCACGCCCTGCTGGAAATCGCCTGCGTGCCGATCGAGATGGATGCCGACGGGCGGTTTTTCCCCGGCGAAACCGCCAGCGCGCATCTAGTGCCGGCACCGGGCCTGGAGATCGACCCCAAGTCGTTGGAAATCACCGGCATCGTGCTCGATCACCCGTTCCGTTTCGCCAAACAGGAAAAGGACGCGCTGGACCATGTATTCGCACCAGTGCGCGCTGCGGTGAAGAAGTACGGATGCCAGCGCGCCATCCTGGTCGGGCATAACGCGCATTTCGATTTGAACTTCCTCAATGCCGCGGTTGCACGCGTGGGGCATAAACGTAATCCGTTTCATCCCTTCAGCGTGTTCGATACGGTGACCCTTGCGGGCGTGGCGTATGGGCAGACCGTGCTGGCACGCGCCGCGCAGGCGGCCGGCCTGGACTGGAACGCCGCCGATGCGCACAGCGCGGTCTACGACACCGAGCAAACCGCGCGGCTGTTCTGCACGATCGCCAATGCCTGGCCAGGGCCGGTTTAGGCTCGGGATTGGGGATTGGCAAGAGCGCGGCATGTGCGCGATTGAAAGATCTCCGGGTGCGGCCGCAACAGAGCAGTTGCAGCTCACCACATCAACACGTGGAGCCGTGCCCTGGCATGACATTGGGGACTTCGTATTGCCGAGCGCCCTGCAGTAGAGAAAAGCACCAGCTACCGCGCTTTTACGATTCCCCACTCCCGACTCCCGACTCCCGATTCCCAGCACCTACCCACACAGATCCGGTCGCGCCCTGCGCTCTTGGCTTGGTACAACGCGTGATCGGCGCGCTGCATCAGTGATGAGCCGTTGTCGTCGTCGCGTAGCTCGGCCAGGCCGGCGCTGAAGGTCACCTGCAACCCTTCCACGTCACCCCAGTCGGCTCGCGCATGGAACAGCATGCGAATGCGCTCGCACAATACCTGTGCATCGCTCAGCGAGGTGTCGGCCAACAGCAGCGCGAATTCTTCGCCGCCCAGCCGCGCTGGCAAATCCGAGGTACGCGCCGCTGCAGTAAGCAGCTCGCCGACATCGTGCAGCACCGCATCGCCAATGGCGTGGGAGTAGCGGTCGTTGATGCGCTTGAAATGATCGATGTCCAGGATCGCCAGCACCAACGGCCGGCCACTGCGACGTGCGCGGCTGATGTCGCGCGCCAGCGCCTCGTCAAAGTGGCGACGATTGGGTAACCCGGTCAGCGCATCCTCGTGCGCCTGACGTTCGAACACGTCGGACTTGATGCGCAGGCGCGTCAGCAACTCACTCTTTTCCTGATTGGCCTGCAGCAGGCGCTGCGCCTGCAGCTGCAGATCCTGCGTGCGCTTGCGCACCAGTTCGGCCAGGCGGGCGTTGTGGGTCCTGTAGCGATGCAGCAGCGCCCGGTACAGCAGCGCCAACGCGAGAATCGCGGCCAGCACCGCGGCAAACCGTACGTCGTGGCGTTGCCACCACAGCGGAAGTACATCGAAGGTCCAGCGCGCCTCCTGCGGGCTCCATGCACCGCCTGGGTGGCGGGCGGCCACGCGCAAGGTGTAGTGCCCCGGTGGCAGCCCGATGAATTCCACGCTGCGCTGCCGGCCACGCGCGATCCACACATTATCCAGGCCGTCCAGACGCGTTCGGTATTCGATACGCTCTGACATCAGGAAACTCATGCCCACATAGGAGACGTTGAGCCGGTAACCGCCCGGTAGTTGTGCCCGTTGCCGCCAGGCCAGCGGGCGGCCGTCCTGTTGCACGTTTTCGATCAGCGGCGGGGGCGGGCGGCGCTCGCGGAAACGCCTCAGGCGCGCAGGGTCCACCGTGCTCACGCCGCCGGCGGTGACCACCCACAGCGTGCCATCGGCACGTTCGATCATGCTGGGGCCGGAGCTGCCGTTGGCCTGCGCGTTGCCCATGCCATCGATCTCGCCATAGCGCTCGATGGCAAGCCGGCCGCGGCCATCGGCCACCGCATCGAGCGCGGCAAATTCGGTGCGCAGCACGCCGCGATTGCTGCTGATCCACGCGTTGCCTAGTCGGTCATCGACGAGCTGGAACACCGTGTCCACCGGCATGCCCTGCTCCAGGCCCACGCGTGCGAGCGTGCCGCCGCGCACCCGGTACAGACCCCGATCGGTGGAGATCCACACCGCATCGCCGATCGGCTGGAAGCCGAACACGCTGCGCGCGCCACCCAGGCGTTCCAGGTCCAGCTGCTGCAGCTTGCCATCGCGCAACACCGCCGCGCCATCCACCGAGCCGATCCACAGCGCGCCATCGATGCTGGCCAAGGCGGTGATCACGCCATCGGGCAAGCCCTCGATCGTCATCGGCACGCGCTTGCCATCCAGTAGCCGCACCACGCCGCGCTGCGTGGCCAGCCACACCGCATCGTGCGCATCGATCACGATGGCGCGGATATGGCCGCTGGGGATGCCGTCGGCCTCACCATAGTGCTGCAGCACGCGACCATCGCGCAGGACGAAAACCCCATCAGCATAGGTACCCACCCACAGGTCGCCGTGCCGATCCAGCGCAAGACTGAGCACCGACAGCCGACGTCCCGACGGCGTGGCGACGGGGACCGGCACGATCCGGCCGTCCGGCAGCAGGCGGTCCAGGCCGGCGGTGGTGGCGATCCACAGACTGCCATCCCGATCTTCGAGCACGGCGCGGGCATAGTCGCCACTCAACCCGTCGCGCTGGCTGTAGCTGCTGAACAAGGTCTCGCGCAAGCGGAACAGCCCGCCATTGGCACCGACCCAAATGCTGCCTTCCGCATCTTCGCGCAGGCTGACGATGCGCCCGGTGGGCAGGCTGCGGCCCGCCGGCAAATGCTCCACGCCGTGGCTGCCGATCCGCAGCAGACCCTGGTTTTCGCTGCCCAGCCACAGATCGCCATTGCGATCCTGCAGCATCGCGGTGAAGTGGCCCTGCCCCGGCAGCCGATGCACCAGCTCGGCGCGCTCGTCGTGCAGGCGATACAGCTGCTCGCCTGCGACCACCCACACCGTGCCATCCGGAGCGCGATACGGCCACGCCAGGCCCGGTGGCAGGCCGAACGACGCCGGCGCACGATGCATGCGCCCGTCAGGTTCGCGATAGATCAGCCCGTCCAGCGTGCCAATCAGCAACCGGCCCTGGCCGTCGAACAACATGCGCGGAAAGCTGCTCTGCAGCGGCACGCCATCGCGCGGCGGAAAATAGTCGAAGCGCCCATCCGGCCATAGACAACCCAGCCCGTGACCTTCGAACAGCAGCCACATCCGACCGTCCGCATCCATCGTCATCGCATGGATCAATGCCTGCGGCCACTGGCCCTTGCGTTGCCACTGCCGCCACTGGCCATCGGCGCCGTGACGCACCAGATTGCCGCGCGCATCGCTCAGCCACAGCGCGCCATCGCGATCCACGTACAAGGCGCCGACGCCGTTATCGGGCACGCCCGGGCGCGTGCTGCGGTCGATGACGCTGAATTCCAGGCCGTTGTAGCGCACCAACCCTTCCCAGGTGGCGAACCACAAATAGCCATCATGGGTCTGGGCGATATCGCGCAGCGAGTTATGCGGCAGGCCGCTACGCGAACTCCAGCTGTCGATGGCGTAATCGCGTAGTTGGGCAGTTCCGGCGGGTGCGGCAAGCGCCGCCAGCGAGCACAGCGCCAGCAGCATGCAAACGCCAGCGCTCAGCCACCACTGCCCATGTCGTCGTGCTGACGCCGAACCGGCGCGCCCGTTCTCGCCCCTTCCGCAGGCGCCCACCCCAAGTTTCATCAGTCACGACACGCCATTCACTGACGATATGGTAGGCAAAAAGCTGCTCCGGCGCTGAGCGATCATGCTAGCTGGCGCCAAATCCCTGCTGCGACGGCGGTTTGCTCGCCATCGGTTGCACCGGCTCACCGAGCAATGCACCACCATCTGCGCGGATTGCCGGGGCACGGCGTCGCGCAGTACACCCATCGCTTGCCCGAGGCAGCGACCGATCGCACGCCTCACTACGCCTTAATCAGGCGCCCAATCGCTGGCGCACGGCCTCGAACAGGGTCACGCCGGTGGCGACTGACACATTGAGGCTTTCGATGTCGCCGGGCATCGGAATCTTGACCAGGCCATCGCAATGTTCGCGCGTCAGGCGACGCAGGCCATCGGACTCGCCACCGAGCACCAGCCCGACATTGCCACGCAGGTCCACGCTGTACAACGACGCCTCGGCCTCGCCAGCCAGGCCATACAGCCATACGCCCTGCTTCTGCAGGTCGCGCAGGCAGCGCGCCAGATTGGTCACCGCCACCACCGGGATGCGGTCGGCGGCGCCGGCCGAGGTCTTGCGCACGGTGGCATTCACCGTGGCCGACTTGTCCTTGGGGATGACTACCGCGGTCACGCCCGCAGCCGCGGCACTCCGCAGGCAGGCGCCGAGATTGTGCGGGTCTTGCACGCCATCGAGTACCAGCACCAGCGCGCGGCCTTGTGCGGCGTCGACCAGGCCTTCCAGCTCGTTCTCGGCCCACAGGCGCGCGGCGGCGTAGCGCGCAGCAACGCCTTGGTGGCGCACCTGCCCGCCGACACCGTCCAGCGCCTGGGTATTGACCCGGCGCACGTCGATCCCCTTGCGGCGCGCCTGCTCTTCGATCTCGGTCAGACGCGGGTTCTTGCTACCGGCCTCGATCAGGACCTCGCGCACGTTGTCGGCGTCGTTCTCGACGGACGAGGCAACAGCGTTGACGCCGACGATCCACTGGTTTTGCTTGCTCATTGCGCGGGCATACGAAGAAATGAGAGGGAATGGTAGGGCCTGCGGCCTGCTACGTCACGGCCGACGCATGGATCACCGAGAAATTCGGCAACGGTCTGCAGCAGTGCCGCGTCGCCTGCGGGAGTCAGGTGACGCTGGCGATGGTGCGCACGCCGCAACCGTCTCCGGTACCGGATGTCTTTGCACCGCGTGGCAGCGTGGGACCGGCGGTTGACGCTTGTCTCGCCTACATCGGTAGCACGCCGCAACGCGCCGCCATCAGTCTGATGGACGACATCGATTACCTGCAGGGTGAGGTCGCTTGTCGCTTACACCGGCCACCGCTCGGTGTCGTGATCCGGATGCTGATGCGATACGAGCGCGGCCTGAAACGCCAACGCAGCCGCGTCGTCCTCGCTCGGGCGTGTCGGCAGTTGCGCCAGGTGATCGACGAACGGCAACTTGCGCTCCAGCCCATACTGGATGTGCGGGGGCAACTGCTCTGGCGTATCGAATGCACCAGCGGCGATAGCCACGCCATCGGGCGCTTCATAGGTCAACGGCGTACCGCACTCGACGCAAAAACCGCGCTGTACCACCGTCGACGACGCAAACCGCTTGGGCGCCCCGCGGGTCCAGCGGAACTCGGCGCCACGCACTGACACCAACGGAGCGTAATAGGCACCGAAGGCTTTCTGACACATGCGGCAGTGACAGATCGATGCATGATCCAGGACGCCGCGCACATGAAAGCGCACCGCGCCGCACTGGCAGCCGCCGCTGTACTCGGAAGATGCGCCCATCATTTGTTGCCTCGCAGTCAGCGTGTTATGCAAGCCACCACGTCATCACGGCACGCGGCGGCACTCACTACGCACTTACCGACTCAACGCGACGGGCGGCCATGGGGCCGCCCGCAATGCCGTGTACCTCAATACGACTTTTTCTTGCGCTTGGCCGGCTTCTCACGCGGCGGTAGAGGTGCCTCTGCAGGCGCACCATCCTCTGCCAGACGGAAGTCGATCTTGCGCTCCTCCATGCTGGCCTTGAGCACCAGCACGCGCACCGGGTCGCCTAGGCGGAACTCACGGCCACGGCGCTCGCCGCTGAGCGTTTTGCGGATCGGGTCGAACTGGTAATAGTCCTGCGGCAACTGGGTGACATGCACCAGGCCGTTGACCTTGGACTGGGTCAATTCCACGAACAGGCCGAAGCCGGTCACGCCGCTGATGACGCCATCGAACTGGCCGCCGACATGCTTTTCCATCCAGGCGGCGCGATAACGCTCGTCCACTTCGCGCTCGGCCTCATCGGCACGGCGTCCACGCTCGGAGCATTGCAGCGACAGCGCCGCCATCTGCCGCGGTGTGTAGATGTATTTTTCCGGGCTGGCACCGGTCAGCGCGTGCTTGATCGCGCGATGCACCAGCAGATCCGGGTAGCGGCGAATCGGCGAGGTGAAGTGCGCATACGCCTCCAGCGCCAGACCGAAGTGGCCGTTGTTGTCGGGCGAATACACCGCCAGGCTCTGGCTGCGCAGCAGCACCGATTCCAGCAGCGCCGCATCCGGGCGCGCGCGCACCTTCTTCAACAGCTTGGTGTAATCGCCCGGGCGCACCTTGCTCCACGCCGGCAGGCTGAGCTGGAATTCCTTGAGGAATTCCAGCAGGTCTTCGTACTTGCTCTCCGGCGGGCGCTCGTGCACGCGGTACGGTGCGGGCACATGCACGCTCAGCAGATAACGCGCCGCTTCCACGTTGGCGGCGATCATGCATTCTTCGATCAGCTTGTGCGCATCGTTGCGCACCAGCATACCGGCCTGGGTGACCTCGCCGGTATTGTCGAGCACGAAGCGCACTTCGGAGGTTTCGAATTCGATCGCACCGCGATGCGTGCGCGCCTTCGACAATACGTTGTACAGCTGATGCAGACGCTGCACCTGCGGCAACAACGGGCCGATAAACGCCTTGGTATCGGCATCGTCTTCGCCAACCGCCTTCCAGACCTGGTTGTAGGTCAGGCGCGCGTGCGAGTTCATTACCGCCTCGTAGAAACGCGAGCCGGTCACTTCGCCATCGCGTCCCACCTGCATGTCGCAGACGAAACACATGCGGTCGACCTTGGGCATCAGCGAGCAGATGCCGTTGGACAAGGTCTCCGGCAGCATCGGCACCACAAACCCGGGGAAATACACCGAGGTGGCGCGCTTCTGCGCTTCGTCGTCCAGCGGCGTGCCGGGGCGCACATAGTTGGACACGTCGGCGATCGCCACCACCAGACGGAAACCGTCGGCATTGGGTTCGCAATACACCGCATCGTCGAAATCCTTGGCGTCCTCGCCATCGATGGTGACCAGCGGCATCTGCCGCAGGTCCACACGCCCACCGATCATCTGCGGCTCGACCACCAACGGCACGGCGGCGGCTTCGTCCAGCACTTCCTGCGGAAATTCGTGCGGCAGTTCGTGGCCGTGGATGGCCATTTCCACCACCAGCGACGGGGTCAGCTTGTCGCCCAACACCGCGATGATCTTGCCGATGGCCGGGCGGCGCGCATCCGGCGGTGCGATCAGTTCGCACACCACCAGCTGGCCTTCGCGCGCCTCGCCAATGCCGTCCGGGGCGATCTGCACGTTGCGTTGCACGCGCTTGTCGTCCGGGTCGACGTAGGCCACACCGTGCTCGTAGAAGAAGCGCCCGATCATGCGCGACATGCGTCGTTCCAGCACGCGCGCAATGGCGCCTTCGCGGCGGCCACGGCGGTCGATGCCGGTCACGTTGGCCAATGCACGGTCGCCGTGCATCACCTTGCGCATTTCGAACGGCGGCAGGAACAGGTCGTCGCCACCTTCATCGGGCTTGAGGAAACCGAAGCCTTCCGGGTTGGCGATCACCACGCCAGCGATCAGGCTGGTCTGCTGCACCGGCGCATAGCCGCCACGGCGGTTCTGCACCAGCTGCGCTTCGCGCACCATCGCGGCCAGGCGCTTGCCCAGCGCGTCGATGCGGTCGCTCAAGCCGAGCTGCTCGGCGATCTCTTCGGCGGTCTGCGGGCCGTCGCAGGCTTCCAGCAGCTGCAGGATGGCCTCGCGGCTGGCGATCGGCTCGGCATAACGCAGCGCCTCGCGGTCGGCATGGGGGTCCTTGAATCCGGCGTCGACGACAGCCTGGACGGCTTCTTTCTGGAAACGTTCCGGTGGTGGCGCAGGCGGGCCACTCTTGCGTGGATGCGGCGCGCGCGGCGCAGCAGGCTCGGCCGGAGGCGCAGGCTGATCGGACGAGGCTTTTGCCGCGGCGCGCTTGTTGGCGGATTTGGTAGACGCACCTGCCGCGGCGCGGACCAGGAAGTCCGGCATCCAGCCCGGCAGTTTCTGCTGCTCGGCGGTGGTGGACTCGCCTGGGCTGGCGGATTTGCGGCGGCTGGGCCGGTCGGAATCGGGGTTGTTTTTCTTTGTCATTGCCCTAATGGTACCCCTTGCGGTCCTGACGTGGGCAGCAAGGCTGGCCAGGCCGTTGGCGATTGCCGCACATAACCCGTTGACAACCCTGCCGCGAGTCTGCAAAATTCGCGGCTCACCTGCCCAGGTGGCGGAATTGGTAGACGCACTAGCTTCAGGTGCTAGCGGGGGCAACTTCGTGGAGGTTCGAGTCCTCTTCTGGGCACCAGTTTAAAAAGACCTCCGAGCAATCGGGGGTCTTCTGGTTTCTGGGGTACGAAAAGGTCAGCACTGTCGCTGTGGCTGACTACCGACGCCGATCAGCGCTTGCGTGCCAATGATGTGATTCAGCGCGGCAGTAAAGCGGCGCCAGCAGTCGTCCGTTGGATATGAGGACGCGCTCAAAAACAGTGGACAACGGGAATTGCCAGCTCCGGGCAACATCCCGCCTGGCGGTGGGCGCAGTCGTTGTTAGCCGCCTTGCTGGCCGCCCCATCTAAGCGATCGGGGTATCGCCACGCCATGAGGCCTCGCACTCCAATCCCTCACGACTGTCGATTAGCGCGACGACCGACGTGTCGCTGTGCAGACGCATGGCACCCGCTGCACGCAGCCCCTCGGTCACACACGGGTACTTCGACACGACGGCATCTGCCTGGCGAGTGCCGCCGTCCTGGGTCGCCCTACGGAGCGGCCGTTATTCCAGCATCGCGTAACGCCTGCGCCCAGATCCTGTAACCGGCTTCGCTGGGGTGGGTGCCGTCGGGCATCAGCGCTTCCGGCAAGCTACCATCCGGCTGCAGCAACTGCTTGCCGATATCGACCAGGCGCACCGATGGGTCGGCTGCGTACCGCGCGCGCAGCAGGCGGTTGGTTTCGGCAATCGGAGCGCGTTGCGGGCTGCTAGCTGTGTGGCCACGCGGCATGATCGCCATCAGGATCAGCTTGCTGTTGGGCATGCGCGTGCGCACCTCGCGCACGATGGCATCGACACCCTGCACGGTTTCGGCCGGTGTGCTCGCACGCGACTGCGCAGTGCCGGTGAGATTGTTGGTACCGATATGCAGTACCACCCAACGCGGATCCAGGCCGTCGAGTTCGCCCTGACGGATGCGCCACAACACGTTCTGCGTGCGGTCCCAGCCAAAGCCAAGATTCAATACCGGCCGCTTGCCGTACAGCCACTGCCAGGACTCCGGCCCGCTGACGCGCGTGGCCTGTGGCGGGCCGGCCCAGAAATGGGTGATCGAATCGCCGATCATCACCACCTCCGGCTTCAAACTGCGCGCAGCAGCCAGCGCGGCATGATGGCGGGCGTACCAGTCGTAGGAATCCTGCTCGAGCCAATCAACCGGTATCAATGAGGTGGTTACGTCGCGGCCGAGTTCGGCCACCGGCTTGACCGGCGGCTCACCCAGCAGCCGCGCCAGGGTCGGCTCGATCGCCTCGGCCAGCATGCGCTGGCCCCGTGTGTCCGGGTGCAATGCAGCGGCAGCCAGGCGAAACCGGGTGTCGTAGAACAACTCGGTGCGCAACTTGCCGTCGCGCTGGAAGACCGAGCTCACGTCCAGGTAGGTCACGCGCGGGTTGTCGCCGTAACGCACCGCCAAGCCCTGGTTAATCTGCGCATCGCGACGCGATTTCTCCGCAGAAATCGCGCTTGGCAGCATGCTCAGCAGCAGGATATGCGTGCGCGGCAGTTTTTGTTCGATCGCCGCGACTACCGCATCGATGCCGAGCTGGGTCTGCTCCGCGGTCTGGCCGAGATGGCCGGTGTTGTTGGTGCCGATCAAGACAAGCGCGACCTTGGGCTGCAAGCCGTCTACTTCGCCATTGGCCAGCCGCCACAGCACGTTTTCGGTGCCATCGCCGCTGAAGCCCAGATTGAGCGCCCCGCGGCCGCCATAGAAGGCCTGCCAGGTGGGCTGAAACTCTTCGTCGGGCGCCTTGGATTTTTCGTAGTTCTGGGTGATCGAATCGCCGATCAGCAGCAGCTTCGTCTCCGGATGCTGTTTGACTTGATCCAGTACCTGCGCGTGACGCTGGGCCCACCAGGACTCCTGCAGGCGGTCGGTGGGAACGATCGACGGCGGCGGTGTTTGCGCAGCTGCCGCACCGCAAACCAACACCAGTCCGCCGCATAGCACCAGGCGCGCGAGCGCGGGCAACAAGCGGCGGGAAAAAACAGCGTGCGAAGACCGGGGCATACGCGCACCAGCACAGAAGGAGGCCGCGATTGTGGTCCGTGTGCGGAGCAAACGACAAGCGCGGCCGCCACTTGGCAGTGCCCCACACATCGCTCAGGGACGCAGCAAGGCGCGATCACCAGACACGGCATTTCCCACGTGGCTGCGTAGATCTCGAAGATCTTCGCATCAAGGAAAGCGCTCCGGCGTTGCCGCACCTGCGGCAGCGCCGGAGCGCGGCCGACCTCAGCGCAGCCCGGTCTCGCCACGCGCGATCACCAGGCGCTGGATTTCCGAGGTGCCCTCGTAGATCTCGGTGATCTTGGCATCGCGGAAGTAACGCTCCAGCGGCATTTCCTTCGAATAGCCCATGCCGCCGTGGATTTGCACCGCCTGGTGGGTGATCCACATCGCCGCTTCCGATGCGGTGAGTTTGGCGACCGCCGCTTCGGTGCCGAATTTCTTGCCCTGCCCCTTCAGCCAGGCCGCACGTAGCGTCAACAGCAGCGCCGCGTCCAGCTTGCACTTCATGTCGGCGATCTTGGCCTGGGTCATCTGGAAGGTACCGATGGCCGCGCCGAAGGCCTTGCGCTCCTTGACGTACGCAAGCGTGGCTTCATAGGCAGCACGCGCAATGCCCACTGCCTGCGAGGCGATGCCGATGCGCCCGGCATCGAGCACGCTCATCGCGGTCTTGAAGCCCTCGCCCTCCACGCCCAGGACGTCGTCTGCATGAGCAATGTAATCGGCGAACTCGATCTCGCAGGTGGCCGAAGCCCGAATGCCCAGCTTGGGCTCGGTCTTGCCGCGATGGAAGCCCGGCTTGTCAGTGTCGACCATGAAGGCGGTGATGCCGCGCGAACCCTTGTCTGGCTCGGTCACCGCAAACAACACGATGTACTTGGCTACCGGACCTGAAGTGATCCAGCTCTTCTTGCCATTGATGACGAAGCTGCCGTCCGCCTGCTTGACCGCGCGGCAGCGCATCGCCGATGCATCCGAGCCGGACTGCGGTTCGGTCAGCGCAAATGCGCCGATATGCGTGCCCTCTGCGATTGCGCGCACGTACAGCTGCTTCTGCGCCTCGGTGCCGTTCTTCAGGATACCGGTGCAGAACAGCGAGTTGTTGACCGACATGATGGTGGAGTGCGCGCCGTCGCCGGCCGCGATCTCGATCATCGCCAAGGCATAGCTGATCGGGTCCATGCCGGCGCCGCCGTACTCGGACGGCACCTCGATGCCCATCAGGCCGTTTTCGCCCAGCAGCTGGATGTTTTCCAACGGGAACTCGCCGCTGCGGTCGAACTGCTCCGCGCTGGGGGCGATCTTTTCCTGGGCGATCCGGCGGGCCACATCCTGGATCATCAGTTGTTCTTCGGTAAAGCTGAAATCCACGTTCGACCCCTCCCGGGTATTGGCTGAGCGGCCATTGTAGCGCCAACCATTCGCATGCGTATGTAGTTGACCGCACCTGCTGCCCGGCCGAAAATATCTCCATATCGCGATATAGAGATATTCATGGATCTGGAAGACTGGTCGGCGCGCCTGAAGGTATTTGCCGACGCCACCCGCGTCCGCCTGCTGACCTTGCTGGAGCAGGAAGAACTCACCGTGGCCGAGCTGTCGGCGATTACCCGCCTGGCGCAACCGCGCGTATCCACGCATCTGGCCAAGCTCAAGGAAGCAGGGCTGGTGCGCGACCGCCGCGCCGGCGTGTCGGCTTACTACCGTTTCGACGAGGTGTCGCTGGACCCGGCCCAACGTGCGCTATGGCTGGCACTGAGCACCGGCAGCGACGATCCGCTGCTGCGGCAGGATGCCGAGCGCGTGGCCGCGGTGCTCGCCAACCGCGCCGCCGACCAGAACTGGGCCGACTCGGTGGCCGGCGACATGGAGCGGCACTACTCGCCCGGGCGCACCTGGGAAGCGCTGGCGCGCACCGCGCTACCTCTTCTGGAAACCGGCGACGTGCTCGACATCGCCTCCGGCGATGGCGTGCTGGCCGAACTGGTGGCCCCGCACGCCACCCGCTACATCTGCATTGACACCAGCGCACGTGTGGTCGCTGCCGCCAGCGAGCGCCTGCGTAAGTTACGCAATGTGGAGGTGCGCGAGGGCGACATGCATGCGCTGCCGTTTCCCGATGCCAGCTTCGACCTGGTGGTGCTGATGCATGCACTCACCTATGCAGCCAAGCCAGCGCAGGCAGTGGCCGAATCCGCGCGCGTGCTGCGCCCCGGCGGCCGCCTGCTGCTGTGCAGCCTGGCCAAGCACGAACACCGCGCGGC
Source organism: Xanthomonas vesicatoria ATCC 35937 (assembly GCF_001908725.1). NCBI lineage: Bacteria > Pseudomonadati > Pseudomonadota > Gammaproteobacteria > Lysobacterales > Lysobacteraceae > Xanthomonas > Xanthomonas vesicatoria. The sequence goes on along the minus strand of NZ_CP018725.1, from coordinate 4,842,310 downwards.
CGTGCATGCCTATGGCCACGTCAATCTCGGGTTTGCCGCCAAGGAATTGCGCAGGTTCGTCGAGAAGGCCGGGCTGGAGGTGTCCAGCCTGGAGACGGTGACGCGCGAAAAGCGGCCGCCGCATTTCGAGGTGATTTCGTTGATTGCGGTGAAGCCGGGAATTGGGAGTCGGGAATCGGGAATCGTTGAAAGCAGCACCACTGCCTCACGGAGAATCGCACCATGACGCCCGCCGCAATCCCCAATCCCCCATCCCCGATCCCGTTCTCGCTGCCGTGGCTGCATCCGGAGCGTGCTGCCAAGCTCACTGCCGCGTTGCGCGAGCGCATCCTCATCATCGACGGCGCGATGGGCACCATGATCCAACGCCACGATCTGCAGGAACCGGATTACCGCGGCACTCGTTTTGCCGCCGGCTACGACAGCGCGCACGTGCACGGGCCGGGCTGCGATCACGCACACGCACCGGAAGGGCATGACCTGAAGGGCAACAACGACCTGCTGCTGCTGACGCGCCCGGAGATTATCGCCGGCATCCACCGCGCCTATCTGGATGCCGGTGCCGATCTGCTGGAGACCAACACCTTCAATGCGACCTCGGTGAGCCAAGCCGACTATCACCTGGAACATCTGGTCTACGAGTTGAACAAGGCCGGCGCCCAGGTCGCGCGCGCCTGCTGCGACGAAGTCGAAGCGCTGACTCCGCACAAGCCGCGCTTTGTGATCGGCGTGCTCGGCCCGACCAGCCGCACGGCCTCGATCAGCCCCGACGTCAACGACCCCGGTTATCGCAATACCAGCTTCGACGCACTGCGACAGACCTATCGCGAGGCGATCGAAGGTCTGATCGACGGCGGCGCGGACACCTTGATGGTGGAAACCATCTTCGACACCCTCAACGCCAAGGCCGCGCTGTACGCCATCGAAGAAGTCTTCGAAACGCGTGGCGGACGGCTGCCGGTGATGATCTCCGGCACCATCACCGATGCGTCCGGTCGCACCCTGTCGGGGCAGACTGCCGAAGCGTTCTACGCTTCGGTCGCGCACGGCCGGCCACTGTCGGTGGGTTTGAATTGCGCGCTGGGCGCCAAGGATTTACGCCCGCATGTGGAAACGCTGGCGCAGATCGCCGACGGCTACGTCAGCGCGCATCCCAATGCCGGCCTGCCCAATGCGTTCGGCGAATACGACGAAACCCCGGAAGAAATGGCGCAGACGCTGCGCGAGTTCGCCCAGGCCGGCCTGCTCAATCTGGTCGGCGGGTGCTGCGGCACCTCGCCGGACCATATCCGCGCCATCGCCGAAGCAGTCGCCGATCTGTCGCCGCGGCAATTGCCTGGCGCGCAGGAGTTGGCAGCGTGATGCGGCAAGAGAGCCCTCATCCGCCCTTCGGGCACCTTCTCCCGCTGGCGGGAGAAGGACTGCGCAGCCCTTGGGCTGCGACTAGGACGCGCCGTGCGCCGCGTACTGCCCTTCTCCCGCCCGCGGGAGAAGGTGGCGGGCAGCGCCGGATAAGGGTCGCATTCCATCGCGCGGCATCGTTCTGCCGTGCGCACCATCCCACCAAGACCGATCGCGCTATCGCCGTCCAGCCGAGACTTGTATGAGCACTCCCCGCTATACCCGCCTGTCCGGCCTGGAGCCCTTGGTCATCACCCCGGACCTGCTGTTCGTCAATGTCGGCGAGCGCACCAACGTCACCGGCAGCGCGCAGTTCCGCAAGCTGATCAAGGAAGAGCGCTACGAAGAAGCGGTGGAAGTCGCCCGCCAACAGGTCGCCAATGGCGCGCAGATCCTCGACGTCAACATGGACGAGGGCCTGATCGATTCCGAAAAAGCGATGACACGCTTTCTCAATCTGATCATGTCCGAGCCGGATATCGCGCGCATCCCGGTGATGGTGGATTCGTCCAAATGGACTGTGATCGAGGCCGGCTTGAAATGCCTGCAGGGCAAGAGCGTGGTCAACTCGATCTCGCTCAAGGAAGGTGAAGCAGTCTTCATCGAACAGGCGCGCAAGGTGCTGCGTTATGGCGCCGCCGCCGTGGTCATGGCCTTCGATGAAGTGGGCCAGGCAGACACCTGCGCGCGCAAGGTGGAAATCTGCACGCGCGCCTACACCGTGCTGACCGAGCAGGTGGGTTTTCCGCCGGAAGACATCATCTTCGACCCGAACATCTTTGCCGTGGCCACCGGCATCGAGGAACACGACAACTACGCGGTGGACTTCATCGAGGCCACGCGCGAGATCAAGCGCACGCTGCCGCATTGCCATATCTCCGGCGGCGTATCGAACGTGTCGTTCTCGTTCCGCGGCAACGAGATGGTGCGCCAGGCGATCCACTCGGTGTTTTTGTTCCATGCGATCAAGGCCGGCATGGACATGGGCATCGTCAATGCCGGCGGCATGCCGATCTACGACGAGCTGGACCCGGATTTGCGGGAACGCGTGGAGGACGTGATCCTCAACCGCCGCAAGGACGGCACCGAGCGCCTGCTGGAAATCGCCGAACGCTACAAAGGCAGCAAGGGCGCGGCCAAGGCCGAAGATCTGGCTTGGCGCAACAAGCCTGTCCGTGCACGTCTGGCGCATGCGCTGGTGCACGGCATCGATGCCTATGTGGAAACCGATACCGAAGAGGCACGCCAGCAGTCCACACGTCCATTGGATGTGATCGAAGGCCCGCTGATGGACGGCATGAACGTGGTCGGCGACCTGTTCGGCGCCGGCAAGATGTTCCTGCCGCAAGTGGTCAAGTCCGCCCGCGTGATGAAAAAGGCCGTGGCCTATCTGCTGCCCTTTATCGAAGCAGAAAAATTGCGCACCGGCGATGTCGGGAAATCCAACGGAAAGATCATCATGGCCACCGTCAAGGGCGATGTGCACGACATCGGCAAGAACATCGTCGGCGTGGTACTGGCCTGCAATAACTTCGATGTGGTGGACCTGGGCGTGATGGTGTCTGCGCAGGTAATTCTGGACCGTGCGCGCGAAGAAAATGCAGACCTGATCGGCCTGTCCGGGTTGATCACGCCCTCGCTTGAGGAAATGTCGCATGTTGCGCGCGAAATGCAGCGACAGGGTTTCGAGATTCCGTTATTGATCGGTGGTGCCACCACCTCGCGTGCGCACACTGCGCTGAAAATTGACCCGCATTACACTGCGCCCACGGTCTGGGTGAAGGATGCCTCGCGTGCGGTGGGGGTTGCGCAATCGCTGATCTCGCGCGACCTGCGCCAGGCATTTGTCGCCGCCAACGATGCGGACTACGCCGAGATCCGCGCACGCCATCGCAACCGCGGCGATGCAAAGCGGCTGGTGTCATTGGAAAAGGCACGGGCACAGCGTTTCGATGGCGATTGGACTAACTACACACCGCCTACTCCGCGTCAGCCGGGCCTGCATGTCTTCGACGATTACCCGCTGCAAGAATTGATCGAGCTGATCGACTGGACGCCGTTCTTCCAGGCGTGGGAGCTGGCCGGAAAATTCCCCGCCATCCTCAGCGACGAAATCGTCGGCACCCAGGCCAGCGAGCTGTATCGCGATGCACGACGCATGCTCAAGCAGATCGTCGACGAAAAATGGCTCACGGCCAAGGCGGTGTTCGGGCTGTGGCCTGCAACTAGCGTTGGCGATGATGTTGAAGTGGCCCTGACAGACCACCGGGATCGGGCAAGCGAGACTGCGGATTCGCAGCAGCCCAGCCAATCCCCAGTTCCCCATCCCGAATCCCGGCGCTTATTGCACTTCTTGCGCCAGCAAGTCGACAAACCCATCGACCGCCCCGACTTCTGCCTGGCTGATTTCATCGCGCCCAAGAGCAGCGGCAAACAGGACTGGATCGGTGCGTTTGCGGTCACCGCCGGTATCGGAATCGACCCGCATGTTGCGCGTTTTGAAGCGGCGCACGACGACTACAACTCGATCCTGCTCAAGGCACTGGCCGATCGCCTGGCCGAAGCCCTGGCCGAGCGCCTGCACCAGCGCGTGCGCACCGAGTTCTGGGGCTACATCGATAACGAAGACCTCGACAACGAGGCACTGATTGCCGAACGCTATCGCGGCATTCGCCCGGCGCCTGGGTACCCTGCCTGCCCGGAACACAGCGAAAAACGCATGCTATTCGACCTGCTCGATGCCGAACGCAATGCGGACATGTCGCTCACCGAAAGCTTTGCAATGCTGCCCACCGCCGCGGTGTCGGGGTATTACTTCAGCCATCCCAAGAGCCAGTATTTCGTGGTCGGGCGGCTGGGCAAGGAACAAGTCGCCGACTACGCAAAGCGCAAGGGCATCACGCTGGCTTTGGCCGAGCGCTTGCTCGCATCGAATCTGGATTACGACCCGGAATAAGAACGGGTCGGCATCGCCACAACCACAGGCAAACCAATGTCGTAGCGCACCCGGCTGCGGAGGGCTTGAACGATAACGCCGCGTCGCGCGCGGGTGCGCCCCTGCAAGACAGCGCGACCGCTCATAGACGGCCGCGCCCTGTCACACCCGCATCAATCTGCCGGCCGCAACACGTTCAGCACTTCGTAGCACGCGCCCATGGTGTGGTAGTCGGTCTTGCCGGCCGGGCTCTTCTCATCGCTGTACTTGCGGTTGTCCGCATCCAGAATGCGGTACCACGCCCCGTAGCGGTGGTCGACCAGATGCTTCCAGGAGTAATCCCACAGCTTGTCGTACCACTGCCAATAGCGCGCATCGCCACTTCGCTGCGCCAACAAAGCCGCTGCAGCCAACGATTCGGCCTGCACCCAGAAATACTTGTCGTCGTCGCACACCTGGCCGTCGGGCGCGAAGCCGTAATACAACCCGCCACGCTGTGCATCCCATGAGCGGTCCACCGCAATATCGAACAGATGCTGCGCCGTCGGCAACAGCCAGTCCGTGGGTGCATAGCGATCGAGCAGCATCAGCAGCTTGGCCCATTCGGTCTGGTGACCGGGCTGGAAGCCCCAGGGGCGGAACAGGTGCTTGGGATTATCGCGGTTGTAGTCCCAATCGATGTTCCATTGCGGGTCGTAGTGCTCCCACACCAGGCCATCTGCCTTGGCCGCCTGGCGTCGGGTCATGTGATCGGCCAGCAGCAGTGCCCGATCGAGATAGCGCTGTTCGCCGCTCGCCTCGTAGGCGGCGATCATCGCCTCGCACATATGCATGTTGGCGTTCTGGCCGCGATACGTAGTGAAGTTGAACTGGGCATCGGCTTCGTCGCGATACAGGCCGAACTCTGCTTCCCAGAAGTACTTTTCCAGCAACTGCCAGGTTTCGTCCATCCACGCACGCGCCTCGGCGACGCCGGCTTTCAGGCCGCACGAATACGCCAGCAGCACGAATGCAACGCCGTAGCAGTGATTCATGTCATCTTCCACGACGCCATCGCGCAACGTCCAGGCATACCCACCCGTGGCCGCGTTGCGGTGCACGTTGCGCAGATAATCCAGGCCGTGACGCACCGCCTGCAGGTACTCCGCGTTGCCGAATTCGCGATACGCCATCGCGTAGTTGAAGACGAAGCGCGTGCTGCTCACCAGATGCCGGTGACCGGCATCGTAGATGCTGCCGTCATCCTTGAAATACTGGAAGAAGCCACCGGCCGGATCGATCGCGCGCGGGTGATAGAACACCATGGTGTCGGCAATATGCTGGCGCAGCACATCGGCCGAACGGAAATCGGGGGCGGGAGATGCGGGCAACGGGCTCATGCTTGTTCCTGGATAAGGGAATGGACTTCATCGATGCTGGGCATCGCGGCGAACGCGCCCTTGCGCGTGACTGCCAGTGCGCCAACAGCCGCAGCGAAACGAATCACTTGCGTCATGGCTGCAGCATCACTGCAAAGGTGTTCAAGCGTGGTCGCACGGACGGCCAGCTGATAGAGCAGACCACCGACAAACGCATCGCCGGCGGCGGTGCTGTCGCGCACCTGCACCGTGAACGCCGGCACCTGGCCGGAATCCACCCGTGTCTGCCAATGCACCGGGCCGCCGCCGTCGGTGACCAGCAGCCAGCGTGCGTTGCCCTGCCACAGTTTCTGTGTCACCGCGCTGGCATCGCTGTGCAAGGTGCCGGCCAGATACTCCAGTTCCTCGCGCGAGAGCTTGACCACATCGGCCAGCGCCAGTGCTTCCCATAACAACGGCGCCGGGTCCACATCCTGCGGCCACAGCATCGGGCGCAGATTGAGGTCCAGGCTGACGATGGCGCCATCGGCACGCGCACGGCGCATGCCGTCCAGCGTGCACTGCGCGATCGCATCCTCGGTCATGCTGTTGGAGCACACGTGCAGCACCGCTGCTTGCGCAAAACCGTCCGCGGCAAAGTGCTCCGAACGGAACAGCAAATCCGCTGCCGGTGGCCGGTAGAAGCTGAAACTGCGCTCACCGGCTTCGTCCAGCGCCACAAACGCAAGCGCGGTCTTGGCTTCACCGATGCGCACAATGCCGTCGGTGGCAACACCGGCCTGCTGCAGGCTCTGCAGCAGGAAGTCGCCGAACATGTCACGCCCGAGCATGCCCACAAAATGCGCGGCGCCGCCAAGCTTCGCCACCGCAACCGCGACATTGGCAGGCGCACCGCCGGCATATTGCGCAAAGGTGCGCGCGTCATCGGTGCTGGCCTGCGGCAGTGCGAGCATGTCGATCAAGGCTTCGCCGAAACAGACCACCTGGTTCTTGCTAGCACTCATGCGCGCGCCTCCACCAGTGCGCCGCGCAGGCGCGAACCCCAGATGCCGTAAAAGACGATGTACAGGTAGCACACCAACGGCAGCACAAACGACTCATGCAGGCCGATGCGATCGGCCAGCAGACCCTGCAGATACGGCACGATCGCGCCGCCCACAATGGCCATGATCAACAGGCTGGACGCCCGCCCGGTCAACGGACCAAGACGCTCGATGCCCAGGGTAAAAATGGTAGGGAACATGATCGAGTTGAACAGGCCGATGGCCACCAGCGCATACACCGCCAGCATGCCGCCACTGGCCATGGTCAGCCCCAACAGCAAAGCGTTGATGCCGGCAAACACAGACAACAGCACGCGCGGCGACAGCTTGGCCAGCAACGCCGACCCGATGAAGCGGCCGATCATCGCCAGCGTCCAGTATGCCGAGACGTACTTGGTCGCCTCGCGCTCGGTGAACCCACCGATCTCCGGCAACGAGAAGTAATTGACCATCAAGCTGCCGATCGACACTTCTGCGCCGACATAGAAAAAGATCGCCAGCACACCGAAGCGCACATGCGGATGACGCAGCGCATCGAGCAGCGAGTGCTTGTTTTCTTCCCTCTGCGCGCCGGCGTCAGTCAATGCCGGCAGACGGAACAGAAACACGAAGATCGCCAGCAGGAACAGCACCACGCCCAGCCCGATGTAAGGGCCCTGCACGGCCTGCGCTTCCTGTACGCGATAGGCCAGCTGCTCGGCCTCAGGCAAGGCCTTGAGCTGGTCGCCGCTCATCACCGTGTTGGACAGGATCAACCAGCCACCCAGCAACGGTGCGATTGCGGTCCCCAGCGAATTGAGCGCCTGCGCCAGGGTCAGACGGCTGGAGGCACTGCGCTCCGGACCCAGCAATGCGACATACGGGTTAGCCGCCACCTGCAGGATGGTGATGCCGGTCGCCAGCACGAACAATGCCCCCAGGAACGCGCCGTACACGCGCAACTCCGCCGCCGGCCAGAAACCCAGCGCACCGACCGCCGCTACCGCCAGCCCGGCCACGATGCCCTGCTTGTAGCCGAGGCGATTGACCAGCCAACCGGCCGGCAGCGACATCAGGAAGTAGGCGCCGAAGAAGGTGAACTGCACCAGCATCGCCTGCGCAAAATTGAGCTCGAACACCGCCTTCAGATGCGGGATCAGGATGTCGTTGAGGCAGGTGAGAAAGCCCCACATAAAAAAGATCGTGGTCACCACCGACAATGCGACGCGGTTGTTGACGGGCGCCTTATTGCCGCTTGGCATCGGGGATTGCGTGGAAAGGGAAACCATAGAAGTTGCCTGGTCAGCGGCCTGAGGCCTTGGTGGGAGAATGGACGGGGGAATCGCTTGTGGGATGTTGCGAAGAAGAGGGGTGCGCGGGTGCGCAGGCGCTGCTCGCGCGGACTTTCAGCGCGACCGCAGCAGTCAGCCGTTGCGAGGCCAGGTCCGGGCTGCCGATACGCTGCAGCACCAGCTGCGCAGCCTGCCGGCCGCGCGCACGTGGGTCTGCCGCCAACGTGGTCAGCGCCGGCGTAAACAAGGCGGCTTCGGCGATGTCGTCGAAACCGGTCACCGCGAAATCGCGGCCTGGCACGATGCCTTGCATCGCAAGCGCCGCCATCAGGCCAAGCGCAACGCTGTCGTTGTAGCAAACCGCTGCTGTGGCGGGTTGATCGGCGTTATCGAGCATGCGCGTGCCGCACAGCGCAGCATCCTGACGATTGGGCGCCGACTCGACGTAGTGCGCATCCAGTCCCGCGCCGGACATCGCGCGCGTATAGCCGGCGCGGCGCTGTCGGCACGAGCTGGATTCGGCATGCCCGCCGAAGAACACGATGTGCCGGTGGCCTTGCGCAATCAGATGCATGCAGGCCAGGAACGCACCCTGCTCGTTGTCCAGTGCCAACAGGTCCCAGCCGGCGCCTTCCACTTCGCGATTGAACAACACCACGTTGCGCTGGCGGCCGAGCACCTGCGCCAGGGCCTGCGCCTGGCTGCCCTCGGCAGGCGACAGGATGATCCCGGCGGGCGTGTGCTCCATCAACGAGGTCAGCACCGCCTGCTGACGCTGCGTGGACTCGCCGGTGCTGCCCAACAACGTCACATAGCCGGCCGCGCCCAATGCTTCGTCGACTCCGGCTGCAAACTCTGCGAAAAACGGATTGGACAGATCATTGATGACCAGCGCGATACTGGACGAGGTGCGCTGGCGCAGATTGGCCGCTGCCCGGTTGTAGACGTAATGTTGGCGGTCAAGCTCGGCTTCCACGCGCGCGCGGGTGCTCGCATGCACCAGCGGGCTACCCCGCAGCACTAGCGACACAGTCGCGCGCGAGACGCCGATCGCGCTTGCAATGTCGCGCAGCGTCACCGCGCCACGCCGTGCCAGGCGCGCGTCGCCAGCCTCGGGCGTGGCTGAAGTCTTGGGCCGCGTCAAGCGGCGAACCCCACTGAGTGAAAAACGCGCATGCACTGGACTTAAATTGGATCGATCCAATTAAGCCTCTTCCGGCTAGTCAATGCATGCGGCAGTGCAGCATTCGCTTTCGGCACCGGACGCACACGCAGGCTGCAATACCGTCGTGGCGGCTGTGGATCGAGGATCCCACTACTGAAACGCGATCGATAACCCGATCCCGCCCTGCCAATCCGGGCTTTGCGAGGTCAGCCCGCGCAGCACAGATACGTCCAGCTGCATCGCATGCGGCAGCTGCCAGGCGCCGCCGGCACCGGCCACACGCGAATGCTCGCTGCCGGTATCCAGGCCTGCTTCCACATAACTGCTGAAATGCTCGCCCGAGAAGAACGTGTAGTTGGGCGAAAACGTCCAGGTGTGCCCATCGTTGTCGCGTGCGTAATTGACGTACAACGCCAACGCGCGCTGCTGCGCGAGATCCCACGATGCAGTCACCCCGAGCTCACGCGAATAGCCATCGCTGAAGGCGGGGTTGCCGGTCGGCACGCTATAGGTGCCCAATGCAGCCCAATGAAAACTCTCCGAACGCGATGGCAGGGCGACCTTCAACCCAACGTGGCTGTCGCCACCGCCGTGCGCGTGCGCGCCACCACCGTGCTGCCAATTGTAACTGTCACTCCCCAGTTGCAACTCCACGTGCTGTGACAGTCCCAGACGCAGCACGGTGTCTGCCGTATACAGCGTTGTGCGCTGACCTTCAGCACGGTCGGTACTGGCATCCGGCAAGCCCTGCTCCCACGCGAACGCACCAGGCTGCAGCACCTCGGCAGCGAACGGGATGCCAGGGCGGTCGAATGCCGGTGCGTCTTCCGACTGGGCAAATGCGTGCGGACTCGCACCACAGAGCGCGAGCACTATGCCGGCTGATCCGCCCAGGCGAGCAGCACGCAAACGCAGCGGATTACGCGTGGCGGGCGAAATTGAGTCCCCAGCGTAACGCTTCATATAGTTCGAGGACACGGACATATGCGGCACCATCGGAAAGTGAGCAACGGCGCGATAGACATTAAGCCTGCGTGCGCCTTACGGTAATGGCGCGCATGGTGACGCGCTAGCCGTGACCGGCTTGTATAGCAAGTGCACTGCCAGCGCTATCACAACCGGCAACTGCAACGGCACGCGGCGCGACGCATCTGCGCCGCAGACAGCGAACAGGACGCGGTTGCCCTCAGTCTGCGCGGCTAATTGCGCACAAGCATGCACGATGCGAGGGGTGGCCCGAGACAGTTTTTCACTCGATTAGATGCGCAGCGTGCAGCGATCTACCGTCACATACCAGACGATGTGAGACAGGCTATGCCCTCACGACGCCACGCACCCGGCGTTGCTTGGCCTGCGACAGAATCACAAACAACAAAGGCACCCGGCAGGTGCCTACGTGTCACATCATCTGCGGACTGCGGTATTACCAGACCAGATCGTCGGGCACCTGATACTTGGGATCGGCGTACGGGTCGTCGCCGGCCGGTGCATTCGGGTCCACCTTCAGCGCGACCGACGGTGCGAAGACGGATTCGGATTCGGCAAGCACCTCGGCGGTCACCAGCACGTAGCGCCCGTTGAGTTGCAGCACGCCCAGCTCGCCGGCATTGAGCGCCTTGAGCTGATCGGCGGTGACGTAAATGCGCTTGATCTTGCCGCCATACGGGAAATGCCGCGCAATGTCGGCATCGGGATGGTTCAGGCCCTTGTCCTTGAGCAGCTCTTCGAGCTTGGCCTTGGCTTCGCGACGCAGGCGCGCTTCTTCCTGCTTCAGCCGCTCAGCTTCGATGCGCTCGTCCTTTTCGCGTTGCGCACGGATCGCATAGGCCTTGGCCAGGTCGATATCCTCGCGCGTGCGCGCCGGCCTGGGGCCACGGCGGTCGGCATTGGGATGTTGCGGACGTGGCGACGCTGCCGGTTTGCCATCATGGCGCCGGTCGGGCCTGCCATCGCTGTTACGTCCACGGGTTGCATCGGTCGCCGCAGCGGCGTGCGGCCGCTGCGGTCCCCTGCCCTGGCCACCCGGCCTGTTGCCGCCGGGTGCGGGCTTGCCACCGTTGCCATGGTGACGCGCGGCAGGCCGTGCGTCGGGTTTGCGTTCGGGCTTGGGCGCGGACTTGAAGCCCAGGCCAAGCAACTGGTCACGTAAGGTATCGCTCATGGCGGTGGCAATCTGCAATCAATAGTGCGGAGGCGGCGGTTCGTCCGCTGCATCGGCAAACAACGTGGAGCGCACCTTGCCCAGATCCTCGAGCAGGTGGCGGATCAGCTCGGCGTTGCGGGCGCCCGTCAAACGGGCGTCCGCAAGCGCTTCACTCAGTTCATTGAGCGCCTGCTCCTGAAAGGAGAGGCGCGTTTCCAGTTCCACCAACCGCGCATCCAGTGCCTGGTCGCGCGGCGAGAGTTGCTCATGCATGCAACGAACGGCCTCGTCCGGGGTACTCCTGTGGGGGATCAGGGAAGGATACCCATCAGTTCGACATCGAACGTCAACGCTGCGTCTGGTCCGATCGGCCCCCCTTGCGTGCCGTTCGGGCCATAGGCCAAGTTGGATGGAATCCAGAAACGATATTTCGAACCGACCGGCATCAAGGCGACGCCTTCGGTCCAACCGGGAATGACTTGATCCAGACCGAACTCGGCTGGCTGGCCGCGCTGGTACGAACTGTCGAAGACCTGCCCATCGAGCAGCTTGCCTTCGTAGTTCACACGCACCTTGTTGGTCCGCATCGGGCGCTCGCCGCTGCCCTGGCGCAACACCATGTACTGCAGCCCGGACGCGGTGGTGATCACGCCTTTTTCGGTTTTGTTCTTGGCCAGGAAGGCATTGCCTTCTTCGCGGTTCTTGGCACCGGCAGCGCCCTGCTTGGCAGAGGCGAACGCCTGCATGGTGGCTGCGGCTTCCTGCTGGGTCAGACGCGTGGTGCCCTTGGCGAACACGGTGCGTACCGCTTCCATCAGGATCGACAGATCGATCTCGTCCTTGATGCCGGCCAGCGACGGACCGACCGCACGGTCGCCCAGCATCAGGCCGACGTTTTCCTTGGACGGCGCGGCCGGCGCGGAACCCGGCGCCATGCCCGGCACCTGCTGGCCGTTACGGGCAGCGAGCGCGGTGCGCAATGCGGTATCGGTCGCCTGGGTCTGCTCGTCGGACAACAGCGGCTTGCCACCCTTGAATGCATTTTCGATGGCGCGTTGCATCGCGCTCAGATCGATGTCCTGGGCAATCGGCTCGAACGAGCGCGCCACGTCCATCCCGATGGCGTAGCTGACGTTGTCGCGCGTGCTCTTCTCAGACGATGCATTCAAAACTGGCTTCTCCTTGGTGGCCGCTGCGGCCGGTTGCTGCGACATCGCCGGCATCGAAGCCGTCATTGCCGCCATCAGTAGCGACGCCGTCGCGCCGCGCTTTCCCATCTTCATTCGATGCACTTCCCGAAAGTGAAAAGACACGCCACCGACGGCGCTGAACACGTATTGTCGCATGCGCACGCGGCGTTGCGAGAGCCGCGCTCAGCGCGACGGCGCATTGAGCTCGCGCTCGATCGCTGCCAACACGCTCGGATCGTCCGGTTTGATCTTGCTGGGGAACTGCGCCACCACGCGCCCGTCGCGACCAATCAAATACTTGTGGAAGTTCCAGCCCGGCGCCACGCCCGTGGCCTGCGTCAACCGCTGATACAGCGGCGTCGCATTCTTGCCCAGCACATGCACCTTCTCAAACATCGGGAACTTGACACCATAGGTCAGCGTGCAGAATTCCTGGATCTGTTTCTCAGATCCGGGTTCCTGCCCCTGGAAATCGTTGGACGGGAAGCCCAGCACTGCAAACCCCCGGCTGGCGAAGCGCTGGTTGAGCGCTTCCAGGCCTTCGTACTGGGGAGTGAAACCACATTTGCTGGCGGTGTTGACCACCATCACCACCTTGCCGCCGTAACTACGGTTCAGGTTGATAGGTGCCTTGCCGGCCAGCGGGCGATAGTCCAGATCCAGCAGAGGCGCCGCGGCAGCCAGCGCGGAGCCGGCAAAAAAGCCAGCGAATACAACGACCAATAGACGTTTGAGCAACATTGGCAGGCCTTCGAAGATGATGCGGCACCCGGTTTTGCACGGGGTGCCATCAGTTGGGTGTGACAAGCAGTTGACTGCCTGCGTGTCGGTGTTATAGTTGAATACAACACCAGTCATCCAACGCAGGGGGAAAGCATGAACAGCACACGTGTCACGCGACCAGTTCCGCTGTTGCTGTTCGGCAGCACCCTGTTTGCCATTGGTTGGCTGGGAGCCGCTTCCAGTCAGGTCACGGAGTCCGGCGCCGATTATGGCGTGTCGGAGGCGGTTACGGAAAACGCGACAACTCCCCCCGAGGAGCGCACCCGGCCTGGCCGGCACCTGCGTGCTTCGCTGTCGATGCCCTATTTCTCCTTCGCGCAGGTTCTGCGCCCACGGAACTGATCATGAACGACATCCAATGGAGCGACGGCGCTCCCATCTACCGCCAACTCAAGGAACGGGTCATTGCCATGATGCTCGATGGAATCCTCAAACCTGGCGACGCCCTGCCTTCGGTGCGCCAGGTGGCGGCGGACTACCAACTCAATCCCATCACCGTCTCGCGCGCCTACCAGGAGTTGGCCGACGAGAACCTGGTGGAAAAACGCCGCGGCCTGGGCATGTTCATGACCCCGGAAGCCGCACAGAAGCTGCGCGGAAGCGAACGCGACCGCTTCTTGAATGAAGAATGGCCGGCGGTACTGGAACGCATCCAGCGCCTGGGCCTGTCCATCGACGATCTGTTGCCACAGGGGAAAACACCATGACCGCCGTCTCCACCGACCATGTCGTCGACGCACGTGGCCTGCGCAAGGCTTACAAACATCGGCTGGCGCTGGACAACACCAGCTTTACCATCGCACCAGGCCGCATCGTCGGATTGATAGGCCCCAACGGCGCCGGCAAGACCACGGCGCTCAAGGCGGTGCTGGGTCTGACCGACTTCGACGGCGATCTAAAGGTGCTGGGCATGGACCCGCGCACCGAGCGCAACGCGCTGATGAATGAGGTCTGCTTCATCGCCGACGTGGCGGTGCTGCCGCGTTGGTTGCGGGTAGGCGAGGCGATCGACTTCGTCGCCGGCGTGCACCCGCGCTTTGATCGTGCCAAGTGCGAGCGTTTTTTGGCCAATACCCAGCTCAATCGCAAGTCGCGGGTGCGCGAGCTGTCCAAGGGCATGATCGTGCAGCTGCACCTGGCGCTGGTGATGGCCATCGACGCGCGCATCCTGGTGCTGGACGAGCCCACCCTGGGCCTGGACATCCTGTATCGCAAGCAGTTCTACCAGCGTCTGCTGGAGGATTACTTCGACGAGCAGAAGACCATCATCGTCACCACGCACCAGGTCGAAGAGATCGAACACATCCTCACCGATGTGATGTTCATCCGCGACGGCCGCATCGTGCTCACCGCCGACATGGAAGACGTGGCGCAGCGCTACACCGAAGTACTGGTGGGTGCCGAACATCTGGAAACTGCACGCGCCCTGACACCGATCGACGAGCGCGCCCTGCCCTTCGGCAAGACCGTGATGCTGTTCGATGGCGTGCCCAAGGATCAGCTCGCGCGCTTCGGCGAAACCCGCAATCCCGGCCTGGCCGACCTGTTTGTTGCCGTCATGAAGGGGACCTACGCATGAATGCCATGACCAATCACGCATCGCCTGCCCGCACCTTCGGCTGGCTACTCAAGCGCGAATACTGGGAGCACCGCGGCGGCTTCGTCTGGGCGCAGGTGATCACCGGCGGCATCGCGGTGTTCTTCGCGCTGCTGGGCGCGGTGATCGGTGCGATCAGCGCTCGCCGCAACATGTCCGGCGACAGCATCAGGATGGACGACCTGGCCGAATACACGCGCACGCTGGGCCAGGTCGGCGACGGGCTGCTGCTCGGTGGCATCGGCATTGCGTCGGTGGTGCTGGCGTTCGTGGTGTTCTTCTATGCGCTGGGCAGCCTCTACGATGATCGCCGCGACCGCAGCGTGCTGTTCTGGAAATCGTTGCCAGTGTCCGACGTGCAGACCGTGCTGTCCAAGGCGGCCTGGGCGCTGCTGCTGGCACCGGTGATTTCCATCGTGATCGGTGCAGCGGTGGGGCTGGCGCTGTGGTTGATCGCTATCGTTGGTGCCTCGATCGCGGGCGTGCCCAGCCCATGGGCGTTGGCCACCCATTCGCACCCGTTCGCGTTGATGTGGTTGCTACTGAAAACCGTACCGATGAGCCTGCTGTGGGCGTTGCCAACCATCGGCTGGCTGATGTTCTGCTCGGCCTGGGCCAGCAGCAAGCCGTTCCTGTGGGCCGTGCTGTTTCCGCTGCTGGCCTGCGTGATGTTGAGCATCCTGGCGGCGATGCCGGGCGTATCGCTGCCGATCGGCGGTATCTGGTACATCGTCGGCTACCGCGGTCTGCTCAGCGCCCTGCCTGGCACCTGGTCGCCCCTTGCCGTCAGCGGCAATCTGGACAGTAGTGCGATGCAGAACCCCAGCGACCTGGTGCAGTGGGCGTTGCAGCACACCGACAGTTCGCGTGTGTACGGCGACCCGGACATCTGGATCGGTGCCGCCATCGGTATCGCCCTGATCGCCGCCTCCATCTACCTGCGCCGCCGGCGCTCCGAAGCCTGAGGACACCACATGCGCCTGCCTTTGGCCCTGGCCATCCTGTTCGCATTGCCCGGCGCAGCAGCAGCCGAGGAGCAGTGCAAGTTTTCCGAGCCACGCAGCCTGGAGCTGCAGCTGTCAGGAGTGAAATCGGTATTGTTCGAGGTCGGTTCCAGCGACTTGCATCTGGAGGCGTCGCCCGGCACGGGTGGTCGCCTGCAGGGCCGCGCATGCGCAGCCAAGGCCGACGTACTGAAGAGTTTGACCGTCACTCAGAAGCGGGTTGGCTCCAAGTTGGTAGTGACGCTGACGGATGAGCGGCTGGCGCGCATGTCCATCGGCGCAAACTACTCGTATCTAGATCTGCGTGGCAGCGTGCCGAATCATCTGCTGGTGCAGTTGGATGTAGGCTCCGGCGATGCCGGCATCACCGGCGCCGCTGCAGTGAGTGCCGATGTCGGCTCCGGCGATGTGGCCATCCGCCACAGCAAGGGCCGCGTCACCGCCAAGGTAGGCTCGGGCGAGGTCGAACTCGAAGACATTGGTGCGCTCCACGTCCTGGTCGTGGGCTCGGGCGATCTGAAGGCCAAGCAGATCCACGGGGCGGCGGAGATCGGCAAGGTGGGCTCGGGCGAGGTCACGCTGCGCGATGTGGCCGGCAGTATCAAGGTCGGCACGATCGGGTCAGGCGAGATGGAGCTCAACGACGTGCAGGGAAACATCACCGTCGAGGCAATCAATTCAGGCGCACTCAACGTGCGCAAGGTCAGCGGCGATGTCAGCGTTGCGCGCAAGGGCAGCGGCGATATCACTCTCAAGGACGTCACCGGCACGACCCGCGTGCCTGCAGACAACTAACCACTTCGATCTGGGGGACTATTGATGAAACTGATTCTTTCAGCGGTGCTGGTGAGTGCGTTATTGGTGGGCTGCGGCAAGTCCGAGCCCAAGGTTGTGGTCACCGGCCAGGACGACAGCAGCGGTGTGACCTTCAGCGGCAAGACCGTGACGCTCAAGCGTAGCGGCTTGCCTGCAGCAAGCATCGGTGCGGACGGCGCGCTCAGCATCGACGGCAAGCCGGTCGCCTTGAACGCTGCGCAGCAGCTGGCGATGCGCAGCTATTACACGCAGATCCAGGGCGTTGCTGCGAAGGGCATCGATATCGGCACCCAAGGCGCTGCATTCGGCGCACATGCGGCCGGTGAAGCGCTCAAGGGTGTGCTCAGTGGCAACCCGGACCAGATCGGCGACAAGATCGAGGCCGAGGCGGAGACCTTCAAACAAAAAGCCATGCTGATCTGCGACCAGCTGGGCAAGCTGCGCACCGCACAGGACGCAGCCACGCGCGTGGTGCCGGAATTCGGGCCTTACGCCAACCTGACTCAAAAGGATATCGACGACTGCCGTCATTGATTACGGCGGCGTCTTTCCCATCAAGCGCCTCGCCGGAGAGCGCTTCGTGTTAGGCACGCCCTGGCGCAGGTCCAGGGCGTGCACTCGGTGCCGCAGCGCTTGCCCCATTTGGCAGACATCCGACGACCGTACCCCAGCACAGGCCGACCGATCGGACACCATGGTGATGCTGCTGCTGCCTATGTTGGCGTTGGAATGCGACCCGCAGCCATCCGGATCTACGGCCTCGACTGCTGCGGCAGCGCGCACGTTGCCCGGTGCCGCTGCAACACCGGCGACCGACAGAGTGCGACATGCTTCGGGGTGCTTCGACGAGCTTGCCGGCTAACGACGCAGTGAGAGCCGTGACGACTTGAAGAGGCCGCGGCAGCGGGACCTAAAAACGGCCAGCGTGTTCATCAGGCGCCGCCCTGCGACGTTTTGTCCGCCTCTCGTCGTTGAATCCGCGACGATTCGCAGACTCGTGCGGGCTTACACTAACGCGCTTTCCTGGATCCTCGACACCATGAACAAGTTCGTGATGCTCTGCATGGCGTTGCTGCTGTGCGCCCTTGCCGCCTGTGGCGACCAGTCGTCCCGTCGCGCCGAGCGCGGCAAGCCGCGCGTTGCCATCACCACCCAGTCGGTGATGATCCGCCGCCCGCCGGCTGCCAATGCGGAGATCACACCCGACGGCACGCTCAAGATCGACGACATCGCGCTGCCGCAGAAGGAACCGACCCGCGCCAAGCTGCAGCTGCTGTTCGGGCATCTGCAGATGCTGCGCCAGCAGGCCATCAACGACGCTGGCCCGGATCCGGGCTACAAGTCGATCAAGCTGAACGCTACGCCGCAGATCCAGACGCTCAGCGGCGAATTGCTGGATGAAATCCCGTCGCTGCAGCCCTACCGCGAAAGTTTCGGCAACGTGCAGGCCGAGCGGCATTGACAAGCGCGCAGCGCTGCGAGATCCGCAGCGCTATTGACGCATGGGAGCGCTCTGGCGCGTGAGGCGTTATCGACAACGCCATATCGCGCCCAGGCGCGCTCCTACCTCGCTTCACATCGCAGTGTGCAGCAGACCTCACCCGCCGCTGCCACCACCTGCCTGGATCCCGCCACGGGTCAAGGTGGCCGGGTCGAGCAGCCGCCGTAGCTCCGCTTCGCTCAGGCCGCTGTCTTCCTTCGCAACGTCCAGCACCGGTCGCTGCTCCTTGTAGGCGCGCTTGGCGATCGCTGCGGCTTTTTCGTAACCGATGATCGGGTTGAGTGCGGTGACCAGGATCGGATTGCGGTCCAACGCTTCGCGCACGCGGTCCTGGCGCACCTTCAATCCGGCGATGGCGGTATCGGCCAGCAGGCGCGACACGTTACCCAGCAAGGTGATCGAATCCAGCAGGTTGTAGGCGATCAAGGGCAGCGTTACGTTCAACTGGAAGTTGCCGGTCTGCCCCGCCACGGTGATCGCGGTGTGGTGGCCGATGACCTGCGCGCAGGCCATCACGGTGGCCTCGGGGATCACCGGGTTGACCTTACCTGGCATGATCGAGCTGCCCGGCTGCAGCGCCGGCAATTCGATCTCGCCCAGCCCGGCCAAGGGGCCGGCGTTCATCCAGCGCAGGTCATTGGCGATCTTGATCAGCGCCACGGCCAGCGCGTTGAGCTGGCCGGACAGCTCCACCGCATCGTCCTGCGCGGCCAGGCCTTCGAACTTGTTCTCCGCGCTCTCGAACTTGACGCCGCTCAGGCTCGACAAGGCCTTGGCCACCTTGCCGCCGAAGCGCGGGTCGGCATTGATGCCGGTCCCGATTGCAGTGCCACCCAATGGCAAGCGGCGCAGCCGCTTGAGGGCATCGTCGAGCCGGTCCTGCGCAGAACTCAATTGCGCAGACCAGGCCCCGAATTCCTGCCCGAACGTCAGTGGCATCGCATCCATCAAATGCGTCCGACCGGTCTTGACGATCTTGTCCAGCGACTTGGCGCGCTTGTCGATGGTCTTGCGCAGATGCTTGAGCGCCGGCTGCAGGTGCTCCTGCACCGCAAGCAGTGCCGACACGCGGATCGCGGTGGGCACCACATCGTTGGAACTCTGCCCCAGATTGACGTGATCGTTGGGATGCACCGCGTCCTTGCCGGCGCGCGTGGCCAGCGTGGCGATCACCTCGTTGGCATTCATATTGGACGAAGTGCCCGAACCGGTCTGATATACGTCGATCGGAAATTGCGCGTCATGCGTACCCGCGGCCACCTGCAACGCCGCGTCCTGCACGGTCTTGCCGATCGACTTGGGCAACAGCCCGAGCTCGGCATTGACGCCGGCGGCGGCGGCCTTGATCAACCCCAACGCACGAATGAAGCCGCGCGGCATCGGCTGTCCAGACACCGGAAAATTCTGCACGGCACGTTGGGTCTGCGCGCCCCATAACGCGTCGGCGGGCACCTGCAATTGCCCCATGCTGTCGTGTTCGGTCCTGAAACGTTCGCTCATCTGCATTCTCCGCACATTGTTGGATTGTGGTGACGCAACGGCTGGCTGCGGGCGCGCCCACGCTGGCGAGGCTCACTACGATACCCGTTGCCAGCGTTGCAACGATGTCATCGCGGCGCGTGCACTAGACTCAACGCTGATCCATACGAGGTAGCACGCCGCCATGGGCGACGACCCTGACTGTAGAACCGTATTGCCTGCGTTCCACTTCGCTACACACCGCACTGCCGCGCTCATCCCTGCATTGATGCATTCACCCGTCTCTGCACCGTGCGGAGGCGACCATGCTCGGTAATGTGCTGCTACTGATTGTGGCGCTGCTGCTGGTGCTGTTGAACGGCTTCTTCGTCGCCGCCGAATTCGCCCTGGTCAAGCTGCGGCACACGCAGGCAGTGGGGCTGGCGCAGACCCATGGCTGGCGCGGGCGTCTGTTGCTGGGTGTACACGCGCACCTGGATGCATATCTGTCGGCATGCCAGCTCGGCATCACCCTGGCATCGCTCGGATTGGGCTGGGTCGGCGAGCCTGCATTCGCGCATCTGCTGCAGCCGTTGTTCGATATGCTTGGCATGTCCGATGACGCGGCGCAGTTCACCGCCCTGGCAATCGCCTTCAGCCTGATTTCGTTTTTGCACATCGTACTCGGCGAACTGGCACCCAAGACCATGGCGATCCGGCGCCCGGAGCGCATGTCGTTGTGGACGGCTGCACCGTTGTATGTCTTTTACTGGCTGATGTACCCGGCAATCTGGGTGCTCAATACCAGCGCTAACCGCTTGCTACGCGTGCTGGGCTGGGGCGATGTGGAGCACCAGTCGCACCGCTATTCGCGCGAAGAACTCAAGCTGATCGTCGGTCGCCAGGACCCCAACGCGCCTACCGCCGATCATGGGCTGGCGTTGATGAGCCATGCACTGGAATTGCCGGACCTGGTTGCCGGCGACCTGATGCGCCCACGAGAGCACATGCGCACCCTGCGCGAAGGCATGACGCTTGAATCGGTGCTGGCCGAGTTCAGCGAGTCGCGCTATAGCCGCTACCCCTGGTTCGACGCCGACGGCGAGCAGGTGCTGGGCATCTTGCATACCAAGGACCTGCTGGTGGCGATGGCACGCGGCCAAGACCTGGACGACCTGCGTCCGCTGCTGCGCCCGCCCACCCTGCTGCCACTGGAAACCCCCATCCCCAGCGCGTTGGAACAGTTTCGCACCGGCACCACCCATCTGGCGCTGTGCGTGGAGGACGAAGGCCGCATCCTGGGCTTCTTCACCCTGGAAGACCTGCTGGAAGTGGTGGTCGGCGAGATCGAGGACGAGCACCGCCACGTGGTGCGCGACGCCCCGGTGCGCAGCCAGGATGGCTCGTTGCTGGTTGTCGGCAGCACCTCGATCTTCCGCCTGGAACGCTTGCTGGGCCAGGACCTGAGCGCTCCGGACCACGTCAATTCGGTCGGCGGGCTGATCGTGCATCAGCTGCAGCGGCTACCCGAAGAAGGCGAAACCCTGCAACTGGACGGCCACACGCTGACCGTGCGGCGCATGGCCGGGCACCGCATCCAGGCGGTGACGGTGCGACCGATGGGCGAACCGGGCGCCGGGGCGGCGTAGAATACCGGCCCCGCCAGCCTTCCAGTGCCCTCCCCATGTCGGATTCCGCCCTGCTCGCCCTGTCCCCGCTCGACGGCCGCTACGCCTCCAAAGTGGACGCGCTGCGCCCAATCTTTTCCGAATATGGCCTGATCAAGGCGCGGGTGAAGGTCGAGATCGAATGGCTGCTGGCCCTGGCCGCCGAGCCGGGCATCGGAGAGCTGGCGCCGTTTTCGGAGAGCGCTGCGCAGCGCCTGCGTGCACTTGCCGACGGCTTCAATGTCACGCATGCCGCCCGCGTCAAGGAGATCGAGCGCACCACCAATCACGACGTCAAGGCGGTGGAGTACTTCATCAAGGAACAGCTCGCCGACGATGCCGAGCTGGGCCCGGCGCTGGAATTCGTGCACTTTGCCTGCACCAGCGAAGACATCAACAATCTCAGCTACGGCCTGATGCTGGAGCAGGCGCGCCGCGAAGTGCTGCTGCCCACGCTTGACGGCATCACCGCGTCGCTGCGCAGCCTCGCCCATGCGCAGGCCGCGCAACCGATGCTCTCGCGCACGCATGGTCAGACCGCCTCGCCGACGACGCTGGGCAAGGAAATCGCCAACGTCGTCGCGCGCCTGGAGCGCCAGCGCAAGCAGATCGCAGCGGTGGAACTCACCGGCAAGATCAACGGCGCGGTGGGCAATTACAACGCGCACCTGGTGTCATACCCGCAGCTGGATTGGGCCGCATTCGCGCAGCGTTTCGTCGAGCGCCTGGGCCTGGTGTTCAATCCGTACACCACCCAGATCGAGCCGCACGACAACGTGGCCGAAATCGGCGACGCCACCCGCCGCGCCAACACGATCCTGATCGACCTGTCGCGCGATATCTGGGGCTACATCTCGCTGGGATATTTCAAGCAGAAGCTGAAAGAAGGCGAAGTCGGCTCGTCCACGATGCCGCACAAGGTCAACCCGATCGACTTTGAAAATGCCGAAGGCAATTTCGGTATCGCCAATGCATTGTTCGAGCACTTCTCGGCCAAACTGCCGATCAGCCGCTGGCAGCGCGATCTAACCGACTCCACCGTGCTGCGCGCATTGGGCACCGCGTTCGGCCACACCCAGGTGGCGCTGGATTCGCTGGCCAAGGGCCTGGGCAAGCTGACCGTCAATCCGCAGCGCCTGGATGCCGACCTGGACGCGGCCTGGGAAGTGCTGGCCGAAGCCGTGCAGACCGTGATGCGTCGCCACGGCCTGCCCAACCCGTACGAACAGTTGAAGGCGTTGACGCGCGGCCAGGGCATTACCGCCGCTTCGATGCAGGCCTTCGTCGAAAGCCTGCAGCTGCCCGAAGAGGACAAGCAGCGCCTGCGTACGCTCACCCCGGGCGGCTACACCGGCCTGGCCGAACAGCTGGCGCGCGCGATCTAGACGCGGCCAACAACACGGCTGCACAACCACCATCCGGGCGCGGGCGGCGCCCGGAATCGGCGTGCGCCACGCGTCCGCCCCGTTTTTTTTGCGCGCCGCCTACGATCGCTAACTACGCTTTGCGGTCGCTCTAAGCGGATGAAACA
Source organism: Xanthomonas vesicatoria ATCC 35937 (assembly GCF_001908725.1). NCBI lineage: Bacteria > Pseudomonadati > Pseudomonadota > Gammaproteobacteria > Lysobacterales > Lysobacteraceae > Xanthomonas > Xanthomonas vesicatoria. The sequence goes on along the minus strand of NZ_CP018725.1, from coordinate 4,819,447 downwards.
CAGGCAACGGCCGTGCCGCGCAAGCGCGTCCGCTGCTGACATGCGGTGGAGTTTCGCGCGCCTGCAACCGTTCCGCACCCGGTGCGTGGCCAGATTTATCGGCACTACCCAGGCGTCGAGCCGGCGTCAACAACGCTCCCCGGCGTGACTGCTATGGTGCCGGCCTCATCCAAGCCGGGGACCACCCATGCGTGCAGTTCGGAGTATCGCTTCGCTGTTTGCCCTGTCCGGCATTGCCCTATTGAGCGGCTGCGGCGCCGACGGCCCGGCCAACCAGGCGATATCGGCCGTCTCGTCCACAATGACCGACCCGGCCAGCGGCGCCGATTGCGGCGGCAAGGACGTGCGCCTGACCCGCGACGACAGCGAGTGGATCCTGCATGGCAATTGCGGCACGGTGACCATCACCGCCTCACGCGGCGCGATGAATCTGGACAACGCACGCAGCATTCGCGTGGAAGGCAGCAACTTCACCGTGCTCAACACACAGCTTGGACAGCTCAGCGTCACCGGCCACGACAACACGCTTAATCTGACCAATGTCGACAGCGTGGACATCCAGGGCAACAAGAACCTGGTGCTGGCGCGCGAGATCAAGCAGGTCCGTTTTTCAGGCAACGACAACACCGTCAACCCATCCAGCAAGCCAACCCTGGATGACCACGGTAGAGGCAACAAGGTGATGTGAATCGGGCGCTGCAAAGGCGCGCTAGTGCCGCCCTCGTCCCATAAGGCCGCAAGGTTGTGAATGAGGTCCGCATGGTGCGCCGTGCATGACGAGCACGCTTCTTTTTGCCAGCCAGTCTTTACGACCGGCGAGCTAGTGCCGCCGCACAGCGCTTTAGCGCCTGGTGACGTGACGACCGGCCAAGCGTATTCGACGGTCAGGCGCAGGCCGAACCACCACGTCCCTGAAGCATTGCCTGTTGCCGGCCCCGCACGCAGGTGCAGATCCGGCGCAGGCATCGGACAATGGAGCATCTGCGCCGGCCCTGCCCGCGCCCCAGCATTCCATCGACACCTGCAAGGACTCCCCATGGCTGCACGCAAGGCAAACCCTCCCGTCATCGAAGTCCAGGCCCGCCCCGGGCAGCCGCTGGGCATGCCGGTGGAGCGCTTTCTGCGCACCTACTGGCACAAGCACCCGCTGCTGATCCGCAACGCCTTTGCGGATTTCGTCTCGCCGCTGCAGCCGGAAGATCTGGCCGGCCTGGCCTGCGAAGACGGCGTGCTGGCGCGCCTCATCAGCCACGACCGCGCCACCGACGGCTGGAGCGTGCGTACCGGCCCGTTCCAGGAAAGCGACTTCCCCGGCCTGCCCGATCACGATTGGACGCTACTGGTGCAGGACGTGGACAAGTGGGACGCCGACGTGCGCGCCCTGTTGGACCAGTTCCGCTTCCTGCCGCGCTGGCGCATCGACGACATCATGATCAGCTTTGCCGCCACCGGCGGCTCGGTCGGCGCACATGTCGACCATTACGACGTGTTCCTGCTGCAGGGCCAGGGCCATCGCCGCTGGCAGATCGACGCACGCGCCTCGCAGGGCCGCAAGCCCACGCCGCAGACGTTCCGTGACGACGTCGACATCAAGCTGCTGCGCGACTTCAAACCCACCCACGACTGGGTACTGGGCCCGGGTGACATGCTGTATCTGCCGCCGCTGGTGCCGCATCACGGCGTGGCCGAAGACGCCTGCCTGACCTTCTCGATCGGCACCCGCGCACCTTCCTCGGCCGAACTGATCGGCGATTATCTGGACACCCTGATCGCCGATGCCGACGAGTCGGTGCGCTATCACGACGAAGACCTCAAGGTGCCGGCCGACCCATACGAGATCGATGTCACCGCAATGAATCGCGTGGTCGAAGCGCTCAACGCGCTGCGCATGAACGACCCGGATCGCCTGGGCGACTGGTTTGGCCGTTTCATGACCACTTATCGCGCCTCCGGCGACGTGGTACCGGCGCCCGAGCCGATTCCGCGCGAGGCGGTCGAACAGGCACTGGAAGAAGGCGTGGTGCTGTATCGCCACCCGTGGTCGCGGCTGGCCTGGCGACGTGCCAAGCGCGGCGCCACGCTGTTTTGCAGCGGCCTGGAATTTGCGCTGTCGGCCAAGGACGCGGCGCGTCTGGCGGCCGCCGAAGAAATCGATGGCGGGCTTTACGCGCAGCTGACCGCACGCGGCCGCGAGGTGGTCCTGGAGCTGCTGGCGCAAGGTCATTACCAGCGCGCCCATGACGACGCCCACGAAGACATCGACGACGACCAGACGCACGCGCTCACCGTGTCGGCCGACCACGACGACGACCTGGACGAGGCCGACAGCGCGAACGCAGACGACGCCATCGATGCGGACGCAGATGTCGAAGAGGTCGCGGACGACACAGACACCCCGGCCGACATCGTCGACACCGCGCAGGACGGGGACGACGACGCGGAGGACTCGGATATGGGCGTAGACAGCAACGACGACGAGACCCCGGAACGCGCATGAGCCCGCACGGCAGGCCGCAGATCGTTTGGCTGGACCCGGCAGCCGATGCCGCGGCCCTGCGTGCGCTGCGGCTAGCCTGCACGACCGGTACCGCGGGCATTGCCCACGATGCCGACTGGGATGCGCTGGACCCGCTCAGCCTGCACGTGGCCGCACGCACCGATGACGGCCACCTGGTCGCCTCGGTGCGCTTGACGCCGGATCGCCGCATCGATCGGCTCGGCCTGGTGCCGGACTGGCGGCGTCGCGGCCTGTCCGACCAACTGCTTGCCGCAGCGGTGGATGCCGCCGTCCAGCGCGGCTGGCCCAGCGTGCATGCCCGCGTCACCGCAAACGCCGAGGCGGTGTTCGCACGCCTCGGTTTTTTGCCCGAACCGCCCTCCGATTCTTCGCACGCGCGCACTGCCGATATCGGCGCTGCGCCCGGAAAATCCGTGCATCGCAGGCTCGAAGGCCCGATGGCAGTGGACGATCTTGCTGGAGCCCTGGCCGCCACCACCGGCTTGCTCAGCGGCGCACGCCGGCAAGTGCTGATCTACACCCGCGCGCTGGACCCGCCGTTGTTCGACCACCCCACCGTGCTCGACGCGTTGCGCCGCTTCGCCACCGCACGCCACGACAAGCGCGTGCAGGTGCTGGTGCAGGACACCGCCAGCGCCGCTGCCAGCAGCAGCGCGATGTTGCGCCTGGCCCAGCGGCTGCCCAGCGTGTTCCGGTTCCGCGCGGTCAGCGATCCAGTCGATACCAGCTATGCGGCGGCCTACGTCGTCGGCGACGACGCCTACTACTTTCGTCCAACAGGTCATCGCTACAACGATGGCGAAACCTGGTTGTCCGGTGCGGCCCGCAGCCGCCAGCTGGAGCGCGAATTCGCGCAGATATGGGAGCGCAGCACGCTCTGGAGCGAACCGCGCGCGCTCGGCATCTGACGCCGCAGCGCCCCTTGCGCGTAGGCGCCTCGCCAATTGGTCTACCCCGCCGGTCAGCTCGCAGACGCCCCCTCACAAGCGCAAGGGGGTATAATTTTTCGAGATTTGAGACCGACCGATAGGGCAACTCGCCCTGCCGCTTCCGCACAATCATCCCCACAGCAGACCCGACTTACCATCGTGGATAATCTCCTAAAGCAGTTCGCGCAGTCATCGCAGCTCGCCGGCGGCAACGCCGCCTATATCGAGGATCTGTACGAGCAGTACCTCGTCGCCCCGGACAGTGTCGATCCGAAGTGGAAGAGCTACTTCGATGGCTTCGAAGGCCGCGGTGCCGGTGATGTACCGCACTCGGCGGCTATCGCCCACATTCTCGCTGCCTCCAAACAAGCAGCCCACGCCGGAACCGGTGCAGGTGCCAGTGACGAGCGCGAGCGCAATGTCGGCCGCTTGATTACCGCCTACCGTGCACGCGGCCACCTTGGCGCGCAGCTCGATCCGCTGGGCCTCACCCCGCCGGTCAACCCGCCCGATCTGGACCTGCCGTTCCACAGCCTGTCGCAGGCTGATCTGGACAGCGAGTTCAGCACCGGCGGTGTTGGCGGCCAGCCGCGGATGAAGCTGAAGGATCTCCTGGCCCGCCTGAAGGCGACCTACGCCAGCAGCATCGGCGCAGAGTTCATGCACATCCAGGAATTCGACCAGCGCCAGTGGATCTACAAGCGCCTGGAAGATGCCGGCGGCAAGATCGCAGGCGATGCGGCCAGCCGCAAGCGCACGCTGGAACGGCTTACCGCCGCCGAAGGCCTGGAGCGCTACCTGCACACCAAGTACGTCGGCCAGAAGCGCTTCTCGCTGGAAGGCGGCGATGCGTTGATTCCAATGATGGACGCGATCATTCACCAGTCCGGCAAGGACCAGGTCAAGGACATCGTGATCGGCATGGCCCACCGCGGCCGCCTCAACGTGCTGGTCAACACGCTGGGCAAGAACCCGCGCAAGCTGTTCGACGAATTCGAAGGCAAGTTCGAGCATGCGCACGACGACCGCGCGCACACCGGTGACGTCAAGTACCACATGGGCTTCTCGGCCGATATCGCCGTGGGCGATAGCAACCAGGTGCATCTGGCGCTGGCGTTCAATCCCTCGCACCTGGAAATCGTCGACCCGGTCGTTGTGGGCAGCGTGCGTTCGCGTCAGGAGCGCTTCGGCGATGCTGAACGCAAGACCGTGCTGCCGATCCTGATCCACGGCGATGCCGCATTCGCCGGCCAGGGCGTGGTGATGGAGCTGTTCCAGATGTCGCAGGCGCGCGGTTTCGCCGTCGGCGGCACCGTGCACATCGTCATCAACAACCAGATCGGCTTCACCACCAGCACCCGCGACGATGCCCGTTCCACGCTGTACTGCACCGACGTAGCCAAGATGATCGGCGCGCCGGTCTTCCACGTGAACGGCGACGACCCGGACGCGGTGATGTTCGTATCCAAGCTGGCCTATGAGTTCCGCCAGCAGTTCAAGAAGGACGTGGTCATCGACCTGGTCTGCTACCGCCGTTGGGGCCATAACGAGGCCGACGAACCGGCGGCAACTCAGCCGGTGATGTACCAGACCATCCGCAAGCACAAGACCACTCGCGAACTCTATGCGGCCAAGCTGGAAAGCGAAGGCGTGCTGAGCGCCGACGAGGCCAAGGCGCTGGTGGACGGCTACCGCAACAAGCTGGATTCGGGCGAATACACCACCGAACTTGCCAAGCGCAAGCCGGACGAATTCGCGATCGATTGGTCAAAGTATCTGGTCGGCACCGCTGCCGACCCGGTGGACACGCGCGTCAAGCGCGACCAGCTGGATCGTCTGGCCAAGCTGATCACCACCATTCCAGAGGGCGTGGAGCTGCATGCCCGCGTCGCCAAGATCTACGACGACCGCGTCAAGATGGCCGCTGGCGATCAGCTGGGCGACTGGGGCTTTGCCGAGAACCTGGCGTACGCCACGCTGCTGGCCGAAGGCCACAAGCTACGCCTGGTCGGCCAGGACGCTGGTCGCGGTACGTTCTTCCACCGTCACGCGATCCTGCATGACCAGAAGAACGACAACTACTACCTGCCGTTGCGCCAGTTGGTCGAGAATCCGGAAGACGCCACCATCATCGATTCGCTGCTCAGCGAAGAAGCGGTCATGGGCTTCGAATACGGCTATTCCACCACCGACCCGAACGCGCTCTGCGTATGGGAAGCGCAGTTCGGCGATTTCGCCAACGGCGCGCAGGTGGTGATCGACCAGTTCATCGCTGCCGGCGAAGCCAAGTGGGGCCGTATCGCGGGCCTGTCGCTGTTCCTGCCGCATGGTTACGAAGGGCAAGGCCCGGAGCACAGCTCCGCACGCCTGGAGCGCTTCCTGCAGCTGTGCGCGCTGGAGAACATGCTGGTGTGCGTGCCAACCACGCCGGCGCAGTGCTTCCATATGATCCGTCGCCAGATGCGCATGACCACCCGCAAGCCGCTGGTGGTGATGACGCCCAAGTCGCTGTTGCGCCACAAGCTGGCGGTATCGAGCCTGGAAGAACTGGCCGACGGTGAATTCCAGCACCTGATTCCCGATGCCAAGGCCGACGCGGCCAAGGTCAAGCGCGTGGTGCTGTGCTCGGGCAAGGTCTATTACGACCTGCTCGAAGATCAGACCAAGCGTGGCCAGGACGATGTGGCCATCCTCCGCGTGGAACAGCTGTATCCGTTCCCGCGTGCGCAGCTGGCCACCGAGCTCAAGGCCTACGCCAACGCCACCGACGTGGTGTGGTGCCAGGAAGAGCCGCAGAACCAGGGTGCGTGGTACCAGATCCGCCACCACCTCAATTTCTGCCTGGCCAGCGGTCAGAGCCTGCATTACGCCGGCCGTGCCCGTTCGCCCTCGCCCGCCGCCGGCCACATGGCCGACCACATCGTCGAACAGCAGAAGCTGGTTGCCGATGCGCTACTCAATCCGTTCAACGACCAAGTCGCTGAATAACTCCTCTTCCCCAAAGAACGAAAACCCTAGGACGCTCCCCGAATGGCCACCGAAGTCAAAGTTCCGGTACTGCCCGAATCCGTTTCCGACGCCACCATCGCCAGCTGGCACAAGAAGGCCGGTGAAGCGGTCAAGCGCGACGAGAATCTGGTCGACCTGGAAACCGACAAGGTCGTGTTGGAAGTTCCTTCGCCAGTCGACGGCGTGTTGAAGGAAATCAAGTTCGAGGCTGGCAGCACGGTCACTAGCAACCAGATCCTGGCGATCATCGAAGAAGGCGCCGCTGCTGCCGCGGCTCCGGCTGAAGAGAAGAAAGCCGAGGTGCAGGTTGCTGCCGCACCTGCACCGGCCGCCACCCCGGCAGCGGCCGCCGCCGCGCCTGCCGCTGCCTCCAAGTCGTCTGCCGATGCCTTGCCCCCCGGTGCGCGTTTCTCCGCGATCACCCAAGGCGTGGATCCGTCGCAGGTCGAAGGCACCGGCCGTCGTGGCGCGGTGACCAAGGAAGACATCGTTAACTTCGCCAAGGCCGGCGGCGTGGGCAAGGCCTCTGGCGCCCGGCCGGAAGAGCGCGTGCCGATGACCCGCGTGCGCAAGACCATCGCCAAGCGCCTGATGGAGTCCAAGAACTCCACTGCGATGCTGACCACCTTCAACGAAGTGAACCTGGCCAAGTTCTCGGCTGCGCGCAAGGAACTGCAGGACGAGTTCCAGAAGGCGCACGGCATCAAGCTCGGTTTCATGAGCTTCTTCGTCAAGGCCGCCGCCAACGCGCTGCAGCGCTTCCCGCTGGTCAACGCCTCGATCGACGGCGACGACATCATCTATCACGGCTACAGCGACATCTCGATCGCGGTGTCGACCGAGAAGGGCCTGGTCACGCCGGTGCTGCGTAACGTCGAGCGCCAGTCGTTTGCCGAGGTCGAACAGGGCATTGCCGACTACGCTGCCAAGGCGCGCGCCGGCAAGCTGGGCCTGGACGATCTGCAGGGCGGCACCTTCACCATCACCAACGGCGGCACCTTCGGCTCGCTGCTGTCGACCCCGATCATCAACCCGCCGCAGAGTGCCATCCTGGGCATGCATGCGATCAAGGAACGTCCGATCGCAGAGAACGGCCAGGTCGTGATCGCCCCGATGATGTATCTGGCGCTGTCCTACGACCACCGCATCATCGATGGCAAGGATTCGGTGCAGTTCCTGGTGGACATCAAGAATCAGCTGGAAAACCCGGGCCGGATGTTGTTCGGTCTGTAAGCCTTGAAGCCCCTCTCCCATCGGGAGAGGGGTTGGGCTGAGGGTACGGCCGCACTTGCATCTTCGGGTGCCCGCCCCCAACCCAGCAGCACAGTCGGCAGGCCATCCCGCTCCGCCGCACCCTCATCTGGCGCTACGCGCCACCTTCTCCCGCAGGAGAAGGGAAAGGCAAAGGACTCTAGAAATGGCTGAAAACTACGACGTCGTCGTCATCGGTGCCGGTCCGGCCGGCTATCACGCGGCGATTCGCGCGGCCCAGCTGGGCATGAAGGTCGCCTGCATCGACGCGGCCATCGGCAAGGACGGCAAGCCCGCCCTGGGCGGTACCTGCCTGCGTGTGGGCTGCATTCCGTCCAAGGCGCTGCTGGATTCCTCGCGCCAGTTCTGGAACATGGGTCACCTGTTCGGCGACCACGGCATCAGCTTCAACGACGCCAAGATGGACGTGCCCACGATGATCGGCCGCAAGGACAAGATCGTGAAGCAGTTCACCGGCGGCATCGCGATGCTGTTCAAGGCCAACAAGATTACCCCGTACTACGGCTTCGGCCAGCTGCTCCCGGGCAATATCGTCAAGGTCGCCCAGCACGAAGGCGGCGAGATCGAACTCAAGGGCACCAACGTGATCCTGGCGGCCGGTTCGGAATCGATCGAGCTGCCGTTCGCCAAGTTCGACGGCGACACCATCGTCGACAACGTCGGCGGCCTGGATTTCACCGCCGTTCCCAAGCGCCTGGCGGTGATTGGTGCGGGCGTGATCGGTCTGGAGCTGGGCAGCGTATGGAAGCGTCTGGGCGCCGAGGTCACCATCCTCGAAGCGCTGCCGGACTTCCTGGCCCTGGCCGATGCCGAAGTGGCCAAAACCGCCTTGAAGGAATTCAAGAAGCAGGGCCTGGACATCAAGCTGGGCGCCAAGGTCAGCAAGACCGAGATCACCGGCAGCGGCGATGCCAAGCAGGTGGTGGTCAGCTACACCGACGCCGCCGGCGAGCAGAGCCTGACCGTGGACAAGCTGTTGGTTGCGGTGGGCCGCAAGGCTGCGACCAAGAACCTGCTGGCGGACGGCACCGGCGTCAAGGTCACTGACCGCGGCCAGATCGAGGTCGATGGCCATTGCCATACCGGCGTCGACGGCGTGTGGGCGATCGGCGACTGCGTGCGCGGCCCCATGCTGGCGCACAAGGGCTTCGAGGAAGGCATCGCGGTCGCCGAACTGATCGCCGGCCTGCCGGGTCATGTCAACTTCGACACCATTCCCTGGGTCATCTACACCGAGCCGGAGATTGCCTGGGTCGGCAAGACCGAGCAGCAGTTGAAGGCCGAAGGCGTCGCCTACAAGGCTGGCAGCTTCCCGTTCGCGGCAATCGGCCGCGCGGTGGCCATGGGCGAGCCGGCCGGCTTCGTCAAGGTGATCGCCGATGCCGAAACCGACCGCGTGCTGGGCATGCACCTGGTGGGTGTGGGCGTGTCCGAGCTGGTGCACGAAGGCGTGCTGACGATGGAATTCAACGGCTCGGCCGATGACCTGGCACGTATTTGCCACGCGCACCCGACGCTGTCCGAAGCGATCCACGACGCCGCGATGGCGGTGAGCAAGCGCGCGATCCATAAGGCGAACTGACCGGGATTGGTGGATTCGGGATTGGAGATTCGCAACCGCGTCTCCCGGTCCCGGCCCTCTCCCGGCACTGGCATAACGCCGGGTGAAAACCCGGCGTTATGCTTTTCAGGCCAGGCAAGAACTGAACCGAATCAGCGCGCCATCTGCCCACGGCACCACGTGCACTCAGCGCCGCTTCGCCTTTACCCATCACTCATCCCGACTCCTGAATCCCATGAAAAGCATCTGCGTCTACTGCGGCTCCAATGCCGGCAACAAACCCATCTACGTCGAGCGTGCCATGGCACTGGGCGATCGCATTGCCAAACAGGGCCTGCGTCTGGTCTACGGTGGTGGCAATGTCGGTTTGATGGGCACGGTGGCCAATGCGGTACTGGCGGGCGGCGGTGAAGTGACTGGCGTCATTCCGCAGCAGCTGGCCGATTGGGAAGTGGCGCATCGCGGACTGACCACGTTGGAAATCGTCGGCTCGATGCATGAGCGCAAGATGCGCATGTTCGAGCTGTCCGACGCCTTCGTCGCCCTGCCCGGCGGCTTCGGCACCATGGAAGAGATCTTCGAGATGCTGACGTGGCGCCAGCTGGGCATCGGCAACAAGCCCTGCGCCTTCCTGGATATCGCAGGCTTCTACGCGCCGCTGATCGGCATGATCGATCGCATGGTGGAAGAGCGTTTCCTGCATCCGGATCAGCGCGCCGACCTGTGGTACGGCGACGACATGGAGCAGATGCTGGAGTGGATGCAGCACTACAGCCCGGCCCAGGCATCCAAGTGGATCGACGAGAAGCGCCGCTCCACGCTGGTGTAATTGAAGACACCCCAGGCGCGCGGCCTCAGGTGCGCCGCTTGCTACCAGCACGCGCCTACGCGAATACCGCTCGCCCACCATCGGACAGGCGTGACCTTGCGCGCCCAGGTCCGGCGCACAGCGGATGCACCGCTGAGACAGCACGCTCGTCCCATTGGCCCCGGTCTCCCAGCCTGCAACGGCAATCACGATGACTGCCGCAGTTGCGCATCGCCGCCTCGCATAGAATGGCGGCGATGCTCGATACCCTCGCCGCTGACGCGCACTACAGCCTGGACATCAAGCACAGTCGCTTTCTAGCCCATGCTGCTGCACTCGATTCTTCCGCCCAGGCGCTGGAGATCATGCAGCGCGTGTCGGTGCCGGATGCCACGCACAACTGCTGGGCCTACCGATTCGGGCAGGAATACCGGTCCAGCGACGATGGCGAGCCCAGTGGCACGGCGGGGCGGCCGATTCTGGCGGCCATCGATGGCCAAGGCTTTGATCGCGTGGTGGTGGTGGTGACGCGCTGGTATGGCGGGATCAAGCTCGGCGCCGGTGGGTTGGTGCGCGCTTATGGCGATACCGCGGCCGAATGCCTGCGTCTGGCCACGCGGCGACCGCTGGTTGCGCTGACCCTGCTCGACCTGCGATGCCAGTTCGACGATCTGGGACTGGTGCACGCGGCACTCGCCGCATTCCATGTCGACAAGCTGGACGAACAGTTCGACGCCACAGGCGCAGCGCTACGCGTGCAACTGCCTGCAGATCACCTTGCTGGCTTGAAAACGCGCCTGTGCGACGCCACTCGCAATCGTGTCCATCTCTCAATACCGGAAGCCGCATGAATCAGCCAGCCGCCGCCAGGCCCAACCCATTGCGGAAGCTTGGCAGCCTGCGCACCTTGTGGCCGTTTGTGCAACGTCAACGCGGCCTGTTCGCCGCATGGCTGATCGCCCTGGCAGTGTCTTCGGCGGCCACGTTGAGCCTGCCGGCCGCGGTCAAGCGCATGATCGACCACGGCTTCTCGGGCGGCACGCAGATCAACCAGGCCTTCGCACTGTTGTTTGCGGTGGCGGTGGTGCTGGCTCTGGCCACCGCGGCGCGTTTTTACTTCGTAGCATTGTTGGGCGAAAAGGTCGTCGCCGACCTGCGCGGCCGCCTGTATGCGCACCTGATCAGCCTGGATGCCGGCTTTCATGATCGCAGCCGTAGCGGAGAGCTGGTGTCGCGACTGTCGGCCGACAGCGAGCTGCTGCGCGGGTTGATCGGCACCACCATGTCGGTGGCGTTGCGCAGCTCGGTGACGGTGATCGGCAGCATGGTGATGTTGTTCGTGACCAGCCCGCGCCTTGCTGGATTCACCTTGATCGGCATTCCGCTGGCGGTGCTGCCGATCGTGCTGGGCGCGCGCCGGCTACAAAAGATCTCGCGCGCCAGCCAGGACCGTGTAGCCGACGCCAATACGCTGGCAGCCGAAACGCTGGGCGCGGTACGTACGGTGCAAGCGCATGCGCGCGAGCGTTACGAAAGCCAGCGTTTCAGCCAGGCTTTGTTTGCGGCGATCGATACCGCACGGCTGCGAATCCGCACTCAGGCCGCCGTGACCGCCATCGCCATCATGCTGATCTTCGGTGCCATCGTTGGCGTGCTGTGGCTGGGCGCGCACGATGTGGTGTCCGGCCGCATGACACCCGGCACGCTGGGCCAGTTCGTGCTGTATGCGTTGATCGGCGGCGGTTCGGTCGGCGCGCTGGCCGAGGTGTGGAACGAGCTGCAACGTGCCGCCGGCGGCATGGGCCGGGTTGGCGAACTGCTCGACGAACAACCGGCGATCGTTGCCCCGGCCGTGCCAACGCCGTTGCCGCAATCGCTGCGGGGGGCGATCCATTTCGACCAGGTGGTATTTCATTATCCGCAACGCCCCGACGCACCAGCGCTGGACGGATTCGACCTGCACGTCAGCCCCGGCGAGACCGTCGCCCTGGTCGGGCCGTCCGGTGCCGGCAAGAGTACGGTGCTGGCCATGCTGCTGCGCTTCCACGACCCGGCCAGCGGCAGTGTGCGCATCGACGAGGTGGACCTACGCCAAACCGACCCGGTGCACTTGCGCGAGAACATCGCGCTAGTCCCGCAACAACCGACCCTGTTCGCCGCCAGTGCCGCCGACAACATCCGCTACGGCCGCCTGGAGGCCAGCGACGCCGAGGTGGAGGCGGCGGCAACGGCAGCAGAGGCAGACGCCTTCATTCGTGCCCTACCCCAAGGCTACGCCAGCGAACTGGGCGAACGCGGCACGCGCCTGTCCGGCGGCCAGCAGCAACGCGTGGCGATCGCGCGTGCGTTGCTCAAGGACGCGCCCATCCTGCTGCTGGACGAAGCCACCAGCGCGCTGGATGCGCAGAGTGAGCGTGCCGTGCAGCAAGCACTGGACCGGCTGATGGAAGGCCGCACCACGCTGGTCATCGCGCATCGGCTGGCGACCGTGCTCAAGGCCGACCGCATCGTGGTCATGGAGGCCGGCCGCATCGTGGCGCAGGGTACGCATGCGCAGTTGATCGCCGAAGGCGGCCTGTATGCCGAGCTGGCGCGGCTGCAATTCATCGATCAATGATGGCTGGTTGACGCCCGCTGCGGGCGACACGTTCGCGCGCCGGCCTGGCCGGCAGTGCGACTCCGAGCGACCCGACGCACCGATGTGACCATGCCACGCCCCAAGACCACCTTTCGCCAACTGAGCTACTTCACCGCACTCGCCGACACCGGCAGCTTCACCCGTGCCGCCGAACAGATGGGCGTGTCGCAGCCTTCGCTGTCGCAACAGATCCGTGCACTGGAGACCATCATCGGCGCGCCGCTGTTCGAGCGCGGCGTGCCGGCCATCCTGACCCCGCTCGGGCGCGACCTGCTCGACCGCGCGCGCAGCATCCTGCTCGATGTCGCCGATCTGGAAGACGTACGCACTACCGCGGCCGATACCTTGATCGGCACCATCCGGCTCGGGGTCTCGCCCACGCTGGGCGCCTACCTGATGCCCAGCCTGGTCGCGCGGTTGCACCGCGAGCACCCGGCCCTGCGCGTGCACGTGCGCGAAGGCCTGCCGACGGTGCTGGCCAGCGATCTGGCCAATGGCGTGCACGATCTGATTCTGGCGCAATTGCCGGTGGCCGGACGCAGCCTGCACAGCGAGCGGCTGTTCCGGGAGCCGCTGCACGTGACCATGGCCGCCGATCACCCGCTGCGCAGCAAACGCTACATCACCCCTGCCGATCTGCGCGGCGCCAACCTGCTCACCTTGATGCCGGAATATCGATTGGCCGAACAGGTGGCCGCGATCGCGATGGACGTGGGCGCCCATGTGCTGCGCGATTACGAAGGAACCAGTCTGGATGCGATCCGACAGATGGCAGGCATGGGCATGGGGTTGGCGCTGCTGCCGGACCTGTATGTACGCCAGGAAATCCGCGAAGGCGACGATGTGGTGGTGCGCCCGGTCAAGGGCGGCCCGTATTACCGGGAGATTGGACTGCTATGGCGGCAAGGCGCGGGACGTGCGCCAGCGTTCGGTTTGATCGCCAACCTGCTGCGTGCCGCAGCCGCATAGGAAAATCCTATACAACAGATAAGCACGCCGGCCTTGTCCTATAGCCGCAACTCGTCAATGCTTCACTGAACTCATCAGTGGAAGTTCAATGGCGGCAAAGCGGATCGGATGGCGGGAGGCGGTGGGCTGGCTGGCGGAAATCGTCGGGCCGGACATGCCGTATGTGCGTCTTGCCCTGGTGTACGGCGTGGCGATCAGCCTGCTGTCGCTGGCCACGCCCATCTCGGTGCAGCTGCTGATCAACAGCGTTGCCAACACCGCGTTGCCAACGCCGCTGTGGACGTTGTCTGGCCTGCTGCTGGGGCTGCTGCTGCTGGTGGCATGCCTGAGTGCGATGCGGGTGTGGATGATGGCGCTGTTCGAACGCCGCCTGTTTGCGCGCGTGGTCGCCGAGATCACGGTGCGCGCAGTGCATGCGCAGAATCCCTTCTTCGCCGACCAGAACCGCGGCGATGTGTTCAACCGCTACTTCGATCTGGTGGTGGTACAAAAGGCAGTGCCCAGTCTGGCCATCGGCGCGTTCACCATCGTATTGCAGTCGGCGGTGGGCCTCATTGTCACCAGCTTCTACCACCCGTTTTTCCTCGGCTTCAACGCCTTGCTGCTGCTGATCATCTTCGCAATCTGGATGATCTGGTCGCGCGGTTCGATTCGCACCGCGGTCGAGCTCAGCCACGCCAAGCACAATGCCGCGCATTGGCTGGAAAGCGTCGGCGGCTCCAACGGTTTCTACAAATCCAGCCGCCATCTCAATTTTGCAATGGATCGCTCCGAGGCGGTCACGGCGGCCTACGTCGACCGGCACCGGCGCCATTTCCGCTACAGCTTCACCCAGACGGTGGCGTTCCTGCTGCTGTACGCCGTTGCGAGCGCCGCGCTGTTGGCGCTGGGCGGCAGCCTGATCCTGCGTGGCGAGCTGTCGATCGGCCAGTTGGTGGCGGCCGAGCTGATCCTCAGCGCGGTGTTCTATGGCATCGCGCAGCTTGGCGCGTATCTGGACACGTTCTACGACTTGGTCGCCAGCGCCGAAGAATTATCGCTGCTGTATGCCATTCCGCAGGAACGTGCGGTCGTGGCGCCCGGCAAGATCCCCGGCAACAGCGCGGTGCGGCTGGACGGCGTGGTGATCGAGGGCGCGCGTTTCGATTTCACTCTGAACGCCGGCGAACATTTGGTGACGCTGGCCGATGGCGGCGCCGAACGGCTGCTGGCAATGGTGCTCAAGCGCCACGTGGTGCCGGATCGCGGCTTGGTCATGGTGGGCGGCGCGGACCTGGCCACCTTCGACATGTACCTGCTGCGCTCGGAAGTCACCGTGCTCGATCGACCGACGATTGTCGAAGTCACCATCCGCGAGTACCTGGCCATGGCCTCGGCCGACGTGAGCTCCGAAGCCATGCTGGAAGCCATCGACACGGTGGGGCTGCGCGCACGCATCGCCGCGCTGCCGCAGGGCCTGGACACGCGTCTGGCTGCGTCCGGCTTCCCGCTGTGGATCGGCGAAGTGATGGCATTGAAGCTGGCCAACGCCTTGCTGGTGCGCCCGCGCGTGCTGATGTTGTCGCAGCTCTATGACCTGCTGCCTGCAGAACGCCTGACCTGCGTGCTGGGCCGCCTGAAGGAGGCCGGCACCACGGTGTTGCTGTGCACCGGCAGGCCGGAAGACATCACCCTGGATGGCTGGTTCCGTCTGCAGCCCGAACGCCAGCAGCGCTACGCCACGCGCGCGGAACTGATCGCATCCACCCAGGAGGCAACCCATGCAGCACGCCCCTGATCGGATCGCGCACTTCCCCACACTGGCCTCGATGCGGCCACCGAGCATCGCCAAGGCGCTGGCCTGGATGCTGTTGATCGGCGTCGCCATCGCAGGTGCCATCCTTGCATTCGCACCGTGGGTGCAAACCGCCAGCGGCAAGGGCCAGGTGGTCTCGCTCGACCCGGGCGACCGCCAGCAGCAGGTCACCGCCTTCGTACCCGGCCGTGTCGAGCGCTGGTACGTGCACGACGGCCAGCACGTGTCCAAAGGCGACCCGATCGCACGCGTCGGCGACCTGGACCCGGATCTGCTCACCCGGCTTGCCAGCGAGCGCGCCCAGGTCGCGGCAGAGATCGCCGCCATCCAGCAATCGCGCGCAGTCGCCAGCATCGACGTGGAGCGCAGCCGACAATTGCTTGCCGAAGGCCTGGCCGGCCGCCGCGACTTCGAGCTGACCCAGATCAAGGTGGCTGAAGCCGATGCCAAGCTGGCCGAATCGCGCGCCAAATTGACCCGCATCGATATCCAGCTGAACCGTCAGTCCGCGCAGCTGGTGCGCGCGCCGCGCGATGGGCGCGTGCAGCAGCTCAATGCCGCCAGCGGCAGTGCCATGGTGTCGCCCGGCACCGTGCTGGCGGTGATCGCACCCGAGCGCGTGGAGCGCGCGGTGGAGCTGTATATCGATGGCCGCGACGTACCGTTGATTCGCCCCGGCCGGCCGGTGCGGCTGGAGTTCGAAGGCTGGCCGGCGATCCAGTTCAGTGGCTGGCCGTCGGTAGCGCACGGCATGTTCGATGGCCGCGTGCGCGCGATCGACCCCAATGCCGCACCGGACGGGTTGTTCCGCATCCTGGTCGAGCCGCTACCGGGGAAACCCGCATGGCCGGCGCAGGAATTCGCCCGCCAGGGCGGCAAGGTGCGCGGCTGGGTACTGGGCGAGACGGTGCGGGTGGGCTACGAACTGTGGCGCCAGCTCAACAACTTCCCGTTGGAATTCGGCCGTCGTCCCACAGCGACCACGCAGGACAACGGCAAGGCCAAGCCTGCCGCCGACAAATCCGAAGACGACACGACGGGCAAGAAATGATGCGGCATCTGTTTGTCCTGCTGATCGCACTTTGCCCCAGTGCGGCCTTCGCACAGGCCGCGCCGCTTACGCTGGATGAAGTGCTGCACTCTTCAGCCCGCTCTGCGCCGCAGATCGTCGAATCGCTGGCAAAAGTCCGCCAGGCCGAAGGCAAAGGGATATCGGCCGACGGTGCGTTCGACACCGTGTTCGATCTCGAAGGCCGCTCGCGCGAGGCTGGTTACTACGACGGCAGCACCATCGAAACCGGCGTCAAGCGTCCGTTCGAGGAAAACGGCGGCTACTACTACGGCGGCTACCGGTCCTCGCGTGGCGCGTTTCCGGTCTACGAAGACAAGTCGTACACCGACCGCGGCGGCGAAGTGAAGGTCGGCGCGCTGTACGCGCTGCTGCGCGACCGCGTGGTGGACGAGCGCCGTACCCGTCGCAGCGTTGCCAGCGCCGACATCAATGTGGCGCAGTACGAAGCGGAGATGGTGGCCATCGGCGTGCAGCGGCGCGCCGTGGATGCCTACCAGAGCTGGGTGGCAGCCGGCCTGAAACTGCGTGCGTACAACGACCTGCTGGCGTTGGCAGAGCGCCGCCGCACGGCGATTTCGCGGCAGGTGACGCTAGGTGCGCGCCCGACCATCCTGCTGACCGAAAACGACCAGAACCTGGTGCGCCGGCGCGCGCTGGTAGTGCGATCGGAGCAGGACTTCGCCAACGCGGCCAACGCTTTGTCGCTGTATCTGCGCGACGACGCCGGCATGCCGCTGATCGTCTCCAGCGAGCGCCTGCCCGCCGATACCTCCGCGCTCGAAGGCCTGGCCGGTGCCAGCAAGATCACCGCGCCGGTGGAGCGGCCCGATTACCGCGCCGTGCTGACTCGCATCGACCAGGCCACTGCCCGGCTGATGCTGGCGCAGAACGATCTGAAGCCGCGGTTGGATGTGAGTTTCGAAGTCAGCAAGGACTTGGGCGACCCCGGTGTGGGCGGGCCGAATCGCTCTCCAACCGATGCGATCATTGGCTTTCGTTTCAGCGTGCCGCTGGAGAATCGCTCCGCCAAAGGCCGCGTTGCCGAAGCGCGCGCGGAGATCGAAGCGCTGGATCAGCGCAGTCGCTTCCTGCGCGACCAGATTTCAGTGGAAGTAGAGTCCATCGTCATCTCGCTCAACGCAGCCGAACGACTGGCCAAGATGGCCGACGAAGAACGCGGCCTCGCCGACCGCCTGGCGGCCGCCGAACGGAGACGCTTCGAGCTGGGCTCGGGCGACTTCTTCCTGGTTAACCAACGCGAAGAAACCGCCAACGACGCACGCGTGCGCTTGATTGATGCGCAGGCGCGGATTGCGTCGGCGCGTGCGGAGCTGGCAGCAGCTACTGCGGATCGGGATGCGTTGCAGTTGAGTCGTTGACGCGCTGCGTCTCCAAGGGCTCTGCACCGCTTACAGCCAACGCGCTCGCCTTCAGTGCCCGCGAGGTCTTACGGCATGACGATCCCGCACACTTGTGGCAACTCGCGTAATGCCGCCCAGCGCCTGCGTTGCAGACTGAGATGCCTTTTCGCTTGCCCGGCGTTGAGCCTGGCGACCCCGCGAATCGACGCGCTGAGACCAACCAGAGAAGCCCCTCGTCGACACGCTTGGCGAACTCGACCTGCGGCCGAATGCCTCCTCCCATCACGACATCCGAATAACATCCGCGTGCGCATGCTCGGCATGCCAGCCGCCTGCTGGCCGTGCGTATCGATGGTCCGCACGGCAACCTTGGAATCCTTCGGAGGTGCATATGTCTTTTCGGCAATTTCCCGCCATCGGCGCAGATGGCGAACCGTACGTCATCATCGAATTTCGCGACGAGCAACAAACTGGCACGGGCATGCATCCCGCCCCGCGCTACGAGCTTCCCGACGGCCGTCATTTGCAACGACAAGGCCAGCGCTTCATCACCGAAGGCGGCGAACTGCAGCTTTCCACACCCTAAGCGCTCCTTGGTCATTTTTTGACCAACCAGACGCCAGCCCTTGCCCAGCAAGGGCTGCAGTGCGTTATCCACATGCTTGTGCAACTTTCATCCACACCCCGTGTGGATGAAATCGGGTTTCCCTCTCAATCGAAAATTAGCGCGCACTGCGCACACCGCCGCGGGTAAGAAATGCCACGCTGCGTCATTGCTGAGCAGCACATCTGCATGCCAGCCAAGGCTCCCCGGCACCCATACAAGCCAACAGTCACTTCAGCCTGTCACACGATCCGACCGTTCCAGCACGCGGCCAATTCCACTCAGGTCGATCTCACTTGCGGCGTCCGCCAATGCGGCGCGGTCACTCATGGGTTCGAAACCGATACGAAAATGCAGCTCACCTCCCGGCGTGCGCGAGGAATGGATCGATGACAGATTCACGCCGTGCCGCTCGAACATGTGCAACAGCGCGCGCAGCGAGCCGGGCTGGTCCTCAGGCAAGTACACACTCAAGGTCAGTGACTCGGTGAGGTCGGCCAGCAGGTAGCCCACGCGTTCATAGGTGTAGTTGCCTGCAGCCAGCGCGGTGTGTTGCAGTGCTTGCGCGTTCGCGTGCAGGAACTGGTTGCGGAACTGCGCGCGCGCCGCATCGTCACCTTGCGCCACCAGCGCGCGCAACTGCTGCAGCTGCCACAGCAGGCGGTCGAGCATTTCGCCGACGTACGGGTTACCGAACTGGATATCTTCGTAGATCGATGGATTGAGCGAGAGGATTCGCGCGATCACCGCCGTGTCCAGCTCGAACGATGCGGAGCGATACGGCATCAACGCCTGCAATTGGCCCAACAGCGGTGCGTAGTCGCGCAGGGTGCCGGCCTGGGCCAGATGCGTGGCGTGCACCATCGCCTGCACCAAGGCCATCACGCGGTCGTGGTGCTCGGGCGTGGCGTAAACGCACTCTGCCTGGAGTGCCGCGTACAAGGTCTGCACCCACGCCGACCAGTGCTGCAGGCGCGCTTCGCAGACCACCATCACCCTCCCCTTCAAGGTGGGCGACTTGGGCGGCGCGGTCATCGGATGCAGGCCGACGACGTCTGCCTGCGATGCAAGCATCGCAGCGACCGGTGCCTGTTTGATCGAGGTGATGTCCATCCATAGCTGCGATGCGGCGCGTGCGCCGGCAAGGCCCACATAGCGTTGGATCAACGCAGCGGTATGGCGGATTGGCGCGGAGAAAATCAGGACATCCGCGCGCTGGGCCAGGGTCGCTTCATCGATGTCGCCGCTCCCTGCAGGATCGAAGCCGATCACCTGCAAGCCCATGCGCGTGCGCAGGAACTGCTCCAGCCAGCGTCCGTAGGCGCCGGCAATGCCGACGATGCCGACGACCGGCTGCGCACTCATGCCAGGCGCTCGACGGCAAAGCGCGGCAGCGCCGCGAGTGCGGCCGGCGCGGCGGCCAGCACGTCGAACTCTTCGTAGCCTGCAGCCAGCGTGGCCTCCAGCGCGCTGTGCACCCCGGTGAGCGCGTGTCCTACCGCCTGCTCGAACGGCATATCGCGCAGCAAAAAGCCGATCAGCAGCGCCATCAGCACATCGCCAGTACCGGCCACGTCGACCGGCAGATGCGGGCTGGCCCAGCGATAGACCGCGTCGTTGCTGATCGCCAATGTCACCAGTTCGCCTGTCGCTCCAGCAACGCTGTGCGCAAGCACCCATTGCGGGCCGCGGGCGAGCAGCACGCGCGCCGCAGCGATGGCGTCGTCCTGTTCCAGGCTGGGCATACCGGTCAAGCGTCCCAGCTCGAACGCATTGGGCGTGACCAGCCAGGCATGCGGAAGCAGCCGTTCGGCGAATACGCGCTCCAGCCCCGGCTCGACATAGGGGCCGGTGTGCGTATCGCCGATCACCGGATCCAGGCAGTAGCGCAGTTGCGGCGCCTGCGGCAGGGTCTGCTCAATCCAATCGGCGAATGCTTCGCCGTTGGCCAGGCTGCCGAAATAGCCGGAGACCAGCATGCGCGCCCGCTGCGGCAGACCGCGCTCGGTGGCACCAAGCAGCAGATCGGCCAGCCAATCGGCGGGCAAGATACGGCCGCGCAAGGTAGCGTAGAACGGCGCGTTACTGAGCAAGGTCGTCGGCACTTCGGCCACACGCAATCCAAGCGCGCGCAACGGCGGCACGGCAGCGCTATTGCCAGCATGGCCGTAGACCAACTGCGACTGCACCGAGATCACATCGATCGGCGAAGGACCATCCGGGCGCTGGCGGCGACCGTGGACGAGATGGCTGTCGGTTGCATCGCTCATGGGAGGCGCCGTCGTGAAAGAAGACCCCCATTATCTGCCGCAATGCGTGAGCGCGTGGAGTGTTTGGCGCCGCGCGATGGTCAATGCGCCGCGCTTTGATTAAATGCTTGCTAGATGGGAGCTGACATTCGAGGCGACCGATCAAGCGAATATCAGCGCCGAACTCTCAAGCGCTGCATCATCTACGTGTTTGGTAGACGTTGGGACCTGACAAGGCGCGCTAGCGCTGAGTAACGCCGGCATAGGCTGGAGCGTGGCGATGGATGTCGATCGCCTGATTCGTCCCGCTACGGGAGCCTGAGGTCGCAGTTCTAGCGACCTCCAACTAAGAACGCAACTGCCTCGCTCATTCTCGCCAACTTCCACGCCCGCTCCCGACAGGAGCAGGCACGGCTTGTTCGGCAGCGTTCCTTACTGCCCTTGACGTCGCTTACGACGTCATGCGATCCCAGAAACCCTTGACGCCATCGATGAAGGTGGCCGACTTGGGCGAATGCTTACGCGCATCCTCACCGGTGAACGTTGCCTCGAACTGCTGCAGCAACTCGCGCTGATCGGCCGTCAGGTTGACCGGCGTTTCGACCACGACACGGCAATACAGATCGCCTTCGCTGCGGCTGCGCACCGAACGCACGCCCTTGCCGCGCAGGCGGAACAACTTGCCGGTCTGCGTCTCGGCTGGAATACGGATTTCCGCTTCGCCGCCCAGGGTCGCAACGCGCACGGTATCGCCGAGCGCCGCCTGCGAAATGCGGATCGGCACTTCGCAATGCAGGTCGTCGCCGTCGCGCTGGAAGATCGCATGCTCGCGCACACGCACTTCCACATACAGATCGCCCGGAGGTGTGCCGGCAGGGCCAGCTTCGCCTTCGCCTGCCAGACGAATGCGATCGCCGGTGTCCACGCCGGCCGGCACCTTGATCGACAGCACCTTGTCCTCTTCCACGCGACCGGCACCATGGCAGGTCTTGCACGGATTCTGGATCAGCGTACCGCGCCCGTCGCAGTGCGGGCAGCTTTGCTGCATGGCAAAGATGCCGCGCTGGATGCGCACCTGTCCACGCCCATGGCAGGTAGCGCAGGTCTCGACCTTGCCGTCTTCCGAGCCGCTGCCGTGGCAGGGCTCGCATTCGATCAGTGTCGGAATCTCGATGCGTCGCTCGATACCCGCGACGGCTTCTTCCAGATCCAGTTCCAGCACGTAACCGACGTCGGCGCCACGTCGCGCAGCGCGCGGACCGGCGGCGCCACCGCCAAAAATATTGCCGAAGATATCGCCAAAGATATCTCCCATATCCGGGCCACCCGGCCCGCCACCGCCACCGCCCATGCCGTGCTCGAATGCCGCATGGCCATGCGCATCGTAGGCACGGCGCTTGTTGCCGTCCGACAACACTTCATAGGCTTCCTTGCACTCCTTGAACATCGCCTCCGACGCAGCGTCGCCCGGATTGCGGTCAGGATGGTGCTTCATGGCGCAACGTCGATACGCCTTCTTCAGCTCGTCGTCGCTGGCGCCGCGGGCAACGCCCAGCACTTCGTAGTAATCGCGTTTGCTCATAAGCCGGTATTGGGGATTCGTGATTCGTGATTCGGTTGAAACGCAAAGGCGGACAGCGTGCTGCTGGTCCGCCCTGGCGACGCGACGCGTAGAGGATATCGGGAGGAAGGGGCGCGCGCTTTAGCGCTTGCCGATCCTCGCTCCCGACTCCCAAATCACGACTTACTTCTTGTCGTCCTTGACCTCGGTGAACTCGGCGTCCACCACGTCATCGGCGGCCTTGGAGGCCTGTGCATTACCGCTGGCCGCATCGGCGTTGCCGCCCTGCTCTGCCGCGGCGGCCGCTGCATACAGCGACTGGCCGGCTTCTTCCAGGGTCTTGCTGCGCGCTTCGATCTGCGCCTTGTCGTCGCCCTTCATGGCGGTTTCCAGGTCGGCCAGCGCCGCTTCCACCTTGCCGATCACATCGCCACCGACCTTGCTGCCATGCTCGGTGATCGCGGTGCGGGTGGCGTGGATGAGGCCATCGGCCTGGTTGCGGGTCTGCACCAGTTCCTGGAACTTCTTGTCTTCCTCGCGGTTGGCTTCCGCGTCGGCGACCATGCGCTGGATCTCTTCGTCCGACAAGCCCGACCCGGCCTTGATCTCGACCTTCTGTTCCTTGTTGGTCTTCTTGTCCTTGGCCGACACATGCAGGATGCCGTTGGCGTCGATGTCGAACGACACCTCCACCTGCGGCATGCCGCGCGGCGCCGGCTCGATGCCGGACAGATCGAACTTGGCCAACGACTTGTTGAAGCGGGCCTGCTCGCGCTCACCCTGCAACACGTGCACGGTCACGGCCGACTGGTTGTCCTCGGCGGTGGAGAAGGTCTGCGAGGCCTTGGTCGGGATGGTGGTGTTCTTTTCGATGATCTTGGTGAACACGCCGCCCATGGTTTCGATCCCCAGCGACAGCGGGGTCACGTCCAGCAGCAGCACATCCTTGACGTCGCCGGCCAGCACGCCGCCCTGGATCGCGGCGCCCACGGCCACCGCTTCGTCCGGGTTGACGTCCTTGCGCGGTTCCTTGCCGAAGAAATCGGCAACCGCCTGCTGCACCTTCGGCATGCGGGTCTGACCGCCGACCAGGATCACTTCATTGATGTCGCTGGCGCGCAGGCCGGCGTCGTTCAACGCGGTGCGGCACGGCTCGATCGACTTCTTGACCAAGTCTTCCACCAGCGCTTCGAGCTTGGCACGGGTCAGCTTGATGTTGAGGTGCTTCGGGCCCGACGCATCGGCCGTGACGTACGGCAGGTTCACTTCGGTCTGCTGGCTGGTCGACAGCTCGATCTTGGCGCGCTCTGCGGCATCTTTCAGGCGTTGCAGCGCCAACGGGTCCTTGCGCAGATCGATGCCCTGATCTTTGTTGAACTCGTCCACCAGGTATTCGATGACGCGGTTGTCGAAGTCTTCGCCGCCCAGGAAGGTGTCGCCGTTGGTGGCCAGCACTTCGAACTGCTTTTCGCCATCGACTTCGGCAATTTCGATGATCGATACGTCGAAGGTGCCGCCGCCCAGGTCGTACACGGCGATCTTGCGGTCGCCGCCATTCTTGTCCAGGCCATAGGCCAGGGCTGCGGCAGTCGGCTCGTTGATGATGCGCTTGACGTCCAGACCGGCGATGCGACCAGCGTCCTTGGTGGCCTGACGCTGGCTGTCGTTGAAGTATGCCGGCACGGTGATCACCGCTTCGGTGACCTTCTCGCCGAGGAAGTCTTCAGCGGTCTTCTTCATCTTTTCCAGCACGCGCGCGGAGATTTCCTGCGGCGCCATGCGCTTGGCATCGCTGGTCTGCACCCAGGCGTCGCCATTGTCGTGCGCGAGGATGCCGTACGGCACGTGCGAGATGTCTTTCTGCACCTCGGCGTCGGTGAACTTGCGGCCGATCAGACGCTTCACCGCGTAGAAGGTGTTCTTCGGGTTGGTTACCGCCTGGCGCTTGGCCGAGGCACCAACCAGCACTTCGCCGTCCTTGGTGTAGGCGACGATCGAAGGCGTGGTGCGATCGCCCTCGGAATTTTCGATGACGCGGGCCTTGCCGCCGTCCATGATCGACACGCACGAGTTCGTGGTGCCGAGGTCAATACCAATGATCTTGCCCATGGATACGCTCCTGATGATTCTGTAGCTGTGTCCGGCGACGCCGGGTCTGGCTGAGATGTGGGGGTGGCGCGCAGGTGTTCAAGCCATCTGTGCGCATCTGTGTTCCAACGGCGCGCCCGGCAGTTCAGCCGGGCGCTGCCGATCAGTCGTGCTTGGCCACGACCACCAGGGCCGGGCGCAGCAGACGGTCGTTGAGCAGGTAGCCCTTCTGGAACACCTGTACGACATGGCCCGGCGCAATGCCGTCGGCCTCGCCCTGGCTGATCGCCTGGTGCTGATCCGGGTTGAACGGCTGGCCGACCGGGTCGAGCAGGGTCAGGCCGTTGTCGGCCGCGACCTTGAGCAGTTGCTTGTAGGTCATGTCCAGGCCATCACGCAGCGGGCTGGGCTCGGTACCGGCTGCGGTCAGGCCGGCGTCCAGGCTGTCGAACACCGGCAGCAGCTCGCCCAGCAGCTTCTCGTTGGCGAACTTGCGCGCGTTCTCGACATCGCGCGCGATGCGCTTGCGCTGGTTTTCCAGATCGGCGCGCTCACGCAGGGCGTCGGCCTTGACCAGGGCGATCTCGCTGCGCAGCGACTCGATCTCGGCCTTGAGCGGATCGGTCTCGGGTGGGTTCTGGGACAGGTCTTCGGAATCGAATTCGGGGTGGTCTTGGTTCATATGCAGTTCCCGGGCAAGCGGAACGCCCGCCCCAACGTCACCCCGTATGTGGGCGCCCGCGCGCGTTTCAAGCAAAAACCATCGTGCCGATCGATGCCGGTTATCGCACCCCGGGCGGCTCCATCGCCGCGCCCAGTACCTGGGCGGCAGTCTGCACCAGCGGAATCAGCCGGTCGTAAGCCATGCGTTTGGGCCCGATCACCCCCAGCACGCCCAGCACCTGGCCGTTGGCAGCGTACGGCGCGGTGACCAGCGAGACGTCTTCCAGCGACACCATGCCGGTCTCTTCGCCGATGAAGATGCGCACGCCCGGCGCCTGGATGGTGCGTTCGAGCAGTTGCAGGATCTCGCGCTTGCTGGCGAAAGCTTCGAACAGCTCGCGCAGCCGGTCCAGGTCCGACAGGTCCTGCACGCCCATCAGCCGGGCCTGCCCGGCCATCACCATGTCCTCGGCATCGGCCGGCACCAGTGCCTCGCTGGCCAGGTCCACGCTATGGGCCAGCAGCTGCTCCATCTCGTTCTTGGCCATGCGCAGTTCGCGCAAGAGGCTGGCGCGGATATCGGACAGCGCGCGCCCGGCGAACTGAGCATTGAGGTAATTGGCCACCCGTTCCAGCTCGGCCGGCTCGTAGGCGCGGCGCGGCTCGATCACCCGGTTCTGCACTTCGTTGTCGGCAAACACCAGGATCGCCAGCACGCGGCGTGCGTCCAGCGCCACGAAATCGATATGCCGGAACGCAAACTGCTCGCGGCGCGGCGCGCTGACCACCCCCACGAAGTGACTCATCGCCGACAGCATCTGCGAGGCGCTACCCAGCAGCGACTGGGTGCCGTTGCCGCTGGCCAGCTCCGCGCGCAGGCGGCGCACTTCCTCCTCGCCGGGCGGCTGCATCTGCACCAGGCTGTCTACGAACACCCGGTAGCCGTGTGCGGTGGGCACACGCCCGGCCGAGGTATGCGGGGAGCTGAGCAGGCCCACGTCCTCCAGATCGGCCAGAATATTGCGGATGGTCGCTGGGCTCACATCCAGCCCGGCATGCTGGGCCAGGGTTTTCGAGCCCACCGGTTCGCCATCGCGGATGTAGCGCGCGATCAAGGTGCGCAGCAACTGGCGTGCGCGGGGGTCGAGCATTGGGGACTGGGACGCGCGCATGGGATCATCCGGTGAGACTGGGCATAGATAATGTCTGGCCCCGGGGATGGCAAGCGTCCGACTCCCTGCCCCCACCTTCCTCCCCTAAGCTTCCCCAACGCATTCACACTCGACCCCCATGCTCAGACATCTCTCGATCAAGGATTTCGCCGTTGTCCGCGCCACCGAGCTCGAATTCGGGCCGGGCATGACCGTGGTATCGGGCGAAACCGGCGCCGGCAAGTCGCTGATGGTGGACGCGCTGGGCTTTCTGTCCGGCCTGCGCGCCGACAGTGGCGTGGTGCGCCATGGCGCCGACCGCGCAGAGCTGTCGGCAGAATTCCAGTTGCCGGCCGAGCACCCGGGCCTGAACTGGCTAGCCGACAACGAGCTCGATGACGAGGCCCAATGCCAGCTGAGGCGCATCATCCGCGCCGACGGCGGCTCGCGTGCCTGGATCAACGGCCGCCCGGTGACCTCCTCGCAGTTGGCCGAACTGGCCTCGAAACTGGTGGAAATCCACGGCCAGCATGAGCACCAGGCACTGATGGCCCGCAACAGCCAGCTTGCCCTGCTCGACGCCTACGCCCGTAACAGTGCCCAACGCGAGCAGGTGCGCCAGACCAGCCAGCGCTGGCAGGCGCTGCTGGACGAGCGCGATGCGCTGTCGGCGCAGGGCGATGTGTCCGACCGCATCGGCTTTCTGGAACACCAGCTCGGCGAGCTGGAACGCGAAGACCTGGACCCGGCGGCGATCGCCGCCCTGGACGTCAATCACCGCCGGCAGGCGCATGCCACCGCACTGATCAGCGCCTGTGACAGCGTGGCCCAGCAACTCAACGGCGATGACGGCGCGTCGGCACTGGGCTTGTTGCAGGACAGCCGCCACGATCTGGCGCGTGTCGCCGAGCACGAACCGCGCTTGGGAGAGGTGGACGCCCTGCTGGACAGCGCCGTGATCCAGATCGAAGAGGCGCTGGCGCTGCTGGACCGCGTGCGCGACGACCTGGATGCCGACCCGGCCCAGTTCGAAGCGATGGAGCGCCGTCTCGGCCGCCTGCACGACCTGGCGCGCAAGCACCGTGTCGCCCCGGACGAGCTGGCCGCCCACCGCGACCATCTGAGCGCCGAGGTCGAGAGCCTGCGTGGCGCCGACGAGCGCCTGCAGCAGCTGGACAAGCACATCGAATCCGCCACCGGCGTCTGGCGCGCCGCGGCCGGCGTGCTCAGCGACAGTCGCAGCGCCGCCGCCGAGGCGTTGTCTGCCGCAACCACCACGCTGATCGGCGAGCTGGGCATGGGCGGCGGCCAATTCCTGATCCAGCTGCAGCCGCACGACAGTGCACGGCCGGACCCCAACGGCGCCGAGCGGGTGGAATTCCTGGTCGCCGCCAATGCCGGCCAGCCGCCACGCGCCTTGCGCAAGGTGGCCTCCGGCGGCGAGCTGTCGCGGATTTCGCTGGCGATCGAAGTGGCCGCACTTGGGCTGGACAGCGTGCCGACCATGGTGTTCGACGAAGTGGATTCGGGCATCGGCGGCGCGGTGGCCGATATCGTCGGCCAGAAGCTGCGGGCCCTGGGCGAAGAACGCCAGGTGCTGTGCGTGACCCACTTGCCGCAGGTCGCGGCCAAGGGCCATGCGCACTACCGGGTCAGCAAGGCGCCGGTGGACGGCATGACCCAAAGCGCGGTCGAACTGCTCGGCCCGCAGGCGCGCCAGGAAGAGCTGGCACGCATGCTGGGTGGCGTGGAAGTGAGCAAGGAAGCGCGCGCGGCGGCCCGTAAGTTGCTGCAGAGCGCCTGATCGCAGCGAGCAACTCGCAACTTCAGAGGCCCGTTCCCTCCCCCGCTGACGAAGCCCCTCCCCCGCCTGCGGGGGAAGATGCCGAAGGGCGGATGGGGGCATGGGCCTGCAGCAAACCCACCAACACGCCCCAGAACGCACAAGGCGGCCGAAGCCGCCCTGTCGTCACATCTCTGCAGACACCCAACTCAGCGCGGACGCTTCTTGCGCACGTACAGCACCAGCGAATGCTCTTCCAGTTCATAGCCGTGCTTGGCGGCGATCTGACGCTGCAGCGCCTCGATCTCTTCGCTTTCGAATTCGATGACGTGGCCGGTATCCACATCGACCATGTGGTCGTGGTGGCCGCCGCGGTCCAGCTCGTATACGGCCTGACCACCTTCAAAATTGTGCTTGAGCACCAGACCGGCGGCCTCGAACTGGGTCAGCACGCGGTAGACCGTTGCCAGACCGATTTCGTCGCCGTGGTCGAGCAGCTGCCGATAGATGTCTTCTGCGCTGAGGTGGTGCTGGTTGCTTTTCTGTTCCAGCAATTCCAGGATCCGCATCCGCGGATGGGTCACCTTGAGCCCGACTTTGCGCAGGTCGTGGGTTTCCATATGTTCTCCGTTCATTGGCGATTTAGCGCCAGCTGCCATCAAACGGGTCGCGGCGACCGGCGGGAGTGTATCATCGGCGTGATTTCCTCAGCACTTATTCCCCGATGCGCAATCTCCTGCTGGTCGCCGCCGTTGCTCTTTCCACCGCTGGCTGCGGCATCATCTACAAGCAGCCGATCTACCAGGGCAATCTGATCAAACAGAATGCCGTGGAGCAACTGCAGGTAGGCCAGAGCAAGCAGCAAGTCAGCGCGTTGCTGGGTACTCCGTCGATTCCAGACCCGTTCCATGCGCAGCGTTGGGACTACACGTCCACCCAACGTGTGGACCGTTTGGCGCGCACCGAAGTCAAGAATTTCACCGTGTTCTTCGAGAACGATCAGGTGGCACGCTGGGAAGGCGACTACTTCCCGTCGCAGGACGAGCAATTGGCGAAGTCGGCCCCCAAGCAGTTCGGCCGCAACCTGGCGCGCGACAAGAAAAAGCAGCGCGGTCGCTGATGCGGTCAGCCAGTGATCAGATGATCGTCTGATTGCGAAAGCATTCGAAAGCCGGCCGTTGTGCCGGCTTTTTGCTTGACCGTCTTCGCTGGAGCGCTCTCCTTCGGTTTGCCGATTGCCACACATCCCCCCTGCCTCGGCAGAGCGAATGAGTGGCTGGTCGCGCAGACGTCCCTGGCGTTGCTTTTACGGCCACCGCCATGCGCCGTAGCCGCTCGAGTCAGCGCGAAGCAAGATTTCCTCGAAATCACGTCGGGCGTTCTCAGGTTGGTATCGCTGCATCTGCAGCAGCCAGCGCAGCGCGACGTCGAATAACACGACGCAGCAGCCACAACGGCGCCCCACCCGATGAGTTCGCTCGCCAACGCTGCGCCCGACCAGTGCAACCACGCCGCGCCATTATCTGCCGGGGCGTGCCTTCTTCCCAGGTGCAGCCCGACGACGACGCGCTTCTTTCGGATCCAGCAGCAGCGGCCTGAGCAGCTCGACGCGGTCGCCGGCGCGCAGCACCTGATTGGGACGCGCCACGACCCCATGGATGGCCAACGCTGCGGGCGGGTGCTCCCGACAGAGGCCGGATGCAGCTGCCGCCTCGGCGGCGGTGGCACCGTCTGGAAGATCCAGCATCACCGCGTTGTAGCGATCCGACCAGGCCAGGACGACTTCGACCTGCACGGTCACACGTCGCCGCGATCGGCAACCCGCACGAAGTCGTTGACCATGCGGTCGGCCAGGCCCTGGAAGCCCAGCGCCAATGCCGGCCCCAGCAAGCGCGAGCTGGTTTCCACCTCAAGGGTCAGGCTGACCTTGCACGCGTTCTCGCCCAGCGATTGAAACTCCCACAGGCCTTCCAGGCGCTTGAACGGACCATCGCGCAGATGCATCACGATGCGTTCGGGCCGCTCGAGCATGTTTTCGGTGGTGAACCAGGTGCGGAACGAACCCAGCCCCAGATCCAGGCGCGCCACGATATGCGCATCGTCCTGCTCCAGCACATGGGCAGCGTCGCACCAGCCGAAGCGGCGCGGATAGGCGGCGACATCATTGACCAGATCGAACATGCGGGAGGCACTGTGTTCGACCAGGGCGCTGCGACGGATGGTAGGCATTCGCTAACTTGTGAAAGACGGAAGATCGTTTGACGACACCGAATCGGCGACAATGGCGTCATGAGCAAGAAACCATCCAAGGATAAAGCAAACGGCGCGAAGGCCACGAAAACCATCGCGCTGAACAAGCGTGCGCGCCACGAATACCACCTGGAAGAGCGCTACGAAGCCGGTCTGGCGCTGCAGGGCTGGGAGATCAAGGCGATCCGCGCCGGCCGCGCCAACATCGTCGACGGCTACGCATATGTGCGCTCCGGCGAGATCTACCTGATCGGCGCGCAAATCACCCCGCTGATCCAGGCCTCCACCCACACCGTGCCGGTGGAACGTCGCGACCGCAAGCTGCTGCTGCACCGGGCCGAGATCGACAAGGTGCTCACCCGCGTGGAGCGCGAGGGCTACACCCTGGTGCCCACCGCGCTGTACTGGAGCAGCAACAAGGTCAAACTGGAAATTGCGCTCGCCAAGGGCAAACAGAACCACGACAAGCGCGACGCCGCCAAGGACCGCGACTGGCAGCGCGACAAGCAGCGCGTGATGCGGCGGCATAATCGGGATGCGTGAGGGCGGAGAATCGGGAATCGGATTGGAGAATCGCAAAGGCAGGGCTGCTTGAACTGAGTTGTTGTCAGCTGGACGCAGCACCGCCCGACCAGCCAAGCTTTTACGATTCCCGATTCCCGATTCCCGATTCCCGAATCACGTCGCTCCAAGCATGCGCATCAAATTCGGCACTCCCCTGCCCTGCACGTAGCGGTCGCGTTCCAGATCGGTGCAGGTGTCGAGCATCAATTGCTTGACCCGGTCCGGGAAGCCGATGAACTCGCGGCGTGCCGACAAAAAGCCGGCCAGCACGCCTGAGACATGTGGCGCAGCCATGCTGGTGCCACTCATTTCCACCATCAGGCTGGCCGGATCTTTCGGGTCGAAGTCGTAATACGCCGAGACGATCTTTTCGCCCGGCGCCACCACGTCGGGCTTGCCGCGGCCGTCGGCGGTCGGACCGCGCGAGGAAAAATACGACACGCCGTAATTGTGCGGGCTGCTCTTGTGCACCGAGCCGACCACGATGGCCTCTTCCAGATTGCCCGGGTCGCTGATCGACAGATCCATGTTGGCCGGATAGGCATCCCCGTCCTTGCCCATCAACCAGGCCAACCCTTCGTTGCCGGCAGCCACCACCACCAGCACGCCCTGCCGCCATAGCCGCCGCAGCTCGTTGCAGAGCGGGGTAAAGCCGCAGCCATAGCTTTCCGGATCGAAATAGCCGCCCAGGCTCAGGTTCACCCCATGGATGACCAGCTCGCCTGCGCGCTCGTTGATCGCAGCCACCTGCTGCACGGCCTTGATCATCCACGAGTCGCGTCCATCGCCAGCGTCGTCCAGCACCTTGAAGCCATACAGCTGCGCGTCCGGCGCCATGCCGGCAAATTCCAATGGCGCGCCCGGCTTGCCTTGCGCATCCGGCAGCGTCGCCTGGCAGTGGCCGGCGATGATCCCGGCGATATGCGTGCCGTGGCCGTGCCGATCGAGCCGGGCAAACGCATCGCCATCGGCGCGCGTCAATTGCCTGGGCGCACCGCGCCGGGTGCAATCCCATTGCGCCACCACGTTGTCGCGCTGGCCTTTGACAAAGAAATGCGGGTGGCTGGCGGCGATGCCGGTATCCAGCACCGCCCAGCCGATCTGCTGACCGCGCGCCCGATAGGCATTGCGCGCTGCATCGGCATGCAGCACGTTACCGGAGATGTGAATCAACGCGCGCTTGCCGGCATCGCGCCACACCCTGCGAAACCCCAGCGCGCGGTAGCGACTCTGCAATGATTCGATTTCGAAGCGGGTCAACCGTGCCGACACGAAACGCTGCAATCCATCTTCCAGTTCGATCGCCTCATCCAGCGCATCGCCTTCCAGGCCGGTGCTGCGCGCAGCGACCTGGCGCAGATGGCGCACCAGCGCTGCCCGCACACCGGCCGGATCGTTGCCCGCAAGCCGCCGATCCAGTTCGATCAGCACTTCATGCCGGTGCTCGGGACCGTGTGCTTCGAGCTGCTCGCTGAGGTCCTTGATCAACACCGCATTGGACACCGGCTGATCGAAGCCCACTCCCACCGCATGACGCACCGCTGCGCGGACCTGCGGGATCGACAGATAGCCTGAGCCCGAATGCGCGTTGTGCTGCCAGTCGGGATTGATCCGCGCACCGGCAATGTTCTCGAAACGCCCCTTCGCGTTGGCGATGTCGTCGGTGGGATCGGCGTCCAGCGCGATCGGGTCGCGCGTCTCGGCCACGTTGATCCACTGCTGCACGCACGCCGGGAACGGCAACTTGCGGGTGCCGGTCCAGCGTTTGAACATGCTGCGTACCTGCGGCAGCCCGAGCGGCGACCCCAGGGTCAGGAACAGCGTGACCTCGCAGTCGGCCGCCTCAAGCTGGCGCAGCACGTCGTAGGCGATCATCGAGCCCTGGCTATGGGCGACCACCACGAACGGCCCGCCCCCTGCACGCAGCCGCTGCGTCAGGCTGTCGCGCATCAATGCCGCGCGCTCGGGCACGAAGAACAGGTCGTGCACGTCCTGCAGCAGCGCCGCAGAAATCAGCCGCAGCAGCACACGGTTGATCGCATCGATCGGGCCCTTTGCCTGCACGCTGCCGGGTGCGCTCGCAGCTTCCAGTTCGTCGAGCAAGCGATGCAGGTCGGCCCGCTCCTGATCGCTCTGTGCCAACGCATCGGCGAGCACGTGCAGGTCCTGTCCGCCTGGTACCAGGCCGAGCGTGGTCAATGCGCGCTGCACGCTTTGGTTGAGTGCCGGCCCCACATCGCGCCCGTCGCAATTGCCTGGCTCGGCCACTGGATACCGCTCGCGATTGACCCAGTACGCCAGCCGGGTGCGCTCGCCCATCGGACGCCCGAACAACGCCTTGTCCCACTGGCAACGCAAGACCTCGGCAGGCGGCTTGTTGCCGATGCCATGGATGTAGATCACGGTGCGCGCCTTGCCCTGCACACGGGCTGCGGCGGCGGCTTGCGCGCCCGACTTAGGCGCACGCTCTGGTTGCTGCCGTGCCGGCTGCTTGGCAGTTGCAGCGGCGGCACGCGGTGCTGCGCGTGTCGAACGTGGACGTGGGGGCTTGCCTGTCGCCATCGCTTCGCTCCTTCGTTTACAGACTGTTCGGTCCGGTACAGGACTGAAGCCACTGTAAGCGCTGTCCATCTCACCACTTGTGACAGGGCGCGCCGATCCCTACACTGACCCCGTCAGCGTTTGATGCTTTCCCCGGGGGTGCACTGGTTTCGACGGGGGTCGCGAAGTCGCTTGGCGCATGCCGAGGGGGCAGCTTTCCTCGTTAATCCAGCAGCAAACTTTTAGTTGCCAACGACGACAACTACGGTTCGGACTTCGCTATCGCCGCTTAATTGGCTTTAGTTGTAGTTCTACAGCCGCCTAAGGCGAACCCCCGAAACTACTTGTGCCCGTGCTCGTAGATGTAGGGTCATTATCACGGAACCGCCGGTGGTGGCTGCCTGTCAGCTACCGGCTAAATCAAGCAGGCTGGTTTCCAGGTGCGCTTTGCCCGCCGTGCTGCCTGGGGATGAGATCTAACGGAGGGATAAGCATGTAGTGCCGGGGATGGAGTGCTTCCGGACGGCGGTTCGATTCCGCCCACCTCCACCACACAACGGTCCTAAGACGACCGACTAAGGCCGGGAATTCTCGCAAGAGGTTCCCGGCCTTTTTCATGGGCGATGCGGCAGCGAACAACTCGCGCGTGCGTGTCAGTGCTCACCACCACCGGCAGCGTCAGTTAGTGACGCAGGTGGTCGGTTCGGCCGTGGCGGCGATCGACGCGCAGGTTGCGCTATCACGCCTGCTGGCCGTCGGGAGGTCACCGCGAAGTTGGTCGAACAGTGCGAGCAGCTCGGTGGCTTCCTGCTGCAGCAGCACCAGGGCACTCTTGTTGGGTTCATCCATTGCCTGTGGTCCCACTGCGCTCCCCAGCGCTCCTGATGCATGAAAAGCAAACCGCGTGCCAGCGCGACGCTGCTGGATACGGGTTGGGCATAGTTGGGCAAGCCCTACCCGATTCAGGGCATGCACAACGCGCGACGCGCTGGCTGACTCTTGGCGGGATTGCCCGGCTGGCGTGGCGGCTGGCCGCGAGCTGAGTGCGCGCTGCCGGCAAAAAACCCGCATTCGACTCAGCTGTAGTCGAGTTGCCGTTGCGCTTCGGCGTGCATGACTTCCAGGGTCACCATGCCGGCGCTGCGCGCGGCGGACATGGCGCTACGGTCATCGGGAAACGTGCGCGCAAGGGTGGCGCCGGCGAGTTCGCCCCTTTTCCTGCCCATGCCGATCTGTTCGATGCGCCAATCCGCGCTCCAGGTCGCGTCGGTGCCACGGCTTCGGGCGGCGTGGCAGATCAGCTGATAACTTCCGAGAAAAATGACCAAACTGTGCTCGGCTCTACGGTGCATCGTGAGCATACCGCCGCACCATCATCACGGCGAGCCTGACCCCGGCTGCCAGCTGACTGGACCGTTGAGGCACGCCGCTTGCATCGACCTCAGCCAGACCATCGGGGTTGGGGAACACGGTGTTGACCAAACAAGCAAAACGTCATGCAGCGTGGGCCTTGCTGCTAGGCGGAGCCATCTTTGTGCTGATCGGCATCGGCGGCTACTTCACCACGCAGCGCTCGCTGGCCGATGCGGGCTGGGTGACGCATACGCAGGAAGTGCTCGCGGGCATTGACGAAATCCAGGCCGGCCTGCTGTCGGCGGAGTCGTCGGTGCGTGGCTACGTGTTGACCGACAACGAGGCGTTTTTGGGCGTGTACGCCGATGCAATCGGACGCCTGCCCGACCGCATTGTGCGGCTGGAGGCGCTGGTGCAAGACAATCCGGTGCAGGGGCGCAATGTCCTGGTGCTCAACCGGCTGGTGGACACGCGGCTGGTGCAGATCAACGATCTGCTGCACAGCTATCGCACCCATGGCCTGGATGGCGCGCGCGGGTCGATTGCGCGTGGCGTGTTCCAGACCTCCTCGACGTTGCGGCGCCAGGTGCAAACCATGACCGAGCTGGAACGTCATGAGCTGGTGAAACGGACGCAGGCCAACGCACTGAGTGCGCAGTGGGTGCTGCGGATGACCGTGATCGGCATCGTCAGCGGGCTGCTGGTGATGCTGTTGGCTTATCGCTTGTTGGCGCGCGAGCTGCAACGCCGCGTGCGTGCCGAGGACGAGGCCAGCCACACCAGCGAGCAGCTGGTCGAGTCGTTTGCAACGCTGGAACGCACCTCTGCGGGACTGGAAGCCTTGGCACGTTACTCGGGGCTGCTGCAAAACTGCCGCGACGCCGAAGAAGCACTGGAAATTACCGCACGCACCATTGCGCCGCTGATTCCCGGTGCCGCCGGTGCGGTGTATCTGCTTCGGGCATCGCGCGATCGCGCTGAGCAGGTGGTGGCCTGGGGCACGATGGCCGGCGAAGACAGCGCCAGCATCGCGCCCGATACCTGCTGGGCGCTGCGCCGCGACCGCACGCACGTGGTGGAAGATGCGAGCCAGGGCATGCTATGTCGCCATACCGGCGCCAATCTTCCGACGCATGCCAGCACGGTGTGCATTCCGTTGTCGGCACAAGGCACGCAGCTGGGCATGCTGGCGCTGCGCAGCGACCAGCCCGGCGGCCTCAGTGCATTGACCGTCGCCGAAGCGGCGGCGGAGCAACTCTCACTGGTGCTGCATAGCCTGCGCCTGCGCGAAACATTGCGTCAGCAATCGATACGCGACCCGCTCACCGGCCTGTACAACCGCCGCTATCTGGAAGAGGCGCTCAATCACGAACTGGCGCGCTGCACGCGTCGGGTGCAGCCGTTGTCGGTGCTGATGCTGGATGTCGACCACTTCAAGCGGTTCAACGATCTGCATGGGCACAGCGGCGGTGACCGGGTGCTGGCGGCCATCGGCGAACTGTTGCTGACGCAAACCCGCGGCGAAGATATCTGCTGCCGCTACGGTGGCGAAGAACTGACGATCATCCTGCCCGAAGTGGACCTGACTACTGCACGCAAGATGGCGGAGAAGTTGCGCGCCGGGATCGAGTCCTTGCAGGTGATGGCCGATGGCGTGTCGCTGCCGAAGATCACCGCCTCGTTTGGCGCCGCCAGCTTCCCCGAACACGCGGGCAACGCCGCGCAACTGCTGCGGCGCGCCGACGAGGCGCTGTACCGGGCCAAGCAAGCC
Organism: Xanthomonas vesicatoria ATCC 35937; assembly: GCF_001908725.1. Taxonomy (NCBI): domain Bacteria; kingdom Pseudomonadati; phylum Pseudomonadota; class Gammaproteobacteria; order Lysobacterales; family Lysobacteraceae; genus Xanthomonas; species Xanthomonas vesicatoria. Next base: position 4,782,937 of record NZ_CP018725.1, on the reverse strand, counting down.
GGGCGCAATCAGGTGATCAGCGCTGCGGAGGCGACCGATGCAGGGTTGGAGCACGAGTCCTGAAGGCATCTGCCCCTAGCAAACCTCGATAGATGCCGTTGCGCGTTATTGGACGGTCCGCCAGGCACGAGAGGCGGCCGGGTGCGCTGCGACTCAAGCACCATGCACTGGCGCTAATATCCGAGAGCCATCGCCTGGGCCAAGCCGCTCGCTGAGTGCCGCGCGCTGTCGAGAACGCGGCCGGAAACAACGCGCCAAAAGCGGCGTTCATCGTGCTCACGAAACGGGCCTCGGCAGGCGTCGAGCGTCGCGATGTCACCGGCAAGCGCGCCCATCCTGGTCGGCAGGAATGAGGCCGGCACCCGCCAGCATGCCGTCGACGCGGGCACGTACGTAGGCTGCATCTTCGGGTTCAGCGCTGCGCAGTACCGATTCGGCGCGCGCCTGAAAATCCAGATAGTCAAAATCTGCGTCTTCATCGGAAGACAACTGCGGCAGCTCGTCCTGCAATGCATCCAGACGCGTCTCGAGCTCTTCACGGGTAGGCATAACAGGCTCCGATATCAAAGCCGATACGGTTGCGGCAAGGCCGTCAAGGATGTGCGATGCCTGGCCACGCAACGCTTCATTTTCCTACCCATTACATCGGCACTTGCATGCTCAACTTTCGCGCAAGCCCGCCGATAATGATGCCGACTCCGACAGAACCTTCCCTGTGATCCTCCACCTGCGGCGGGATTTCCGCCTTGGCATCGTCAAGATGCTTGGGCCAATCACCGCGCTGTTGCTTTGCCTCTATGCGGTGTATCTGGCCATGACCGGCCAGGCGATTGCGTGCCTCATTACCGCAGCGCTAGGCGTGCTGGCGATCTGGCGTGGCTGGCAGATGCGGGCAGCCGACCGCACCGGCGCTGGCGGGGTCTGGTTGGCATCGATCAACGTCGCCGGCTGTCTGGTGGCCTGCTGGACAGGCGGCGATGGCGCCCTGCCCTGGCTGTTCCCGGTGCTAGCCACCAATTATTTTCTGTGCGGGCCGCAGCGTGCAGTGTTGCTCAGCCTGCCACTGATGGCCGCCTTGCTATTCTTGCCCGGCTTGATCGTGAGCCCCGGCCAGGGCGTGTCGACGGTGGTAGTAACGTTGGTGACGCTGGCGGTGGGGTATTCGTTCTCGCTACGCATGCAGGACGACCGCGTGCACCTGGAAGAGCTGGCCTCACTGGATGCGCTGACCGGTTTGCCAAACCGACGCATGCTCGAACGCGCGCTGACCCATCAGATCGATCAGCGCCAACCGCAGGAGCGACTCAATAGCCTGATCATCCTGGACCTGGATCATTTCAAGGAGGTCAACGATCTGTACGGGCATGCCGCAGGCGACGCGGCGCTGTCGGATCTGGCGACCATCCTGCGCTACGAAGTACGCGAGCCGCATCAAGTGTTCCGGTTTGGCGGCGAAGAGTTCGTGGTGCTACTGCGCGCAGGTTCGCTCGCGGAACTGGAAGCGGCCACCGAGCGTTTGCGCAAGGTGATTCGCAATGGCTTGCGTGGTCCGGGCGGGCGTATCACGGTGTCGCTGGGAGCCGCGCGCCACGATGGCGAGACCCATTGGCAGGACTGGTTTTCGCGGGCCGATGCGGCACTGTATCTGGCCAAGAACAGCGGGCGCGACAGCGTGCGGGTTGCCGAGTGAGCGCAGCGCTGCCGACTGGCTGACTGGTTAGATCGCAACATCGAATATGATGAGCTTCTATCGGACGGGGCGGCCCAAGAGCCGCCCCGTCATCGTTCAACGACCGACCACAGCCACCGGTGCGGCAGGCGCTTCACCCTGCTTCCAACCGCCCAGCGCCTTGTACACACCAACAACGCCGACATTGACCGCCGCTTCGGCCCGCGCCAACGCATCGTCTGCCGCCAGCTGGGTGCGCTGTGCATCCAGCAAGGTCAGGAAGTCCTCCGAACCCTCGCGGTAGCGGATCTGCGCCAGCTGCTCGGCACGCCGTGCGGCATTGGCCTGGTCCACCACGATCGCCAGGCGCGCCTGCTGACGCCCATAACCGATCAAGGCGTTTTCGGTGTCTTCCAGCGCCAGCAAGACCGCTTGCTGGTACTGCGCCAATGCACCATCGGCCTGCGCCTTGCTGGCACGCAGACGTGCACGCACGGTGCCGAAGTCGAACGCAGCCCAGCTGATCGAGGGGGTGATCGACCAGGCCTTTGCGTTGCCCTGGGTCAACCTGGCCGCGTCGCCGGACAGAAAGCCGACAAAGCCGCTGACGCTGATGCGCGGGAACAGATCGGCCATGGCCACGCCAACCTGCGCGGTGGCCGCCGCCAGACGGCGTTCGGCGCTACGCACGTCCGGGCGCTGGCGCAGCAATCCGGCCGTATCGCCCAGCGGCAACGGACGCGCAAACGCCGGCATGCTGCGCGCGACCAGGGTGGCGTCCAGCGCATTCGGCTGTTGACCGAGCAATACGGCAAGCCGATGCCGGTACTGCGCCTCGGCGGTTTCCAGTAACGGAATATCCGCTTCGATGGCCTTCAACCGCGCCAGGCTGCTCTGCACATCCAGTTCGCTGCCGGCCCCCAGGTCCCAACGCGTCTGCGTCAGCTTCTGGGTGTCGCGCAGATTGGTCAGGGTACGCTTGGAAACGTCGAGCTGCTTCTGCGTGCCACGCAATTCGAAGTAATTGCGCGCCACTTCGGCCGCCACCGTGACCTGCACGTCCTGCAGGTTGGCCTGCTCGGCGTCCAGATCGGCGCGAGCCGCTTCCGAGGCGCGGCGCTGACGGCCGAACAGATCCAGCTCCCAGGCCGCATCCAGGCCCAGCGTGGTCTGCTCGGTCAGGAAGCGCTGATTGCCGGCAATCACCTGCTGCTGTTCGCGTCGATCGAAGCTGCTCTGCGCGGTGATGTGCGGGGCCTGATCCAGACGACGCTCCACGAACACCGCACGTGCCTGCTTCACCCGCGACACTGCGATGCGCAGATCGTGGTTGGCGAACAGCGCATCGCGCACCAGTTGTTCCAGCACCGGGTCGTCGAACTGCGACCACCAGTTGCCGACCGGGGATTCGGCGCTGAACGACGCGTCCTGCGCGCCCTGCAGCGTGACCGAGGCAGGCGGGTCGGGCCGGTAATCCGGCCCCACTGCGCAACCGCTGAGCACCAGTGCGGCCAGCGCCGCGCCAAGCAATGTCCTTACCATGGCAAGGTTTCTCCCAGGTGGGTAAAGCTGCCGGTGGGGCCATGCGCATCGATCAATGCCATCTGCACGCTGCTGTGTGCGCCCTGCTCCACCTCGATCTCGCCGCCGCCGCCGTTCATGTCGGTTTTGACGTAGCCCGGATGCACGGTATTGACCTTGATTGCGGTGTCGCGCAACTCATGGGCCAAATGCACCGTCCAGCTGTTGACCGCGCTCTTGGAGGCGTCGTAGGCGGGAATCTTGAAGTCGTAGATCGGCGAGCCCGGCTGGGTATGCAGGGTCAGCGAGCCGAGCATGCTGGAGACATTGACGATGCGCGCGGCCAGCGAGCGACGCAGCAGCGGCAGGAATGCCTTGGTGACGCTGACGACCGCGAACAGGTTGGTATCGAAGGTGCGCTTCCACACCTCCAGGCTCTGCTGCGACGGCGTGCGCTGCATGTCCTCGATCATGATGCCGGCGTTGTTGATCAGGATGTCCAGGTGGCCGTGACGCTGTTCCACCGTGCCGACCGCGGCGGCGATGCTGATGTCGTCGTTGACGTCGAGCTGGATGGCTTCCACCGGCAGGCCTTCGGCCTGCAGCTTGAGTGCGGCGGCGACGGCATCGTCGCGCTTGCGCCCGGCCAGCAGCGTATGCACGCCGGCCTGGGCCAGTTGCCGAACGGTCTCCAGGCCGATGCCGCGGGTGGCGCCGGTGACCAGTGCGATCTTGGTGTTGCTCATGTGGTGAATCCTCTTCAATTGGGGGAAGTGTTTGGCTTACGCCTTGACGGCGTCATGCGAAACGGCAGCCGGAGCAGCAGGCCCGCGACGGGTCACCCACTTGCGCAGCGCCACGTAGAACACAGGGGTCAGGAACAGGCCGAACAAGGTCACGCCTAGCATGCCGGCGAACACGGTGATACCGGTGACCGAGCGCACCTCGGCGCCTGCGCCATGGCCGAACACCAGCGGCACGGTGCCGGCGATGAAGGCGATGGACGTCATCACGATCGGGCGCAGACGCAGGCGGCAGGCCTCCAGCGCAGCTTCGACAATGCCCTTGCCGTGCATCTCCAGCTCGCGGGCAAATTCAACGATCAGGATCGCGTTCTTGCACGCCAGCCCCATCAGCACCACCAGGCCTACCTGGACGAACACATTGTTGTCGCCGCCGGTGAGCCACACACCGAACAGCGCAGACAGCAAGGTCATCGGCACGATCAGGATGACCGCCAGCGGCAGGGTCCAGCTTTCGTACAGCGCGGCCAGCACCAGGAACGCCAGCAACACCGCCATCGGAAACACGATCAGCGCCGAGTTGCCCTGCGTGGACTGCTGATAGCTCAGGTCGGTCCATTCGATGTTCATGCCATTGGGCAACACTTTGGGTGCCATGCCGGCCAGCGTGTGCATCGCCTCGGTGGACGAGAGCACGCGCGGGTCCGCTTCACCGATCAGATCGGCGGCCGGGTAGCCGTTGTAACGAATCACCGGATCCGGGCCGTAGGTCTGCCCCAGCGTGACCATGCTGCCGATCGGCACCATGTCGCCGTTGGCATTGCGGGTACGCAGGTTGGCGATGTCTTCGACGCTATCGCGGAACTCTCCATCGGCCTGGGCGATCACCTGATAGGTGCGACCGAAGCGATTGAAGTCGTTGATGTACGACGAACCCAGGTAGGTCTGCAGCGTGTCGAACAGATTGGTCAACGGCACGCCTTGCGCCTTGGCCTTGTCGCGATCGACCTTGGCATCGAGCTGCGGCACATTGGCCTGGTAGGTGCCGATCGGGAACTGCATGCCCGGCGTTTGCGAAATCGCACCGGACATCGCATTCACCGCGCTCTGCAACTGACCATAGCCCAGACCGGCACGGTCCTGGATATACAGCGAGTAGCCCGAGCCCTGCCCCAGGCCCAGAATCGGCGGTGGCATGAAGGCGAACGCAAAGCCCTGCTGGATCTGGCTGATACGCGCGTTGAGCTCGGCATTGATCTGCACAGCGCTACGGGTGCGCTGACTGAACGGCTTGAGCGTGATGAACACCGTGCCGGTGTTGGGCGTGTTGGTGAACTGCAGCGGATTCAACCCGGGGAACGCGATCGTGTGATCCACGCCTTCGGTCTGCATCGCGATCTGGCTGATCTGGCGGATCACCTCATTGGTACGCTCCAGCGAGGCGCCTTCCGGCAGTTTGGTACCGGCAATCAGATACAGCTTGTCCTGGGTCGGAATGAAACCGCCCGGTACGACTTTGAACATGAAACCGGCGCCCACCAGCAGCAGCAGGTACACCATGAACACCGCACCGCGCTTGCTCAACGTCCGCGACACCGCACCCTGGTACTTGTGCGAGCTGCTGTTGAAGAAGCGGTTGAACGGACGGAACAACCAGCCGAACAGACGGTCGATCAGCCGCGACGGGCCATCCTTGGGCGCGTCGTGCGCCTTGAGCAGCATGGCCGCCAGTGCCGGCGACAAGGTCAGCGAATTGATCGCCGAGATCACCGTGGAGATGGCGATGGTCACTGCAAACTGCTTGTAGAACTGGCCGGTCACGCCCGACAGGAACGCCATCGGCACGAACACCGCGCACAGCACCAGCGCGATGGCGATGATCGGCCCGGACACCTCGCGCATCGCCTGGTGCGCGGCCGCCAGCGGGGTGAGCCCTTCCTCGATGTTGCGCTCGACGTTTTCCACCACCACGATCGCATCGTCGACCACGATGCCGATCGCCAGCACCAGGCCGAACAGGCTCAAGGTGTTGATCGAGAACCCCAGCAGATACAGCGCGGCGAACGTACCGACCACCGACACCGGCACCGCCAGCAACGGAATGATCGAGGCACGCCAGGTCTGCAGGAACAGGATCACCACCAGCACCACCAACAGCACCGCCTCCAGCAGCGTGTGCACCACGGCGCTGATCGAGTCGCGCACGAACACGGTGGGGTCATAGGCAGCCGACCAGGCCATGTCCTGCGGGAACTGCTTTTCCAGCTCGGCCATCTTGGCGCGCACGGCGTCGGACAATTCGATCGCATTGGCGCCGGGCGACTGGAACACACCCATGCCCACCGCGTTCTGGTTGTCCAGCTGCGAGCGCAAGGTGTAGTTGCCGGCGCCCAGTTCCAGACGCGCCACGTCGCTCAACCGCACGATCTCGCCGCTATTGCCGCTGCGGATGACGATGTTGCCGAATTCTTCTTCGGTGGTGAGGCGGCCCTGCGCATTGATCGACAGCAGGAAATCGCTCTTGTTGGGCATCGGTTCGGCACCGAGCTGGCCGGCAGAGACCTGCACGTTCTGCTCGCGAATGGCGGCAACCACGTCGCTGGCGGTGAGCCCGCGCGCAGCCACCTTGTCCGGATTCAGCCAGATGCGCATGGCGTAATCGCCGGCACCGAACACCCGGATCTGGCCCACGCCCGGCAGGCGCGACAACTCGTCCTTGACCTTCAAGGTGGCGTAGTTGCTCAGGTACAGCGAGTCGTACTTGCCCTTGGGCGAGGTCAGATGCACCACCATGGTCAGCGTCGGCGATTGCTTCTGCGTGGTCACACCCTGGCGGCGCACGTCTTCGGGCAGGCGCGCCTGCGCCTGGCTGACGCGGTTCTGCACCTGCACCTGCGCCTGGTCCGGATCGGTGCCCGGCTTGAAGGTCACGGTGACCATCAGCACGCCATCGGAGCCGGCAACCGACTTCATGTACATCATGTTTTCGACGCCGTTGATCGCCTCCTCAAGCGGCGTGGCGACGGTCTCGGCAATGACCTTGGGGTTGGCGCCCGGATACACCGCGCGCACCTGCACGCTCGGCGGTACCACTTCGGGGTATTCGCTGATGGGCAACAGCGGCATGGCGATCAGGCCGGCCGCGAAGATGATGATCGACAGCACCGCGGCAAAGATCGGCCGGTCGATGAAAAAACGGGAAAAGTCCATTGGGGTGGTCCTGAAAGAGGTTGCCGCCGGGTGGCGGCGCGGCACAGCGGCCCCGGGCCGGCCTGGTCATCAGGCCGGGGGTCGAAAGCGCGATGCAGCGATGGATCAGTTCGAGGCGGTACGTTTGTCCGCCGCCGGCGCCATGGCCACGGCCTTGGCATCGACCGGCATGCCGGGCATGAAGATCTTCTGCACACCGTCGACCACGACACGGTCGCCGGCGGCCAGACCCTTGCGCACGATGCGCAGCCCGTCGGCACTGCGACCGAGCTCTACATCGCGTCGCTGCGCCTTGCCATCCTTGTCGACCACGTACACGTACTTGCGGTCCTGGTCGGTCAGCACGGCTTTTTCGTCGACCAGCATGGCCTTGAACTGGCCGCTGCCCAGCAACTGCACGTGCGCATACAGGCCCGGAGTGAACTGCCGCTGCGCGTTGTCGAGCACCGCACGCACGCGGATGGTGCCGGTGCTGCGGGTCACCTGGTTATCCAGGAAATCCACGCGCCCGGCGTGCGGAAAACCTTGCTCGCCGACCAGGCCGATGCGCACCGGCAATTCGCCGCCGCGTTCGTCCGGACGCTCGCCGTTGCGGGCCATCTGCGAGTAGCGCAAGAAGGTGCCTTCGTCGGCGTCGAAGTAGACGAACACTTTGTCCAACGACACCAGCGTGGTCAGCACGCTGGCGCTGTCGCCGGCGGTGACCAGGTTGCCGGCGGTGACCATCGCACGCCCGGCGCGGCCGTCGATGGGCGCGCGCACGCGGCTCCAGTCCAGATTGAGCTTGGCGGTGTCCACCGCCGCCTGTGCGGCCAGCAGATCGGCATCGGCCTGGTCGGCCGCAGCGCGCCGCTGCTCCCAGGTCTCGGTGGAAATGGCCTGCTGGTCGGAAAGTTTACGGGCACGTGCCGCTTCGCTGCGCGCCAGCGTAGCCTGCGTGCGAGCCCGCACCAGTGCTGCGTTGGCACGGGCGAAATCGGCGCGGTAGCTGCGATCGTCGATGGTGAACAGTACATCGCCCTTCTTTACTTCGGCGCCTTCGGTGTAGTTCACCTGGTCGATGTAACCGGACACGCGTGGACGCAACTCGACGCTTTGCACCGGCTCGATGCGACCGCTGAATTCGTCCCACTGGCTGATCTCCTTCATCAGCACTGGAGCGACGCTGACGCTGGGCGGTGGCGGCGCGCCGGTCTGCGCAGCGCCACCGCCGCAGGCAGCAAGCACGACCGCGAGCACGGCGCCCGTCAGAACAGTACGCATGGGAAAACGGAACGGGGTGGCGTTCGGGGTCATGGAGAGATCTCTCGAGTGGGGATGGGCAAATGCAGACCGGCCAGCCGATCCACCGACGGCGCAGTAGAAAGACGACGGCTGACGGTCACGATGGGTTGTCCGGGCTGGCCAGGCCCGGTAATGAGCGAGACGGCAGCGCGGCCGACGTCCACTGCGCGAATCCATTCCGGGCATGCGTCCTTGGCCCGGCCCGGCGTACACACCGGTTGTTCGACCGAGAGCAGATGCACGCGCACGCCCAGCGGTTTGGCTTCTTCATGCAGCACCTGGGCCAGCATGCGGATAGCGGCGGCGGCCACCGAGACGTCGCCGTGCGCCGCCCAAGCGCGGAGCGCGCACGGGCTGCCCAGCAACAGATAACGGCCGCCACCGTCGGCTTCGGCCAGCAGCGGCAACAGATGCCGTGCAGCGGCCAGATGCGGCAGCACGTCGCGCTCCAGGCGCCGACGCAGTGCTGTCACCGGCCGATCCAGCAGGCGCCCGGCCTTCAGCGGGCTACCCAGGCTGGCGATCACCGCACCCAACGGGCGCGGGCGCTGCGCCAAGTCGGCGGCCAGCGCCTGCGCCGAGGCGTCATCGGCCACCGAGCCTTGCAGGGTTTCCAGTAACGGCGCATTGCCATGCTGCGCGCGCAGCGCGTCGAGCTTGGCAGCATCGCGTCCAATCACCAGCACTGGCATGCCGGCGTCGAGCAGCGCGGTGACGATCCCGGCACCCACGTTACCCGCACCGCCGAGCACGACAGTTTCGGATTGGACCATCCCGGTCATGGGACTTTCACTCCCGACATCGGGACAATTCCGCGCTGCACCCAGCGCGCTTGCAGTCCAGTCCGCTGCATCGGTGCGCCGCCGGCCTGCCGCTTCGGCGAAGCGGCAAAGCCACGCGAAACGCTGCCGCGCGGGCTTCTTGCCGGGGAAACCACCGGATCGAAGGCGCTTTCAATGGCGCTACGAGAGTTGGAGGACAAGCCGAAGACATCGCACAACCACATGGCCGTGCTCCTGCGTTGAAGGGATGCTGCATAAGCTAGGCCTCAAAGCAGCACTTGATTAGTCCGGATTTAGGGGAATAATCGTCCCGTAAGCGGTCTAATCCCTCCTGACCCCCGGAAGGCAGTCCCATGACACACGATCTCAACGACACCCTCATCTTCGTCAAGGTGGTCGAACAAGGCAGCTTTATTGCCGCCGCCAATGCGCTTGGCCTGCCCAAGACCACTGTCAGTCGCAAGGTGCAGGAACTGGAAACGCGCCTGGGTGCACGCCTGCTGCACCGAACCACGCGACGCATCGGCCTGACCGAAGCCGGCTCGGTGTATCACGAGCATTGCCAGCGCATCGCGCGCGAACTGGAAGAAGCCGAAAGCGCGGTTGGGCAATTGCAGTCCGGCCCACGCGGCTGGCTGCGATTCACCGTGCCGTATTCGCTGGGCATTACCTGGATCGCACCGTTGCTGGGCGAATTCCACGCGCAATACCCGGAAATCCAGCTGGACATGCATCTGGGCAACGAAAAACTGGACCTGATCGGCGGCGAAGCCGATCTGGCGCTGCGCGTCGGTGCCCTGCCCGATTCGAACCTGGTCGCACGCAAGCTCGGCAGCCTGCGCACGCAGGTGTTCGCCAGCCCGTCCTACATCGAACGCTATGGCGAGCCGCTGCATCCGGACGAGCTGCAATTCCATCGCACGCTGGCGTTGCGCAAGAACCGCAACGTGCACAACAACCGCTTCTTCTGGTCGCTCAGCGACGGCAGCGACGTGCGCGATTTCCCGGTCAATCCGCTGATGGTGGCCAATGACCCGGCCGCGCTCAACGGCGCGGTGTTGTGCGGCGAAGGCTTGCTGCTGACCGGTGATGTGATGGCCAAACCGTTCGTGCAATCGGGACTGGTGCGCCGCGTGCTCGCTGGTTGGACCGGGCCGGAGGTGGACTTCAACGCAGTGTTTGCCGGCGGGCGCTTGGTGTCGCCCAAAGTGCGTGCGTTCGTGGACTTTCTGGTAACGCGGATGAACTTCGACGCGGACTACATGATGGCGCAATGCCCGGCACGATTGGCCGCGCAAAAAGCCGACAACGACGCGAAAGTCGAAGTGGGCGCAGACGCGGAACTGCGCGCCGAGGGCAAGCGCATTCTGGAAAACGCCACGGCGTAAGACCGATTCAAGCAGTCCCTCAGTGGAGTAATCCTTCTCCCATCGGGAGAAGGTCCCCAACGGGCGGACGAGGGTACGTCTGCGAGCGATGGTTGAATGCCAATGCGTGTTGCATCTAAGCGATGTAGCGCCAAGCCGGTGAGCAACAAAGGTCCCGGAACTCTTTAGATCAGAAGCCTAGTTAGTGAATGTGTGGTGGCCTCACCGCACCAGAGAGGTAGCTGCTGCTTTTTTGATACCTCTACGCACCGACTAACTCGACAGGTCCTTGCCAGCTCACCATCGCGGGACCTTGAGCGGCATGGATGCCGCGCCAGAGCTTCCAGGGACGTACTTGCAGCGTGTTCCGCGAGGGTGGGCCGGCAAGGCCTTGCAGCCCAAACGCCGATCAGCCGCTTTTGATCATGGAAACGCAAGGCAAAAAACAGGCCGCTTTCGCGGCCTGTTTTTCGATACATCACGGGCTAGTCAAATCAACCCGCCGCAAGTCATTGCCTCGTGCTCAACGCATGCCGGTATTGCTGGCAGCGCCTTCCGCGCGCAGCGGAATCAGACGGATCTCGACCCGACGATTCTGCGCGCGGCCGGCGTCGGTGCTGTTGTCGGCAATCGGGTAGCGCTTGCCGGCGCCCATGGTCTCCATGCGTTCGCGCTGCACGCCCTGTGCGGTCAAATATTGTGCGACCGCGCCGGCGCGCTCTTCGGACAGGCGCTGGTTTACCGCGTCGCTGCCGACACTATCGGTATGGCCCACCACTTCTACCATCGTCTGGTTGTACTCGCGCAGCGTGGAGGCAACACCGTTGAGTGCGCTGTAGAACTGCGGCTTCAATGCAGACTTGCCGAAGTCGAACGTGATGCCGTCGGGCAGATTCAAGGTGATGTTGTCGCCCTGGCGCTGTACGTCGATACCGGTGTTGGCCGTGCGCTCGCGCAACGCGCGTTCCTGGCGGTCCTGGTACTGGCCCACGGCCGCACCGCTGAGTGCGCCAATACCGGCGCCGACCATGGCGTGCTGACGACGCTCGGTAGCGCTGTCGCCAGTCAGCAGACCTGCAGCCACCCCGATCGCGGTACCGATCAGCGCATTGCGGCCGGTCCGGTTCTGCTGTTGCGTCTGGTCGCCGTATTGGTCGCGCTGCACATACGAGCCGCCGGTCGCGCAGGCGGACAACGCGATGGCGCTGGCCAGCGCAACGGCAAGACTCTTGGTGACTGCTGAGGACATGGTGTTCTCCTATCGCCGGATCGTCCGGCACTCAATCGTGGAGGCGAGGATAAACAGCGCCACGCGACTGGCACATGATGAAAACGCGCGTTGGAGGCACGTGGCTGGCTCACCATTCAGGAAAACGTTTTCGGCAAAACGTATCGAAAAGCGATCAGCAGCGCGCATGCGCGCAGCCATCGGGCAAAGAAACAGCGCAGAAAACTTCGGATGTTGAGCGACTGCACTCCAGACTGCGTGCAGCTCACGCATCTTCTAGAAGTTGGATTCCAAGACGACCACCGCGACTCCAACCAGGCACTGATCAAATCCGCGGTATCGACGTTGTGTGCATCAATGTGGCAAGCGTGTGCAGCGGCGCTTGCGCAGCCAACCACGCACGCGGCTCAGATGCACTACCCACGTGTCTTCGCATACGCCGCCAGGGCCGCATCGCGCCCCTCGGCCAGCCCGATGATGGGCGAGCGCGGATACTCCGGCGCCAGACGCGCCAGCGACAACGGATGCAGCCAGGGGGCAAAGCGTTCCTTCACTGCCAGCTTGCCGAGCTCGGGCACCCAGCGGGTGATGTAGGTGGCCTGCGGATCGAACTTTTCTGCCTGCGTCACTGGGTTGAAGACCCGGAAATACGGCGCGGCATCGGCACCGGTGCCGGCGACCCATTGCCAGCCCATGGTGTTGTTGGCCAGGTCCGCGTCAACCAGCGTGTCCCAGAACCAGCGGGCGCCGTCCAGCCAGTGCACGCGTAAGTGCTTGCACAGCAAGCTGGCCACGATCATGCGCACGCGGTTGTGCATCCAGCCGGTGTGCCAGAGCTGACGCATGCCGGCATCGACGATGGGAATGCCGGTGCGCCCGCGTTGCCAGGCCTGTAGCGCGACCGGATCGGCCTTGGCCCAGTCGAATCCTTCGAAACGCGGATTGAGATTCTGGTTGGTGGTGTCCGGGAAGTGATGCAGCAGGTGATACGAAAAATCGCGCCAGCCCAATTGGCGGATATAGCCATCGATCTCGGCAGCATTGCGCGCGTTGCGCTGCGCTTCCAGCGTGCTGGCGATCCGCCACGGTGCGATCTCGCCGAAGTGCAGATGCGGCGATAGCTGCGAGGTACCGACGCGGTCGGGCCGGTCGCGGTTTTCGCGATACCCGTCGAGCGCACCGTCGATGAAGATCTCCAGCATTTCATGCGCACCGGCCTCACCGGGCTGCCAGTGCTCCCAGAACCCGTGGTCCCAATCCAAGCGCGGCAGCAACGCCAGCGACTCCAGCGCAACGGTCTCCAGCGTTGCCGGCAACGGCGGCAAACTGCGTGGCGCAGGCACGGCGGCGGGCAACTGCAACTGGGTGAGCGCGTTACGCCAGAACGGAGTGAAGACCTTGTACGGGCCGCCCTGTTGGGTGGACAACTGCCAGGGTTCGAACAGCAATGCAGCATTGCAGCTTTGCACCTCGATGCCGCGCTCACGTAGGTTGCGCTTGATCTGCGCATCGCGCGGCTGGGTGGCTGGTTCGTATTTGCGATTCCAGTACACCGCCACCGCGCCGGTCTGCGCGATGACCTCATCCAGCACCTGCGCACTGTCGCCGGCACGGATGACCAGGCCGCTCCCCAGCGCACGCAGCGTGTCGTCCAGCGCCGCCAGCGAGCGATGCCGCCAGCTGCGCGAGGCCGCGCCAGGCGCCCACTCGCCCTCTTCATGCGGTGCGTCGATGTAGAGCGGAATCGGGTCGTGCCCGGCATCGAGCGCGGCACGCAGGGCCGGGTTGTCCTGCAGACGCAGATCGCGACGAAACCAGACGATGGCGTAAGACATGCGAACTCGGCGACGGCGGCAAGGCTGCGCAGCATAAGCCAGCGAACGCAACGATGGCGCGACGCCAGGCCTGCCTGCCGTGCAAATGCATCGTCCTGCGACGGGCATCGGTCGACGTTGTGTCGCAGTGGATCGCTCAGGCACTACCTTAGCGGCGATGCCTACACGCCTGCTAATCGACAAGGCGCATGCGATACCGTGCAACCGGCGTCCAACTACTACATGCGACCGACTGCAGAGCAGTCGCAAGGCCGTTATTCGAAGCTGCCCACCGAATCATGCGCCAGATTGTCGAAGCGGGTGTATTCGCCGAAGAACTTGAGTTTGCACGAGCCGGTCGGGCCGCCTCGGTGCTTGCCGATGATGATCTCGGCCAGGCCCTTGTCCGGCGAGTTTTCCTTGTTGTAGTAATCGTCGCGGTAGATGAAGACGATCATGTCCGCGTCCTGCTCGATCGCGCCGGATTCGCGCAGGTCCGCCATCACCGGGCGCTTGTCGGTACGCGTTTCCAGCGAGCGGTTGAGCTGCGACAGCGCGATCACCGGCACGTTGAGTTCCTTGGCCAGGCCCTTGAGACCACGCGAGATTTCCGAAATTTCGGTTGCGCGGTTTTCACTGTTGCCCGGCACCGACATCAGCTGCAGGTAGTCGATGACGATCAGGCCCAGGTCGTGTTCGCGCTTGAGCCGGCGGCACTTGGAACGCAGCACTTCCGGCGACACGCCTGGCGTATCGTCGATGAAGATCTTGGTTTCCTTCAGCATCTTGATCGCGCCGGTCACGCGCGCCCAATCCTCGTCTTCCAGTGCACCGGTACGCAGACGCTGCGCATTGATGCGTCCGTTGGAAGAGATCAGACGCATCGCCAGCTGCGATGCCGACATTTCCATCGAAAACACCGCCACGCCCTTCTTGGACTTGATCGCAGCGTATTCGGCAATGTTCAACGCCAGCGTGGTTTTGCCCATCGCCGGACGCGCGGCCAGGATGATCAGATCGGTCGGTTGCAGGCCGGCGGTCATCGCATCGAAGTCGGTGTAGCCGGTCGGCAGGCCGGTGATGTTGCCGCCGTTTTCGAAACGGTTGCGCAGCTCTTCGAACGCGTCCTTCAAGGCGCCCGGCATCGCCACGAAATCGGTGCGTCCGCGCGCGCCGGCTTCGGCGATCTTGAACACCGCTTTTTCCGCCGATGCCAGCAACTCCACGCTCTCGCGGCCTTCCGGCTGGAAGCCATCGTTGACGATGGTGGTGCCCACTTCGATGAGCTGCCGCAGCACCGCCTTGTCGCGCACGATTTCGGCATACGCGGCGATATTGGCAGCCGACGGCGTGGTGCTGGCCAGCTCGATCAGGTACGCACCATCACCGACCTGCTCCAGCTTGCCCTGCGATTCGAACCACTCGCCCAGCGTAACCGCATCGAACGGGCGATCCTTTTCGGAGAGCTCGCGAATGGCGCGATAGATCAGCCGGTGGTCGCGTCGATAGAAGTCGTTTTCGGTGAGCTGGTCGTTGACCCGGTCGAATGCATCCGGCGCCAGCATCAGCCCGCCGAGTACCGCCTGCTCGGCCTCGACCGAGTGCGGCGGCACACGCAACTGGTCCAGACGCGGCTCGGGACGATCGTAATCTTCGTCGTCGCGATCGCGATTACGCTTGGAACGGAAACCAGGACGAGCGGACATGGACAAACAAACCTGACGCGGGGAGACGAGGGCAGGAAGCATAGTCATCGACAGCGCCGACGACCATGCACAACTCTGTGGATAACTGGTGGACAGCCAGTGCATCACCCTTGTACGCAAACGCTGTCGCAACAGCCGCGACCCTTGCCCTGCCTGGCTTTCATCGCCCCGACACGGCTGCCCGGCAGGCGCACGCCCGCCGGGACGACGCTGTGATCAACTCACTGCTTGAGGTGCGTGACCAGGCCAAGAAACGCGTTGACAAAGCCTTGCAGGAACTTGCGGCTGTCGGCATTGGCGATCTGATCGTCCGGCCCGAACAGGCCCTCCTTGTACTGGAGGAACACTTCCGGCTGGCCGAGCACATGCATGTTCAGGTAGGCCAGTACGTTGCGCAGATGCTGCTGGGCGGTGGCCGTGCCGATCGCACCGACCGAGATGCCTACCACCGCCGCCGGCTTTCCGCTAAATGCGCTGTCGCCGTAAGGCCGTGAGCCGGTATCGATGGCGTTCTTGAGCACGCCGGGGATCGAGCGGTTGTACTCGGGGGTGACGAACAACACCGCATCGGCCGCGCGGATCTGCTGCTTCAGGCGCGTGCCCTCTGCCGGGTAGTCGCTGTCGCGGTCCTGGTTGTACAGCGGGATATCGCCGATCTCCACATACTCGAACACGGCCTTTTCGCCAGCCAGATGCTCCAGTGCGCGCGCCAGTTGACGGTTGTACGACTCTGCGCGCAGGCTGCCGACCAGGACGGCGATGGTGATCTTGCTCATGGGGACGCTCCGTGGAAACAGGGCCCCACCCTACCCAGCACGATGCCTAGAGCCGGTGAAGTGCCACCCGGCGCCGACCCATCAACCGTCGACGCACGCAAATGGGGCGCCTCAGTCTGCAAGTGCTGACGCCCCCATCCGGCCTGATGCCGAGCTGCGTCGTCGAGCATCAGCATCAACTTGGCAACTGCAACGCGGGCTCGCACACGACGCAACCGTGGGTCGCCGCGCACAAGATCAACGCGGTGACCAAGATCAGCGCGTCATCGCCGCGCGTTGCGCGCGCCAATGCGCCTGCCAGGCCTGGAACATCAGCACCGTCCACAGGTGCGTATGCCATTTGCGTTCGCCACCGTTGAAGGCGCGCCATAGCCCGGCCACGGCGTCGGCAGCGAACACGCCCTCACGCTCCAAGGTGCCGTGCGCGAGCAGGTCGTCCGCCCAGCCATGCAGATCGCCGCGCAACCAGGCGCTGACCGGCGCGCCGAAGCCACGCTTGCCGCGGTAGACCATCGGCTCGGGCAGATACCGGCATAGCACGCGCTTGAGCAGGTACTTGCTGACTCCGTCGCGGTACTTGAGCGACAGCGGCAGCGACCAGGCGAATTCAGCCACGCGCCAGTCCAGCAGCGGCGCGCGCGCTTCCAGCCCAACCGCCATGGTGGTGCGGTCCACCTTGCACAGCAGATCGTCGGGCAGATACGCCGCGAAGTCGGCCAGCATCATCGCGTCGGCCGGGGTGCCGGAGCCGTGCAACGGATCGGCCAGGCTGTAGAAACTGTCTGGTTCGGTGGCGCCCAGCACCACCGCGGCCGGGTCGCGCCAGCGCGAAATGCGGTTGCGGTAGATATCGCCGATTCCGCGTGCGCCGGCTTCCGCCACCAACGCAGCCAGCCCGCCGGTGCGCGAGGACTCGCCGTTGCTGCGCGCCGCCACCGCCATCAAGCGGCGCAATGGGCCTGGCACCAGGCCGTGCATGCGCCAGTTGCGTAGCGCGCGCTGGTAGCGGCCATAGCCGAAAAACAGTTCGTCGCCGCCATCGCCGGATAGCGCAACCGTCACCCCGCCGCGCGCCAGCCGCGCGACCAATGCGGTGGGCACCTGCGAGGCATCGGCGAAGGGTTCGTCGAACATGTCCGGCAAGGTCGGCACCACCGCCAGCGCATCGGCACCGCTGACGTACAGCTCGGTGTGGTCGGTGTGCAGATGCGTGGCCACTTCGCGCGCCAGCGGCGCTTCGTCGTGATGCGAGCCTTCGAAGCCGATGCTGAAGGTGTGCACCGGCTGGCTGCTTTGCGCCTGCATCATCGCGGTGACGATGGACGAGTCGGTGCCGCCGGACAGGAACACGCCCACCGGCACGTCGGCCACCATGCGCAGCGCCACCGCATCGCGTAGCACGCTGTCCAGTTGCTCTTCGGCCTGCGCATCGGTGCCGGTGAACGGCGCTGCCAGCGCGCGCTGCATCGCTTCGCGCGCATTCCAGAACGGCTGTTGCGCCTGGTCGGGACGGTGCGCCGCCGCACCTGCCGCCACGGCTTGCGCATCCACCCGCAACACGCGGCCGGGCATCAGCTTGAAGGTGCGTTCATGGATGCAGGCCGGCGCCGGGATATAGCCCAGCCGCAGCAGCAAGGTCAGCGCATCGCGATCGACCCCGTTGTCGAAGTCAGGGTGCTGCCACAACGCCTTGAGTTCGGAACCGAACACCAGCGTATCGCCGGCCCAACCGTAGTACAGCGGCTTCTTGCCGACGCGGTCGCGCGCCAGGAACAGGCAGTTGTCGCGCTCGTCCCAGAGCGCGATGGCAAACATGCCGTTGCAGCGCGTCAGGGTGTCGTCCAGCCCCCACTCCACCACCGCCGCCAACAGCACCTCGGTATCGGAATGCCCGCGGAAGCGGTGACCCAGCGCAGCGAGGGCAGCGCGCAGTTGCGCGAAGTTGTAGACCTCGCCGTTGTAAGCCAGCACGTAGCGGCCGTCGGCCGAGCGCATCGGCTGATGGCCTAGTGGCGATAGATCCAGAATGCTCAGCCGTTGGTGCGCCAACGCCACACCGGCCTGCGCGTCGCACCAGGTGCCCGCATCGTCCGGGCCGCGATGGCGCAGGGCCGCGCCCATCGGTCGCACCAGCGCATCGAGCTGCTCGCCATGCAGACGCGGCGACGCCAGCAGCATTCCTGCCAATCCGCACATGCTCAGCGCTCCTGCCGACTCATGCCGCCACCGCCGACGCGGCGGGCATCGGAACGAAGCCCGGCAGCGCCTGCACGCGTTGCAGCCAGGCACCGATCGCCGGCCAGCGCTCCAGATCGAAGCCGCCGTCTTCGGCGCAGTGGGTGTACGCAAACAGCGCGATGTCGGCGATGCCGTAGTCGCTCCCGGTAAACCAGGCGTGCTGCTGCAGATGCTGCTCCATTACCGCCAGCGCCTGCTCGCCGCGCACGCGCAGCTGCGGCAGCTCGGCGCGGCGCGATGCATCGCGCGGGGTCCACAGGCTGATGAAACGTGCCACCGCCACATACGGCTCATGGCTGTATTGCTCGAAGAACATCCAGCTCAGCGCCTGCGCGCGTTGCCACGCGTCGGTGGGCAGGTAGGGCGTGCCCTCGGCCAGCCAGAACAGGATCGCGTTGGATTCGGTCAGCACGCGGCCGTCGTCGCGTTCCACCATCGGCACCTTGCCGTTGGGATTCTTGGCCAGGTATTCCGGGGTGCGGGTCTGCCCGGCCACGCTGTCCACTTCGACCCAGTGATAGCGGCTACCGAGTTGCTCCAGCAGCAGACGCACCTTGTAGCAGTTGCCGGAACTGGACATGCCATGCACGGTCAACGGGGGACGCACGGTGGACATCAAGCTGGCTCCGCGGCAACGACGAGGGGGCTGGCAGTGTCACAGCCCCGCGTGCCTTTGCAAAGCCCTTTGCGCGCAACCGCAGCCGTCTGCCGCCGCCGTTGCGTGCGTTGCAATCGCCAGTCGCGCTGCAGCAGCGATGGCCCATCTCAGGCCGCCGCGACAATCGCCACAGGTACGCCCAATACCGCAATCACCACGCCCAGCAGCGACAGCGTCAACGCCCAGGCGCCAAAGGCGCGCGTGCGCGCGCACCCGGTAGCACCGGCAACGGCCTGAACCGAGCACACCGACCACCACAGGCCCCCGAGCATCAACAACAGCACGCACAGCGACAACTGCGCCATGCCGGCCGGATCGCTGGCACCGCTCTGCAGCAGGGCCGGCTTGCCCTTGAGCGCCACCAGCCCGGCGAGCACGCACACCAGCCATGGCAAGACGCTGCCCGCCATCGCCGGCAGCAGCCGTGTGACCTGCGCCGCGCTGCCCATCCAGCGCAACAGCTGTTTGAGCAGCACGCAGCCCAGCACCAGCACCACCCCCACCGCCACAGCACCGGCCAGCTGCATCCACCACGGCAACGCATGCAGCCACATCCACGCCGACACCAGCGTGGTCACCGCAAACACCGCCCATGCGCTGCGGCGCAGACCGAGCTGCTGCGGCATGCGCTGCACCGTGCCGTGCGGGTCGAACAGCAGCCCGCCCAGCCCGCCGCCACGCCACCAGGCCAGGCACCCCAGCACGAGCACGATCAAGGCCAGCAGCCCGACCAGTGGGTAGCTCAGTGCCCGCCAATCGGTGGGTTGCCTGCGCCGCTGCGGCTTGAGGTCGTGATTGAAGTACAGCAGGTCGCGCGCACGCTCCATGTCGGCCGCCGCACGTGCCACCCCATCGGCGGGAATGCGGTCGGTGAAGCGCCGCCATTCACCAACAATTTCGATGCGACCATCGCGCATCGCGATCGTGCGCGAGAAGCGAAACCAGGGGTTGGACACGATCTGCGTGTCTGCGTCCACTGTCGTTGCCGGGTCGGTCTGCACGCGCACCGTCTGCCGCGCCAGCTGCGGCCCGCGCAACACCAACGGGCTCTTGCGCGCCTCCTTGGACAAGCTATCCATCCAGTCGCCTAGCTGGAATAGCGGGAAACCCACTTCGTCGCCTTCTGCCACCGGCCATTCCAAGCGGTAGGTTTCGTGCGTGCGCACATTCAATGCATCGCTATCGTCGATGGTCGGCTCATCGACCTGTGTCAGCGCGGTGTAGTACTGCTGCATGAACTCCAGATAGCGCTCGCCCATCGCTTGCGCGCCATCGTTTTCAAAACTCGATGCCACCCGCTCGCCACGTCCCTGCCGGTAGGTGGTGTCCACGCTGAAGGTCGCCACGCGCTGCGGTTTGCGCAGCGAAATCGCGATGTCTTCGATCACCTCTACCTGCGGCATGGTCGGCATCGGCGCCGGTACGTCGACCAGGGCGTCCTGCCCGGCCAGGACCGGCAATCCGCGCACGAACGGCAGCGGCCGGCGCTGCGCAAGCGGGCCGTCCTCGCGGTCGCGCGTGGCATCCACCCACACATCGCCCTGCGGCAGATGTGCGCGCACCACCACATGGTCGAAGGCATAGGGGCTGGGCAGGCGCTTGTCCAACGTGGCGCCCTTGTCGCTGTTGACCAGCACCGGCTCGGCGCGGATGCCGGCCAGCTGCAGTAGCGCAATCAACAAGGTTGCCTTGTCCTTGCAATCGCCATAGCGGTTGCGCAAGGTCAGTTCCGGCGCATGCGGTGCATGCGAGTTCTCGCCCATGTCCAGGCCGACGTAGCGGATCTCGCCCTGCACGAAGGCCACCGCGCGCAACAATGCGCCCTGTGCATCGTCGCTACGCAGACGCAGGCTCTGCCTCATGCTGGCAGCCACCTGCGCATCCTTGAATGCCGCCGGATACAACTGCGCGGCCCACGCCGCCACACTCGCCCAGTTGCCGGCGGTGGACACTTCGATCAGGCCGTACGGGTCTATATCGTCGGGCGCGCCTTTTTCCTCCTGCACGGCAGCGAGGTTGCTTGCCCCGATGTTCAACAGCGCGACCCCATCGGCCTTGCTCACATTGCGGCTGAAGCCCGGCGCGCTGATGCGCCACTGCAAGGTCATGTCGGCGGGATAGCGCACACGGACCCGGCGTTCGCCCAGCGGCACGCCGTAACGCGCGTCGAAGATGTCGTAATAGCCCTTGCCGAACACCGGGTTGCTGCCGGTGATGGTCACCCCGTAATCCACCCGATCGCCGACGCGCAGGTCCGGCAAGGTGATCGACAGCGTCAGCGCGCCATCGATGAGGCCGTCTTCCAGGCCGCTTTCGCGGCGCAGCTTGGCGTAGTGCGCGCGGGCACGCATGTCGATGCGTTGGCCCGCGCGCCAGACATCCAGGCTGTTGAGCTGCAGCGTCTGATACTGCGGCTGGTAGTCGAGGGAAATCTGCCCGGCCTCGTCCAGGCTTTTGGCCCGCTGCACCGTATAACTCAACCGCCGATATGCGCGCACGGCAGGGCCGGTGAGATCGACCTGATCGGACACCAGCTCATAGCGCAATCCGCTCGCGCCCGGCACGCTGTCGGGCACCGCATCGGCGACCACCCATGCCGGCGCCGGCGCCATGCTCGGCGCCTCGTTTGCCTGCGACGGTGATATCGCGATTGCGGCAATCGCGCAGACCCCGCATACCATCCAGAACACGCCTCTCAGGCGTCTTACCACATCCTTGCCGATCAACACCTGCTCCTCGTCAAAACGCGTTGAGTCCCGTCAGCGCACGTCCCACCACCAACTGATGCACGGTTTCGGTGCCCTCGTAGGTGATCACCGATTCCAGGTTGAGCGCATGCCGGATGGCCACGTGTTCGGTGGTGATGCCGGCCGCCCCCAGCAGGTCGCGGCATTGGCGCGCCACGTCCAGCGCCATGCGGCAATTATTCCACTTTGCCAGGGATATCTGTTCCGGCCGCAGCGTCCCGGCCTCCTTCAAACGGCCAAGTTGCAGCGCCAGCAACTGCGCGGTGGAAATCCGCCGCGCCATATCCGCCAGCTTGATCTGCGCGCTCTGGGTGGCCGCCAGCGGCCGCCCGAACAGGATGCGTTCGCCTGCATAGGCCAGCGCCTCGCGCAGGCAAGCCACCGCCGCCCCGATCGCGCCCCAGGCGATGCCGTAGCGGGCCTGGTTGAGACAGCCCAGTGGCGCCTTCATGCCCGCCGCGCTCGGCAGGCGCATCTGTTCGGGCACGAACACGTTATCGAGGAACAACGCCGAGGTCACCGAGGCGCGCAGGCTCATCTTGTGGGTGATGTCCTGCGCAGAGAAGCCGGGGCTATCGGTCTCCACCAGGAAGCCGCACACGCCATCGTCGGTATGCGCCCAGATGATCGCCAGGTTGGCGATGCTGCCGTTGGTGATCCACATCTTGCCGCCGTTCAAGCGCCAACCGTCCCCATCGCGCACCGCACGCGTGGTCATCGCCGCCGGGTCCGAGCCGCCTTGCGCCTCGCTCAGGCCGAAGCAGCCGATCACGCGGCCTGCAGCCATCTCCGGCAACCAGCGTTGGCGTTGCGCGTCGCTGCCATAGGCATGGATGGGATACATGCACAGCGAGGATTGCACGCTGACGAAACTACGCAGGCCGCTGTCGCCGCGCTCCAGTTCCTGGCAGATCAGCCCGTAGGACACCGCCCCCAGACCCGCACCGCCATCGTCGACCGGCAGGCTCGCACCCAGCAATCCCAGCTGCGCCAGTTCCGGCACCCATTCGCGAGGGAACCGCCCCGCGTCGAAGGCGTCGCCGATCGCCGGCAGCACCCGCATATCGGTGAAGCGCGCCACTGCATCCTGCACCGCCCGCTCTTCGTCGGTCAGCAGCGCACGGACATCGAACAGATCATCGGGACGCACCGGCATGTCGGCTTCCACTCAGGAGAAGCGGCGATTATCAGCCAGTTACCGGCCGAACATGGCAGCCGACGTGTTCGGTGCACGGGATTGACCGCTGGCGCCCGAAACGAAAAGAGCCGGCATTGCCGGCTCTTTTCTTGCTGACGCAGCGATCCGGGCGGATGGCTGCCAGCGGTTTACTGACGCGTGCTGGCCGAATTCACGGGAACGCCCCGGTCACCAGCCGTCGACGCGGTCTGGGTCACCAGCTGGCCGTCGACCACCGGCAGGCGATCGCTCGCCGGCTTGTCGTTCATACGCACGGTCTTCTCGAAACCGTCGTAGCGGTAGGTCACGTCGTAAGCCACCACGTTGTCGGCGTCGCCCAGCGAAATACGCTCGCCCGGCTTGCTGTCCATGCGCATCGTGCCTGTGGTGCCATCGGCATTGCGGTAGGTCACGTCGTAGCCCACCACGCGCGAGGAGCTCGAATTGGCGTTCTCGGTGTGGCACTGGCGCTCGGTGCGATCCACCACACGGCCGCCCACATGATTGCGATCTACGCGATTGCCGACCATGCCGCCACCGACCGCGCCGGCCACCGTGGCCAGTTTGCGGCCGTTGCCGCCACCCACCTGGTTGCCCAGCAGGCCGCCGATCACGGCACCGGCGACGGTGCCGCCGACGTTGCCATCACGCTCGGGCAGACGTTCCTGCACCACCACGTCGCGGCACACTTCGCGCGGCGAGGAGTTGGTGGTGGTTTCGCGAATGGCAGCGCTGTTGACGACCTGCGCGTACTGCGGCTCACGCTGGGTGATCGGTGCGACCTTGACCACGTCGGCGTACTCGAGGCCCCGCGGCGCCGGCTCGCCGTTGGCGACGAAGTCACCCGACGACGGGCGATTGTTCATGAAGGCGGCAGTGGCCACGCCTCCCACCAGCAAGGCACCGGCAGCGACCAGTATAGTTGTCGTGTTGCTCTTCATAACCAGCTCCCTGCGGACGCACCGCGTTGTTGACGGCGTGATTCCAGCACGGGAACCCTGAACGAAAACGCCCTCGCTCATGAACGCCACGGTTAAGTTCAGCTAGCGGTTACTTCATGCACTTCTAACAGCCGGAGCTCTTGCATGCGAAATCTTCTCACCGCACGCGCCTTGGAGTGGGCGGCCAAGCTTCGCTATCCCACGTTGTTCAAGCTGGCAGCCGCGCTGTTTGTGGTGGATGTGCTGGTGCCGGATTTTGTGCCATTCGTTGACGAACTGCTGTTCGGCCTGACCACGCTACTGCTGGCCAACTGGAAGACGCGCAAGGCGCCCCTGCCGGCACCGGTGCGCCGCGACTGATGCAGTTGATCGACAGCCATTGCCATCTGGACGCAGGCGAATTCGACCACGACCGCCCTGCGGTGATTGCGCGCGCGCGCGAGGCCGGGGTCGTGCAGCAGGTGGTGCCGGCCGTCACCGCCGCCAGCTGGCCGGGCCTGCGCGCAGTGTGCGCCCAGGCGCCCGGGTTGCATCCGGCCTATGGCTTGCACCCGATCTTTCTCGATCAGCACCGCCCCGAGCACCTGGAGCTGTTGGCCGAGTGGATCGAGCGCGAGCGCCCCTGCGCGATCGGCGAATGCGGCCTGGACTTCTACCTGGAGGGCCTGGACGCGCAGGCCCAGCGCGACTATTTCGATGGCCAGTTGCGCCTGGCCAAGCGCTTCGACCTGCCGCTGATCGTGCACGCGCGCCGCGCCACCGAAGAAGTCATCGCCCGCATCAAGGCCGTCGGTGGCCTGCGCGGCGTGGTGCACAGCTTTGCCGGCAGCCCTGAGCAGGCGCAGCAATTGTGGAAGCTGGATTTCATGCTCGGCCTGGGCGGCCCGGTCACTTATCCGCGCGCCAATCGCCTGCGCGGCCTGGCTGCGACGATGCCGTTGGAATGGCTGCTGCTGGAGACCGATGCGCCGGACCAGCCCGACGCCAGCATGCGCGGGCAACGCAACGAGCCGTCCTACCTGCGCACGGTGCTGGACTGCATCGCACAGCTACGCGGCCAGGCGGCCGAGCACATCGCCGCGCAGACCACCGCCAATGCGCGGCGCTTGTTCGGGTTGCCGGGTTGATCGCACCGCACGTTGCTGCATGACGTATCAACCTGCGCACTCACCCCGTTGAGGCAGCTTCGCCAGCAGGCCTGGCTGCGGCCACCTTGGGCTTAAGCAACATTTCCAGCGCCTTGCCCACCGCCACAAATGCGAACGTGCCGGTGATATGCGTGGCCGCGCCCAGCCCGGCACCGCAATCCAGCTTGAGCGTGGCATCGGCATCCAGTTGCGGGCGAATGCCGCACACGCTGCCGTCAGCCTGCGGGTATTTGACGTTTTCCAGCGAGTACACCGCCGGCACGCCGAAATAGCGCTGCGCATTCTTGGGGAAATTGAAGTCGCTGCGCAGCTTCTTGCGAATCAGCGCCAGCATCGCATCGTGCTCGGTACGCGAGACATCGCGCACGCGCACCAGGGTGGGATCGGTGCGCCCGCCGGCGGCGCCGACGGTCAGCAGCGGCAGCTTGCGGCGCCGACACCAGGCGATGGTCTCCACCTTGACCCGGAAGCTGTCGCAGGCATCGATCACCAGATCCAGGCCGTCGCCCAGCAGGGTTTCGATATTGCCGGTGGTGAGAAACGCCTCCACCGCATCGACCTCGATTTCCGGGTTGATCGCCACGCAGCGCTCGGCCATGGCGCGCGCCTTGTTGCGTCCGTACTGCCCGGCCAGCGCCGGCAATTGTCGATTGGTATTGGACACGCACAGGTCGTCGGCATCGATCAGGCGGAGATGGCCGACGCCGGTGCGTGCCAGCGCCTCCACCACCCACGAGCCCACACCGCCCATGCCCACCACCGCCACGCGGCAAGCAGACAACCGCTCCACCGTGCCGACTCCGTACAGCCGGTCGATACCGGCAAAGCGTTCACGCCATTGTGCTTTCATCGGCCTATTTTACGCGCGCCACCTCCCGCGCGTCCGCCCACCGCACGCCTTTGCCGGAGCAGCTCGCCATGTCCGCCACACCTCCCCACCAATCACGCGCGGCGCGTTACGCCTTCATGCTGGTACTGGGCCTGTTGATCGGGCTGATCACGACAGTGATGGTGGCGCGCGTGTTGCAGGCGCGGCGCGACCCGCTGCCCGACAGCCTGATGCACGTATTGGACTATCAATTGCGCGCCCTGCAGCCGCAACCCGGGGCGATGTGCACAGCCGCGCAGCAGCAGGCGCGACTGCAATCGCTTCACTTGCTGGCCAACGAACTGGAACCGGCATTTCCGCAGATCGGCGAGGATCGCCGCTTCGGCGAACATGCCCAGGCACTGCGCGTCGTACTGGAGCAGGCACGGCGCAGCGCGCCGTCCAGTTGCGCCGCGTTCGCGCCGATCAAACGGCAGATTTCAGACGCCTGCGAGGCCTGCCATCGCGATTTTCGATGAAGTTGGATGAAGGCGGCGCTCGGGTTTCGTTAAGCCTGGAGTGAGCCAGTTGGCAGACCGTTCACCTGGACCAACACAGGATGACGTCGCCGCGGCCCTGACCGCCTTCAGAAACCCTCCGGAGACACCTCATGAAGACCCGACTGCTTGTTATTGGCCTGGCTGCAACCGCGACCCTGGTCGGCTGCGCCACGTCCCAGCCCCAGTACGGCAGCTATCGCGGCGACCGTGGCTACGACCAGGGCTATTCGCAGCAGGCGCCGCGCTGCGTGGATTGCGGCATCGTGACCCGCATCGACGAAGTCGGCCCGACCCGCACCGCGCCCACGGGCACCGGCGCGGTGCTCGGCGGCATCGTCGGCGCCGTGGCCGGCCGCCAGATTTCCAAGGACACCGGCGGTAGCAAGGGAAATAAGAATGTCTCGGCCGTGGCCGGCGCCGCCGCCGGCGCGCTGGCAGGTAACGCCATCCAGAACAATGTCACCAGCGACAGCTTCGACGTGCAGGTGCGCATGGACGATGGCCGCGTCATCGTGGTGAACCAGCGCGACCTGGCCGGCGTGCGCGAAAATGCCTACGTGCGCGTGGTCAACGGCAAGGTGGTGCTGCGCTGAGCAGCGGCTGCCGGCAGCGTGCAGGCAACAAAAAGGCCCGGTGACGGGCCTTTTTGCTGGCTGTGTGATGCATCCCCCGCGCAGTGGCTCAGACCACCTGCACCGCGTCGGCCTGCAGGCCTTTTTGCCCTTGCACGACGGTAAAACTGACCTTCTGCCCTTCCTTGAGACTCTTGAAGCCCTGGATCTGGATGGCGCGGAAATGGACGAAGACGTCTTCGCCGTTTTCGCGACTGATGAATCCAAAGCCCTTGGCATCGTTGAACCACTTCACGACACCATTCTCGCGTTCGATGTTGGACATCTCGACTGACTCCCTACGACACTGTGATGGACTGGCGGTGGCGCTGTGATTGCAAGGAGGAAGCGAGGTACAAGGATGTAGCGGATCGGGCGATCTACCGCATCAGGCCACGATTCACGGTGACCTTTGCAAACAGCAGCGGCTGCAACTTAACCCGCACAAAACCAATTTTCAAGCACCTCTTGCGTATTTTTGTCAAGCCTGAAACAGGACATTTCTAAACCATCATGGACACGACCATCGTTTATTACGTGCTGGCTGGCATCTTGGTGCTGGTAGGCCTTGCCGGCGTCATCCTGCCTGCCCTACCCGGCTTGCCGTTGGTCTTTGCGGGACTGCTGGTGGCCGCTTGGGCAGACGGGTTCAACCACGTGGGCTGGGTCGCGCTGGTGATTCTCGGGCTGATCACCGCCCTCTCCTTCTTGATCGATTTCCTTGCCACTCTGTATGGCGCGCAGCGTGTGGGGGCGAGCAAGATGGCGATGTGGGGCTCGGTGATCGGTGCCATCGCTGGCATTTTCTTCATGCCGATCGGCTTGTTTGTCGGCCCGTTCGCCGGTGCGTGGCTGGGAGAGTATTACCAGACCCGCAAGACCGGTCAGGCCACCAAGGTGGGTTTCGGTACCTGGGTCGGCATCATGCTGGGAACGGCCACCAAGCTGGCGCTGGGTCTGTGCATGCTGGGCGTGTTTGCGATCGCCTGGTTTTTCTGATGCCTCAGCAAGCGCGCCCCGAGCCAGTGCGGCCGCTGTCGCACCCGCCGTAAAGATCGCGCTGCAGCGTCGGCCTCATTGGCTCCGCCATACCCACCTGACTGACTCACCAGATGTTATGCCGCCGTGTACACACGGCGTATGCAGACGCGACCGTTAAGCTACGCGCCGACGCGCCTGCCTGGCGCCAACATTCGGCCAGACTGCCCATGCCCAAGTACCGCACCCGCCCCCTGATGCTGATCGCCCTGGCCGCCGCGCCGCTGGCGCATGGGCAGGAAATCGCTCCGCAGCCGGCGTCGCCGCAGGCCTGCACGTCCGTGACCTCGGATGCCGCCCGCCTGGCCTGCTACGACCAGGCGTTGGGCCACACCCCGCAGGCCGTGCAAGAGGCAGATGCCGCAGCCCAATTGGCCAAGCAAGCCGCCAAGACTGACGACAGCCGCAAGAGCAGCCGGGTGGGCGATTTCTTCCGCGCCGACGGACAGGACCAGGACCAGCCGAAGGAAGAAGCGGTCGCCAACGCCGGCCGCGGTTCATTACTCGATAGCCGCTGGGAACTGGCCAAGGATTCCAAACTGGGCACGTTCCAACTGCGTGGCTACAAGCCGGTCTATCTGCTGCCGGCATTCTGGACCAGCGACACCAACCGGACCCCGCAATCGCCGAATCCGGCCAATTCGGTCAGCACACCGCAGCAGCTGGACAGCGCCGAGCTGAAGTTCCAGCTGAGCTTCAAGACCAAGGTTGTCGAAGATCTGTTTGGCGACAACGGCGACATCTGGATGGGCTACACCCAGAGCTCGCGGTGGCAGGCCTACAACTCCGATGCATCGCGCCCGTTCCGCGAGACCAACTACGAGCCGGAAGCCATGCTGGTGTTCCGCAACAATTACAGCCTGTTCGGCTGGAAGGGCCGCATGAGCGGCATCAGCCTCAACCACATGTCCAACGGCCGCGAAGATCCGCTGTCGCGCTCCTGGAACCGGGTCATCCTCAACATCGGCCTGGATCGCGAGAACTGGGCGCTCACGTTGCGCCCGTGGTTCCGCATCAAGGAAGATCGCGCCGACGACAATAATCCTGACATCGAGGATTACATGGGCCGCGGCGACGCGACCCTGGTCTATAACAAGGACGGCCACGAATTTGCGTTGATCGCACGGCATTCGCTGCGTGGCGGCGACCGCTCGCACGGGTCGGTGCAGCTGGATTACGGCTTCCCCATCACCAACCTGTTACGCGGCCATGTGCAGGTGTTCGACGGCTACGGCGAGAGCCTGATCGACTACAACCACAAGGCCACCTACATCGGCCTGGGCGTGTCGTTGCTGGAGTGGTTCTAAGGTATCGAGAGCCGGGTCGGTTTGCATTGAGCGCAGGCAGGCGCACTTGGCACCCTGGCAGGCTGTCGCGGCCACGATGCAACCGCGGCTTCGCTACATAGAAGATCGCCACAAAAAAAAGCCGGCATTGCTGCCGGCTTTTTTGTGGCCGGATGAGGAGGCCCGCCCTAGGCGCGTGCCTCTCCAACCGACGCTAGTCAGAACATCGAATCACACGTCGAAGAAATCGACCTTGCCATCTTTCAACGCGTAATAAGCACCGACCACCTTGCAGACCCCATTGCGCAAAGGCTCCAGCAGGGCAGGTTCGGACGCGCCACGCAGGCGATCCACAGTGCGCTTGACGTTGGCCTTTACCGAGGCGGCCAGCAGGTCATCGCCGCCCTTGCTCTTGGCAGCCAGCACGGCCGGGACGATGGGCTCGATCATGGCGCCGATCGCGCCCGGGAAAAAGGCGTTCTGTTCGACAACCGACACCGCCGCGGCGACTGCACCGCAACTTTCGTGGCCCATCACCACTACCAGCGGCACACCGAGCTGGCTCACCGCATATTCGATCGAGCCGAGCGCCGTGGTGTCCACCGTGTTGCCGGCATTGCGCACGATGAACATCTCGCCCAGGCCACGTCCGAACAGCAGCTCCGGCGGCACGCGCGAGTCAGAACAGGACACCAGGATCACGAAGGGCGTCTGGCCAAGCGCCAGTTCCAGGCGCCGTTTGCCGTCGGAAATCACCTTTTTGGGACGGTTCTGCACAAAGGCAATATTGCCGTCGCGCAATACCTGCAGCGCCTGATCGGCGCTGAGGTCGGTCTTCTTGCCGGGCGCGGCGCGCAGCGAGAACGGCAACGACGCAGCGGCGGCGGCCACCGGTGCACAACACGCGCATTGCAATAGCTTGCGACGGGATACGGACTGCAACATGGTAGAGCCCCTGTTCTCTGGTATGTCGCGCGATCGTACACCCCGCAGGGCATAACCCAACGGACTCGACCGTTGCTATCGAAACAGAACTTCGCTCACCGGGATGCCACGGTCAGGCCCAGTCGGTCAATCCTTCTCGCCGGTAGGTTTCCTGGAAGGCGGGCCGGGCCTTCATCCGTTGCGCATGCGCCTGCAGGGCCGGCCAGCTGTCGGTAGGTCTAGGCATGTTGCGCGACCAGCGCATCAACATGGTCAGCATGAAATCGGCGGCCGATAGGGTCTTGCCGAGCAGATAGGGTCCATGCGCGTGCAAATGCGCATCGACCTGGGCCCAGGCCGCTTCCAGCTTGTTACGTGCCTGGGTCTGCGCCGCATCGAGGTGGGAAGCGCCGGCCGGCTCGTGCGGGTAGAACCAGGCGCGATAGGCCGGCTGCAAGGTGTTGGCGCAGAAAAACATCCAGCGGTAGTAGGCCGCGCGCTCGGGCGTGGCGACCGGCGGCGCGAGCCCGGCATGCGGGTAGAGATCGGCCAGATGCATGACGATGGCGGCCGCTTCCGTCAGTACTTGCCCGTCCAGCACCAGGGTGGGCACTACGCCGGCCGGATTGAGTGCCAGATAGTCCGGCGCCTTCTGCTCGCCGCGTTCGAAATCCAGCGGATGCAGCACATGTGCGATGTCCAGTTCGATCAGCAGCCAATGGACGACCAGGGCGGCAGTACTGGGGGTGTGGTAGAGCGTGGCGGCCATGCGGGTTCTCGGTCAGTTGGTACAGGCGCGCAGGCAGGCGAGCTTGCGCGGTTCGCAGCGAGTGTCGTCGCTCTGCTGGGTGCAGTCGAAGACCTGCGCCATGCAGTTGGCCTGTTGCGCCGGATTTTGTACGTCGTCGCAGCGCTTTCCACGCGGCGCAGCCCTGCTGCTGCAACTGGACTCGCTGGGTCGGTCGGCGCGGCATTGTCGGGCGCTGCTGTTGCACTGTGCGATGCACCGGTCCGTGGCCGAAGGCCCGTCGAATCGTGTTGTGGTGTCGTTTGTCTTAAGTGACTTGCGCTCTGCAAACGGCACGGGGGCGGCAGGCGGCGGTGCGTAGTTGCGCGAAGGAAACAACACCGTGGGTGCCTTTTGCTGCTGCGCCGCCGCACTCAGGCTCAGGCACAACGACAACGCGCTACAGACGAGTCGGAGCATTCCTTTCTCCTTGGATTAGCGGCCAGTGCGTCGAGCATAGCCGGTTCGCGCGTGGCAGCGCCGGCCTTCTCTGCGGAGAGATCACCGATGCTCTCTCCACCGACGCAGTTGCTCCGCTGCCGGCAAGCGTCCCGCTCTGCCCGTTTTATCTACAGCAAACCACGAGGCGTTCCATCGCCTCGCTACTTCCGACCAACTGAGCACCACGCCGTCTCGCGCCATCGTTGTACGCACGCGGTGCGAAGAAATGCGCCTCACCGCATGAATCGGGCGCTGGCCCAGCCCGCCCTGCCGACGGGCTGCGCAGTCAGTTGGTAATCCGGTTACTCCACTACCACCGGAATCTTGCCAATGCGCGACTGCCACTGCCGCGGGCCGGTCTTGTGCACCGATTCGCCGGTGGAATCCACCGCCACGGTCACCGGCATGTCCTTGACCTCGAATTCGTAGATCGCCTCCATGCCAAGGTCTTCGAACGCCAGCACGCGCGCGGCCTTGATCGCCTTGGACACCAGGTATGCCGAGCCGCCGACCGCCATCAGGTACACGGCCTTGTTGTCACGGATTGCATCGATTGCCGCATCGCCACGCTCGGACTTGCCGACCATGCCCAGCAGGCCGGTTTGTTCGAGCATCTGACGGGTGAACTTGTCCATGCGCGTGGCGGTAGTCGGGCCGGCCGGGCCGACCACTTCGTCGCGCACCGGGTCGACCGGGCCAACGTAGTAGATGAAGCGGTTGGTGAAATCCACCGGCAAGGGCTCGCCCTTGTTGAGCATGTCGATCATGCGCTTGTGCGCGGCGTCGCGGCCGGTCAGCAGCTTGCCGTTGAGCAGCACCACTTCGCCCGGCTTGAAGCTGGCGACTTCTTCGCGGGTGATGGTGTCCAGATTCACCCGGAGCGCATTGGTCGGGTTGTAGGTGAGCTTGGGCCAGTCTTCCAGCGACGGCGGGTCCAGCATCACCGGGCCGCTGCCGTCCAGGGTGAAGTGGGCGTGGCGGGTGGCGGCGCAATTGGGGATCAAGGCCACCGGCAGGTTGGCAGCATGGGTCGGGTAATCCTTGACCTTGATGTCCAGCACCGTGGTCAGGCCGCCCAGGCCCTGTGCGCCGATACCGAGCGCATTGACCTTTTCGTACAGCTCCAGGCGCAGTTCTTCGGCACGATTGGAGGCGCCGCGCGCCTGCAGGTCGACGATGTCGATCGGCTCCATCAGCGCTTCCTTGGCCAGCAGCATCGCCTTCTCGGCGGTGCCGCCGATGCCGATGCCGAGCATGCCCGGCGGGCACCAGCCCGCGCCCATGGTCGGCACGGTCTTGAGCACCCAGTCGACGATGGAATCAGAGGGGTTGAGCATGGCGAACTTGCTCTTGGCCTCCGAACCGCCGCCCTTGGCCGCGACGATAACGTCGACCGTGTCGCCCGGGACGATCTTCACGTTGACCACCGCCGGGGTGTTGTCCTTGGTGTTGGCACGCTTGCCGGCCGGATCGGCCAGCACGCTGGCACGCAATTTGTTGTCCGGATGGTTGTAGGCGCGGCGCACGCCTTCGTTGACCATATCTTCCACGCCCATGGTGGCGTCGTCCCAACGCACGTTCATGCCGATTTCCAGAAACACGGTGACGATGCCGGTGTCCTGGCAGATCGGGCGATGGCCTTCAGCGCACATGCGCGAATTGATCAGGATCTGCGCAATCGCGTCCTTAGCGGCGGGCGATTCTTCGCGCTCGTAGGCAGCCGACAGGTTCTTGATGTAGTCGACCGGGTGGTAGTAGCTGATGTACTGCAGCGCATCGGCGACGGACTGGATGAGGTCTTCCTGCTTGATCGAGGTCACGGCTGGCTCTACGGCTGGCGGGGGTGCAATCCGCACATTTTAGAGCAAACCGCGGCCGCAGCCGGATGGGGCGTCTATGGAAACGATTGACCGAAGCATGCGTTGCGGCTTGCCGGGTAGCAGGATGGCGCGGTGACGCAGGGAGTGCGGACCGCAATGACCGCCTCACCGCGGTACTGCCACGCGCCATGCCAGGCCGCAGCCCTGCCCGCCTGCTCGGTTGGCACACGCTGCGAAATACGCACTGTTGCTTCGGTCGCGCCAACCGCGCGTGCTCAGGCGTGCGTCACATTGTGAGCGGTGATGGTGTAGCCGAACGGATCGCGGAACGCGAAATACCGGCCAAATGGCCCGTCCTTCGGCGCAAACGCGATCTCTGTGCCGTGGTCGGCAAGATGCGCATGCAAGGCGTCGGCATCATCGCAGCCGAACCACAGCGCGATGCCCTCGCCCAACCGGTCGGTATTGGTCAGCTCGACCACCGGCATACGGATGGCAAACGGGATCGGCCGGGTGTCGAACACCACCGCGCCCGGCGGGCTGTGGGCTGCAGGCGTGAGCCCGACCACCTCGGTGTAGAAGCTGCGTGCTGCGTCAAGATCCGGGGTTTGAATGCCGACGAAGTCGGGGCCGATCAGATGGGGCATGGCTGGACGCACTGTGATTGGGAAGGCCTAAAATATCAGCACACTGACAATTATGTAAGGGCACTGATATGACAGATCCCGGAAGTGAACCGCAGATGCGCGACCCATACGCGACTATCGGCTATGCGTTGAAGCTGGCACAGCAGGCCCTGCGCACGCGCATGGATACCGACCTGCGCGACATCGGCCTGACCACGCCCCAATATGCGGTGCTCACCTATTTGAAAGGCGAGCCGGGCGCATCGAACGCTGCCCTCGCCCGGCGCGCGTTCGTGACCCCGCAGACCATGCAGGCGATTTTGGTAACGCTCGAACGCGCCGGTTTCATCGCACGCATGCCGCATCCCGAGCACGGCCGCGTACAGAAGACCGAACTCACGTCCAAGGGCCGCGCCGCCCTGAAAAAGGCCTCCGGCATAGTCGCCACTGCAGAAACGCGCCTGCAGGCCGCCGCGGCCCCGCTCGACCCGCAGGCGGTGTCGGCGCTGCTGCTGCGGCTGGCCGAGGCGTTGCGCTGACCGGTGCAGCTTGCCGGCCAGCGGCAAGGGCGAGCCCTGCCCGGCGAGTACTCCAACACCCCGCGCCGACGCGAAGCGCTGCACACTAATGCGATGTCAGCTTCCCGTTCCGGCGCCGCCGCGCCCGCCGCTCCCCGTACCGGCCCCACCCTGCGCGAGCGCCTGGATGCGCTACGCAACCTGCCACCGTTCCTGCGCCAGATCTGGCAGACCAGCCGCTGGCTGAGCGCCAGCAGCATCGGCCTGCGCGTGCTTCGCGCGTTGATGCCGGTGGCCACGCTCTACATCGGCAAATTGATCATCGACGAGGCGATCCACCTGGTCGGCCAGCCGCCGGCA
This sequence comes from Xanthomonas vesicatoria ATCC 35937, assembly GCF_001908725.1. NCBI lineage: Bacteria > Pseudomonadati > Pseudomonadota > Gammaproteobacteria > Lysobacterales > Lysobacteraceae > Xanthomonas > Xanthomonas vesicatoria. Next base: position 4,748,149 of record NZ_CP018725.1, on the reverse strand, counting down.
TTCGAGTCCTTTACGCAGGCGCTGGGCAGCGGGCGTTTGAACCGCTTACTGGAGTTGCTGGCGTTGGAACTGGCGCTGGCGATCGGCTCTGACCTACTCGGGCGCATGGTCGGTTATGCCGATGCGCTGTTGTCGGAGCTGTTCAACAACGCCGCCAGCGTGCGCCTGATGGAGCATGCCGCGCAGCTGGATCTGGAAGATTTCGAAGACCCCGACCGGCAGGACAAGCTGGATCGCGCACGCCGTCAGACCATGAACCGCATGAACCTGATGAGCCAGTTGTTTGGCCAGGTGCAGGATGCGATCACCGTGGTCAGCCTAGCAGTGGGCCTGGTGGTGTACGCACCCTGGTTGATCGTGCTGCTGGCAGTGGCGCTGATCCCGGCCTTCATTGGCGAGGCGCACTTCAATGCACTGGGCTATTCGCTCAACTTCCAGTGGACGCCGGAGCGCCGCCAGCTCGATTATCTGCGCCAGGTCGGCGCCAGCGTAGAGACCGCAAAAGAAGTCAAAATCCTCAACCTGCATCGCTTTCTGATTGCGCGTTACCGGCGCCTGGCCGACAAGTTCTTCCAGGCCAACCGCGCACTGGCGCGCAAGCGTGCGTTCTGGGGTGCGGTGCTGGCGGCGCTGGGCACGCTGGGCTATTACATGGCCTATGGCTACATCGCCTGGCGCACGGTGCGCGGCGATTTCAGCATCGGCGACCTGACCTTTCTGGCCGGCAGTTTCCTGCGTCTGCGTCAATTGCTGGAAGGCCTGTTGATCGGGTTTTCGCAGGTCGCCGGCCAAGCCTTGTATCTGGACGATCTGTATTCGTTCTTCAACATCGTGCCGGAAATCCGCTCGCGCCCCAACGCCTTGCCGGTGCCGCGGCCGATCCGCCAGGGGTTCGTGTTCGAGGATGTGGGCTTCCGTTATCCGGACGCAGAGACGTGGACGGTCCGGCATCTGGATTTCGAACTGCGCGCTGGCGAAGTGCTGGCACTGGTCGGCGAAAACGGCGCCGGCAAGACCACGCTAGTCAAGCTGCTGGCGCGGCTGTACGACCCTGACGAGGGCCGCATCCTGCTCGATGGTCACGACCTGCGCGACTACGATCTGGACGATCTGCGCGCCAACCTGGGAGTGATCTTTCAGGACTTCGTGCGCTACCACCTCAGCGTGGGCGAGAACATCGGCGTGGGCCAGGTGGATGCGATGGACGATGCGCCGCGGATCCAGGCCGCTGCGCAGCGCGCGATGGCCGGCGCACTCATCGACAGCCTGCCCGATGGCTACGCCCAATTGATCGGCCGCCGTTTCAAGAACAGCGTGGACCTGTCCGGTGGGCAGTGGCAGAAAATCGCCATCGCACGCGCCTACATGCGCGATGCGCAACTGATGATCCTGGACGAACCCACCGCAGCACTGGATGCGCGCAGCGAATTCGAGGTGTTTCAGCGCTTCAAGGAGCTCTCCGACAACCGCACCGCGGTGTTGATCTCGCACCGCTTCTCCAGCGTGCGCATGGCCGACCGCATCCTGGTGCTGGTGGCGGGGCGCATCGAGGCCAACGGCACCCACGAAGAGCTGATGGCCCAAGGCGGGCGCTATGCGGAGCTGTTCGAGCTGCAGGCGGCGGGGTATCGGTGAGGCTGGGAATGGGGAATGGGGAATCGTTAGAAGCGGCGCTCCTGCGGCTGACAGGCACTGAGCCTGCGGATCCTGAAGAGGCACAGATCTTTCGGCACTGCACCCCATTCCCGATTCCCGATTCTCCATTCCCGCCAAATGAGAGTTCATCTCATTTGGCTGGCTTGAGGTAGAATTGCCGGGTACTCCTCCCACGACACTAAACCGGTATGTCTTCCGCTTTTGGCGCCGAAACGGTGCTTGAGGTCCGCCACTGGACCGATGCCTACTTCAGCTTCACCACCACCCGCGATGCCGGTTTCCGCTTCGAGAACGGCCAGTTCGTGATGATCGGGCTGGAAACCGAAACCCGGCCGTTGCTGCGTGCGTATTCGATCGCCAGCGCCAACTGGGAAGAGCATCTGGAGTTCTTCAGCATCAAGGTGCCGGACGGCCCGCTGACCTCGCGGCTGCAGCACATCCAGCCGGGCGACAAGGTGCTGGTCGGCAAGAAGCCCACCGGCACGCTGCTGATCAGCGACCTGCACCCGGGCCGCAACCTGTATTTGCTGGGCACCGGCACCGGCCTGGCGCCGTGGTTGTCGATCATCAAGGACCCGGAAACCTACGAGCGTTTCGACAAGGTGATCCTGACCCAGGGCGTGCGCTTCGTGCAGGATCTGGCGTACCGCGACTACTTCGAACGCGAGCTGCCGCAGCACGAATTCCTCGGCGATCTGCTGCGCGAAAAACTGCTGTATTACCCGGCGGTCACCCGCGAAGCGTTTGCCAACCAGGGCCGGCTGACCGAGCTGATGGCCGATGGCCGCATGCAGCAGACCCTGGGCCTGCCGACCCTGGACCCGGCCAATGACCGCTTCATGATCTGCGGCAGCCCGCAGATGCTGGCCGACCTGCGCACCTTGCTGGACGCGCGCGGTTTCCAGACCTCGCCGCGTATTGGCACGCCGGGGCATTACGTGTTCGAACGCGCCTTCGTCGAGAAGTGATGCAGCGTGCGGGGTCGCCGCTACCGCACCGTCGTAGCAGCGCCCTTGGGCGCGATGAAGCACTCCCAGTAACGCCTCATCCTTGGCATAAGGCCTCACATCCTCGGTAACGCCTCGTCGCGCCCGGGTGCGCTCAGATGATCCGGGCGCGTTGATGAGGTTGGGTGCGTTGGCGATATCAGACGTCCAGCGCACGCTCGATATCGTCGGCCAGGGCCTCCGGCTTGGTGGTCGGCGCATAGCGCTCCAGCACGGTGCCGTCGCGGCCGATCAGGAACTTGGTGAAATTCCACTTGATCGCCTCGGAGCCAAGCAGGCCGCGTTGTTCGTGCTTGAGCCATTTCCACAGCGGATGCGCGTCGCTGCCGTTGACCTCGACCTTGGACGCCAGCGGAAAATCCACCGCATAGTCGAGCGAACAAAACTGCCGGATTTGTGCCGCATCGCCCGGCTCCTGGTGACCGAACTGATCGCAGGGGAAACCGATCACCACCAGCCCGCGCTCGCGATAGCGCTGCCACAGCGCCTGCAATCCCGCGTACTGCGGAGTGAAGCCGCATTTGGACGCCACATTGACCACCAGCAAGACTTTGCCGGCGTAGTCGGCCAAGGCATGCGGGTAACCGTCCAGATCGGTGAATTCAAAGGTGGATAGCGCAGTCATCGGCAGCTCTCGACAGGGAAGGCGCCAGCCTACCCCAGTCGTATCGGCCCGCCACGCCGTCCGTTGGCAGAACTGCCACCTCCGCTCATGCGACACGGACGCGCTGCGCTCCGGTCGCGCATCGATGGCTGTTTGCATGCCTGTCTCCAGCACCACTCTGGCCGCGCGCTCGCTGGGCAGGCGCTGCCGGCTGTCCGGATGTGTCGCCGAGCCATTGGCGGCTGTCCCGGCCAGGTCACAGCGCGCTGTCGCCCTGGATTGTCGCGTCACCTGGCGCATGGTCGCGTCCGTCAGTCAGCCATGCCTTTTGTCACACGCTTGTCCCGGCACGCTGGGTTAGCCTCGGCGGTTCGCACTTTGGAGCCATCCTCTTGACCACCCGTCTCGCTTTCGCCCTGGCCGCTTCCCTGGGACTCGCCATGCCGTCCTATAGCATCGCCGCGCCCGCCACCACGCAGGCCGCCACCCAAGGCAACCCGTTTTTCGCAGACAGCACACTGCCGCTGCACTACCCGCAGTTCGACAAGATCAAAGACAGCGACTTCGCACCCGCCTTCGACGCCGGCATGGCCGAGCAATTGAAGGAGGTGGACAAGATCGCCAACCAGAAAGCCAAGCCGAGCTTCGAGAACACCATCGTCGCGCTGGAGAAGAGCGGCGCCACGCTCGATCGCGCCACCACGGTGTTCTTCAATCTGGTGGGTGCCGACACCAATGATGCACGCAAGAAACTGCAGGCCGATTATTCGGCAAAGTTTGCCGCGCATCGCGATGCGATTTCGCTCAACGGCAAACTGTTCGCGCGCATCCAAAGCTTGTACGACCAACGCGCCAAGCTGGGCCTGGACGCGCAAGGCCTGCGCCTGGTCGAGAAGTATTACAGCGACTTCGTCCGCGATGGCGCCAAGCTCTCCGATGCCGACAAGACCACGCTCAAGGCGATGAATGCCGAACTGGCCAACCTGGGCACCACTTTCAGCCAGAACGTGCTGGCCGAGGTCAATGCAGCAGCAGTTGTTGTGGATGACGTCAAGCAGCTCGACGGCCTGTCCGAAGAACAGATCGCCGCTGCTGCCGAAGCGGCCAAGACGCGCAAGCTCGATGGCAAGTACGTGATCGCGCTACTCAACACCACCGGCCAGCCGCCGCTGACCCAGCTGAAGAACCGCGAGTTGCGCAAGAAGATCTACGACGCCTCGGTCTCGCGCGGCAGCCACGGCGGTCAGTACGACAACACCGCGCTGGTGTCGCGCATCATGAAGCTGCGCGCCGACAAGGCCAAGCTGCTCGGCTTCCCGACCTACGCCGCGTACTCGCTGGAAAACCAGACCGCCAAGACCCCTGAAGCGGTCAACGCGATGCTGGGCAAGCTGGCACCAGCGGCGGTCGCCAATGCCAAGCGCGAGGCAGCCGATCTGCAGGCGATGATCGACAAGGAACAAAAAGCCGCACGCAAGCCCACCTTCAAGCTCGAAGCCTGGGATTGGGCCTACTACAGCGAGAAGGTGCGCCAGGCCAAGTACAACTTCGACGAGTCGCAGCTCAAGCCGTACTTCGAGCTCAAGAACGTGCTGGAAAACGGCGTGTTTTACGCGGCCAACCAGGAATACGGCCTGACCTTCAAGCAGCGCACCGACCTGCCCACCTACCGCGACGACATCACCGTCTATGACGTGTTCGACGCCGATGGCAAGCAGCTGGCAATCTTCATTGCCGACATGTACGCACGCGAGTCCAAGCGCGGCGGTGCGTGGATGAACTCGTACGTGTCGCAGTCGGACCTAACCGGTTTCAAGCCGGTGGTGGCCAACCACCTCAACATCCCCAAGCCGCCGGCCGGCCAGCCGACGCTGCTGACCTGGGACGAGGTGACCACCATGTTCCATGAGTTCGGGCATGCGCTGCACGGCATGTTTTCGGACGTCAAATACCCGTACTTCTCCGGCACCAGCGTGCCGCGCGACTTTGTCGAGTTCCCCTCGCAGGTCAACGAAATGTGGGCAGACGAGCCTTCCATCCTGAAGAACTACGCCAAGCATTATCAGAATGGCACGCCAATGCCGCAGGCATTGCTGGACAAGGTAATCGCCGCTTCCAAGTTCAACCAGGGTTTTGCCACCACCGAGTATCTGGGTGCGGCAATGCTTGACCAGAACTGGCACCAGATCAGCGCCAGCCAGGTGCCCGACCCCGCCGGCGTCATGGCATTCGAAGCCAAGGCCCTGCAGCAGGACGGCATTGCCTACGCGCCGGTGCCGCCGCGCTACAAGACCCCGTATTTCAGCCACATCATGGGCGGCTATGCAGCGGGCTACTACGCCTACATTTGGTCCGAAGTCCTGGATGCCAACACCCAGCAATGGTTCAAGCAGCATGGTGGGTTGAGCCGGGCCAACGGCGACCGTTTCCGCCAGACGTTGCTGTCGCGTGGCGGCAGCGTGGATGCAATGGAGCTGTTCCAGAACTTTGCCGGGCACGCACCGCAGATCGAGCCCTTGCTCGAAAAACGCGGCCTGAGTGCGAACGGCGGCGATGGTGCCACTCCGGAAGCACCGCAGTCCAAGCCGTAATCGGCCTGCATCACGACAACGCCGCCCGGAGCGATCCGGGCGGCGTTGTCGTTTGGGATCGGCCTGCGCGGCAACTGCTGGGTAACCCGTCAGGACTCAATGGCATCCACGCCATTGAGCAATTTCTTCAATAATTTTTCCAGACGGACCTGCTCGGCGTCGCTGATGTCCACCGTCTGCTCGTGCAACAGCGTGCAGGCTTCTGGCAACACATGTTCGATCAGTGCGAGCCCGGCCGGCTGCAGGGTGAGCATGATCTTGCGACGATCGTCGGGGCTGCTGCCACGTGCGATCAAGCCTTTTTCGCACAGCTGGTCGGTGAGCCGGGTAATGTTGGCCGGCTTCTCGCTCGCCGCCTCGGCCGCTTCGGTCGGGGTAATCGCCTGCTCCGGCGTGCCATACAACATCATCAGGATTTCGTATTCCGGCGGACTGATCCCGTACGGCTTGAGTCGCACACAACTGATGGTATGCAGCCGCTTGTAGAGATGCTTGATCAACCTCACCAGGACAGCGGGCTCCCGCGGAAAGGCTGGATAGCGCGCGCAGGTGTGGTCCACGCGGTTTGCGGTTGGATCGAAACTACTCATATCACCGTTTGATTACATTACTGAATGGCCAAGCTATTCAATCACATCACCTGCGGGGCCACACCTCAACGAGCGAAAAGATGTACATATTCCGGCGCGACCCACGGCATCAAGGTGGATGCAGCGACCTCGGCCGTTTGCGTGCCATCCGAATATGGCCCGACCTGATACGGCGGAAACACGAAGCGCACCGCAGTGATCTGACCGGCCGCATTCAACACCGGGACGAACTGCGCAAAGTTGTCCACTTGCGCTGCAGTGCCTTCTGCAATCATGCGGTCGGCCGATGCGACTTGCTCGGCCTGTTCTTCGACCGGCACACGATCAGCTTCCACACGCTGGGTGGCAGCAGCGTGCAACTGCGCAGCGACGTCGTGACCGATCTTCTCCCATCCAGCCGCATCGGGAATCAGTGCCTGCGCGGTCAGTTGCCTGCGTTCCTTGATTAGCCACACGAAACGCGCCACCAACGGCTCGCCATGCGCACCGCCGGTATAGCGGCTGCCATCGGCGGAGATAACGATCAGGTCGGCGGTCTGCAACAGCTTTTCGAATGCCAGCGACAATTCATAGGGAGCCGCCGGTTTGTCGTTGCCCAGACCGGAGACGGCTTCCATCAGTTCACTGCGGGCATCCTGTGCATATTTGCGAATCAGCGCAGTGAGCTCCGGATACGCATCCAGCCCACGCGGATAACTGATACCGACCATATACGCCGGCGCATGTTCGATCACATCTTCCAGCGGGCCGCTCTGCACCATCAGCGGTTCCGGAGCCGGCGTTGCGGTAGCCGCATCGGCAGCCGGCTCAGGCTGCTCGACCGCGTTGGGTTCGCGCTGCGTACAGCCCGCCAACAGGGCCAGCATCAGCAGAGCCCGTACACCATTGAATCCACGCAACCGCCCCATTCCCACCTGCTCCCCTGATCGAACCACCCACTGCTGTCCATCAGGCCAGCAGATCCTGAAACTGTTGATGCCGGCGCACGTAGGCGGCGGCGTAGCTGCACGCCGGCACGACCTTCAGGCCGGCGTCGCGCGCATGCTGCAAAGCAGCCTCGACCAGAACGGCGGCAATGCCGCGCCCTGCAATCGCATCCGGCACCAGCGTATGCGTGATGGTCATGCGCGCACTCTCGATGCGATAGACCAGTTCGGCACGATGTCCTTCGCTGTCAACCACAAAGCGCTGCTGTGATGGATCGTGTTCGGCGTGCATTGTCGCTGCCATCTCGTCTGCGCCGGGCCGGGAATATGCGGCAAGTGTGACCAGCGCGACGCCGCGCCTGCGTGAAAATGAATCCACGCTGTGACCGCCCGCTCGGCTTGGCGAAGAGGTGCTCAAGTTCGCTCGGGGAGCGCCGATAGCTGACTCGAAGGCGCTCGCTGCAACCGGTCTCCGGCCTGGCAACCGCCCTCGCCTTACCAACGAGGAGTCACCGCATGCACAACGATTCGGCAGGAAACGGCACCGACAGCGACAGCTCGCTGCTGGAAGGCTTGTTCCAGTTCGCCATCAACGGCGACACCCACAACCCCGACTTCGCACAGCTCAACGATACCGTCTACGAGCGCCTGCAGCAGGCCTACGGCGCGGTATCGGGCTCGGCGCTCAGCACCGACCGGGAACGCAGCGCGGCCTGATGCCGTTGTCGCTCCATCTGCCAGGACCCGTGACGCCGTGGCGTCGGTCCTGGCCCGGTTGCCGCACGCAACCGCTGCACTGACGCATTACCGCAGCGCCGGCTAGCCGGTATCCGAACGTCCGGACCTGCCAGCGCCCTCAGCCGAAGCGCGGATTGGACAGCTGCTCCAGGAAGACCTGCCACACCCGCGGCTCCATGATCAGCATGAACATCACCCCGAATGCCGCACCGGCCAGGTGCGCGCTGTGGTTGATGCGATCGCCGCCGCGGCGGTCCATCCACAGGCTGTAGCCGACATAGAACACCGCATAGATGATCGCCGGTGCCGGAATGAACAGCACCAGGATGATGGTCCACGGCTGCAGCAGGATAAAGGCGAACAGCACCGCCGACACCGCACCGGAGGCGCCCAGGCTCAAATAATTGGGGTTGTTCTGGTTCTTCAGATAGCTGGGCAGGATCGACACCACCAGCGCGGCCAGATAGAACAACGGGTAGGTCAGCATGCTGCCGGTCAGCTGCGTCATCACGTTTTCGATCACCCGTCCAAAAAAGAACAGCGTGATCATGTTGAAGACCAGGTGCCCCACGTCGGCATGGATGAAGCCGTAGGTCACTAGGCGGTCGTACTGGCGCTGTTTATCCAGCGCTGGCGGCCACAGGATGAGTCGGTCGGCCAGCTTGCGGTTGTTGAACGCCATCCACGAGACGATGCCAGTGATGGCGATCAGGATCAGGGTAATCATGCAGACCTCAGGCAGAGCGGTAATTGTCGACCATGCGATAACGGCGTGCGTACAGGCCAAAGGCCAGGGCTGCCAGGAATGCGAAGGCCGCGAAGAAGAACATCAGAAATGCTGCTTCGCTGAGCCCAGTATCGGCGATATGCGAGGTCACCGTGGCGTTGCGCACCGCCACGTTCGATAGCAGCACCCACAGATTGCCCACCGTGGTGGTCAGATACCAGAAGCTCATCACGACGCCCTTCATCGACGGCGGCGCCTGGCTGTAGGCGAACTCGATGCCGGTGGCCGACACCAGCACCTCGCCGAAGGTGAGCAAGGCATAGGGCAGCATCTGCCAGGCGATGTGCATCGGCTCGCCGCCGTCCATCACGACCTGGATCGCGCCGACCGCAATCCACGCCACGCCACTGAAGGCGATACCGCTGGTCATGCGGCGCAACGGCGTCGGCTCCCAACCACGGCGGCGCAACAGTGGGTACAGCACCAGGTTGTTGAAGGGGATCAGCAGCATCACCAGCAGCGGGTTGAGCGCCTGCATCTGCGAGGCGGTGAACCACACCGGCATGGTCATCTCGCGTCCCTGCAGCACCCAGGTCGAGGCCTTCTGATCGAACAACGAAAAGAATGGCGTCACCAGCGCGAAGATCACTAGCACCCGCAGCAATGCCCGCACGCCCTCGACCGCTTCATCCGGATGCGTGCCGCGCGCGCGTTCCAACTGCCACCAGGTGCCGCCGCCGATCCCGGCCAGCAGCAGCACTAGCGCCATGCACAGACAGATGACGATGCCCAGCGGCTCGATCAGCGCCATGCAGGCCAGTGCAGCGACCACCGCGATGATTGCCAGCGCCAGCCCAGGCCGCCCCTGCCCTGGCGCACGTGCCAGCAACGCCGTACGCAGCACCGCACCGAACCCGTGCGGGTCCTTCGGTGGCAATGTCACCAGCACATAGCGCTTGCGGCCCAGCCAGAACACCAGCGTGGCCACGAACATCAAGATGCCGGGGATGCCGAACGCCCAAGACGGGCCCAGATTCTTCAGCGCCAGCGGGATCAGCAACGAGGCGAACAGCGAGCCGAAGTTGATGATCCAGTAGAAGGCGTCGAACACCACCTTGGCCATGTGCTTGTTGGACTGGTCGAACTGGTCGCCCATGAACGAGGCCACCAGCGGTTTGATGCCGCCCGCACCCAACGCGATGAGGCTTAGTCCCACGAAGAAGCCGTGACGGCTGCCCTCGAACATCGCCAGACACGCGTGGCCTGCGCAATAGATCAGGCTGAACCACAGAATGGTGTTGTATTTGCCGAACAGCCGATCGGCCAGCCAGCCGCCCAGCAGCGGGAAGAAAAACACGCCGATCATGAAGCTGTGCAGGACGTGCTTGGCTTCCGCCTCGCGGCCCGGCCCGCCAACCTCCTGCAGCAGCATCGAGGTGATCAGAAACTGCACCAGGATGTTGCGCATCCCGTAGAAGCTGAAACGCTCGCAGGCTTCGTTGCCGATGATGAAAGGAATCTGTCGCGGCAGTCGCGCGCCAGCCGTGGGGCCCGGCAAGGTGGAGGTGGTCAAAGGCGGTCCGGTCGAACGGAAAACAACCCCTATCGTAACGGCCCCGAGAGGCCGGCCGCCATGCAGGAGCGATGCGCGGCTGGCGTCGCGCGCCAGGTGCATCGCCGTGCGCGCATTCGACGCCAAATGCGGCCACGCGCAAAACGCATCGATACCCAGCAAAAACCGGGAATTTCAAGTCGCTCGCGTCCGCTTGAAGCCGGCAGCAATGCCGCAGTGCAGATTGGCCTGCCAGCTCGCCTCGGCTACATTGCAAACGTTTTCCTGGAACACTGGACCGCTGGATGCCCCGCTTCACCCGCCTGGCCCTGAGCCTGTTGCTATTGACCTGTGCCCCTGCCGCGCTAGCCGCCGAACCGCTGACCACGCAGGCCGAGCGCAGCGGCTTTGTGCAGACCGGCCGCTACGACGAAGTCATTGCGCTGTGCGATGCCTTTGCACAGCGCTACCCGCAGGCGGTGCGCTGCGTGGAGTTCGGCACCACACCGGAAGGCCGCCCAATGAAGGCATTGATCGCCTCCACCAGCGGTGCGTTGGATGCGGCCAGCGCCGCGCAGCGCAAGCTGCCGGTGGTGTTGATCCAGGGCGGCATCCATGCCGGCGAGATCGATGGCAAGGACGCGGGCTTCCTGGCCTTGCACCAACTGCTCGATGGCAAGGCGGGCAAAGGCGTGCTCGACACGGTGGTGTGGGTGTTCGTGCCGGTGTTCAACGTGGATGGGCATGAGCGCTTTGGCGCCTGGAACCGCCCCAACCAGCGGGGCCCCGAGCAGATGGGCTGGCGCGTCACCGCGCAGAACCTCAACCTCAACCGCGACTACGTCAAGGCCGACGCGCCGGAGATGCAGGCCATGCTGCGGCTGGTGCAGCAGTGGGACCCGCTGATGTACGTGGACCTGCATGTCACCGACGGCGCCAAGTTCGAGCACGACGTCTCGGTACAGGTGGAGCCGGTGCATGCCGGCGACAGCACGCTGCAGCGCGACGGCACGCGTTGGCGCGATGCGGTGCTGAGCGATCTAGCCAAGCAAGGTTCGCTGCCGCTGCCGTACTACCCGTCCTTTGTGCACGAAGACGACCCCAGCTCCGGCTTTGCCGACGACGTGTCGCCGCCGCGGTTTTCGCATGGCTACTTTTTATTGCGCAACCGCTTCGGCATGTTGGTGGAAACCCACTCGTGGAAGGACTACCCCACGCGGGTCAGGGTGACCCGCAATGCCATCGTGTCGGTACTGCAGCAGGCCGCAAAACACGGCAACGCCTGGCGCGCCGATGCGCTGGCGGCCGATCAACGTGCGAGCCAGCTGGCCGGCATGCCCGAGCCGCTCAGCTTTGCCGCCGGCCCTGCCGCACGCACCGTGGCATTTCGCGGTTATGCCTATACGCGAACGCCCTCGCCGATTTCCGGCGCCTTGATGACGCGTTACGACGAGAGCAAACCGCAGATCTGGAAGATACCGCTGCGCGACCAGATCAAGCCCGATCTGGTGGTCGATTCACCGCGCGGCGGGTATCTGGTGCCGGCTGCGAACGCTGCCTTCGTCGCTGAAAAATTGCGCCTGCACGGTATTGAATTCCGCATGATCGCCAGTGCGGCCGAACACCCGGTGCAAACCTTCCGCGCCGACACCGCCAGCTTTGCCCCGCGCTCGAACGAAGGCCATCAGACGCTGGACGTCGTGGGGCAGTGGCGCGATGAAACGCGCGCCGTGCCGGCCGGTTCGCTGTTCGTGCCGATTGCCCAACCCAAGGCCCGTCTGGTGATGGCGATGCTGGAGCCGCAAGCACCGGACTCGTTGCTGCAATGGGGCTTTTTCAACGCGGCCTTCGAGCGCAAGGAATACATGGAGGCCTACGTGGCCGAAGACGTGGCGCGCGAGATGTTGGCCAACGACGCGGCGCTGCAGGCGCAGTTCGAACAGCGCATCGCCACCGACCCGGCGTTTGCCAAGAGCCCCCAAGCGCGCCTGGAGTTCTTCGCCAAGCGGCACTCTTCCTGGGACGAGCGCTACCAGCTGTATCCGGTGCTGCGTACCGTGCAGACCGACTTCTAACCGCGCCGCCGTCTTAGGCGAGCGACCGGGCGGCGCCTTTCCACGCCGCTCATTCGGGCATCTGCCTGCCCCACTTTCGTAATGACCCAGCACCACAAGGAAATCCCGTGCCACATCCCGATATGAAAACCTTTACAACGACTCCCCATCGTCCTCGCCCGCTCGTCCTGGCGGTGGCCTTGGGCCTGGGCATTGCATTGGCTGCGCCATTGGCACTCGCACAATCCGCACCTGCATCGCAGCCGTGGATGGACACCGCGTTGACCGCCGACCAGCGTGCAGACCGGCTGCTGGCGCAGATGACCGACGACGAAAAATTCCAGATGCTGCGCAGCTATTTCGGCCTGGGCACCGACAAGATTCCCAAGCCGGAAGGCGCGCTGGGATCGGCCGGCTATGTGCCCGGCATTCCGCGCCTGGGCATCCCGGCGCAGCAGCTGGCCGATGCCGGCGTGGGCGTCACCAATCCGGGCGGTATCCGCAAGGGCGACTTCGCCACCGCGATGCCTTCGGGCCCGTCTACGGCGTCCAGCTGGAACCCGCAGCTGGCCTTTGCCGGCGGCAAGACCATGGGCCGCGAATCCTGGCAGCAGGGCTTCAACGTGCTGCTGGCCGGCAGCGTCAACCTGCAGCGCGACCCGCGCAATGGGCGCAATTTCGAATATGCCGGCGAAGACCCGCTACTGGCCGGCATCATGGTCGGCGAATCCATCCGTGGCGTGCAGAGCGAACACGTGCTGTCGACGATGAAGCACTACGCGCTCAACGACATGGAAACCCGGCGCAACTTCCACAGCGCCGAGATTGGCGAGCAGGCAATGCACGAGTCGGACCTGCTGGCCTTCGAGATTGCGCTGAAAATCGGCGACCCGGCGTCGGTGATGTGCTCGTACAACAAGATCAACGGCGTCTACGGCTGCGAGCACGATTACCTGCTCAACCAGGTACTCAAGCAGGAATGGAAATACCCCGGCTATGTGATGTCCGACTGGGGCGGCGTGCACAGCGGCTCCAAGGCCGCGCTGGCCGGACTGGACCAGCAATCGGCCGGCGAAGTGTTCGATGCGGCAGTGTTCTTCGACGCACCGTTGCGCATGGCGGTAAGTGCCGGCGTAGTGCCGCGCGCGCGCTTCGACGACATGGTCAAGCGCGTATTGCGCAGCCTGTTCGCGCATGGCGGGTTCGATCACCCCACCCAACGCCAACCTATCGATGGCAAGGCCGGGCAACTGGCTGCGCAGCATGTCGCCGAAGAAGGCAGCGTGCTGCTGCGTAACGAGCAGGCCACCTTGCCGCTCTCCAAGGATGTGCGCCGCATTGCGGTGATCGGCGGCTACGCCGACAAGGGCGTGATGTCCGGCGGCGGCTCTTCGCGGGTGGACTACACCATCAACGGCGGCAATGCGGTGCCCGGGCTTACCCCGACCACCTGGCCGGGCCCGGTGATCATCCATCCGTCTTCGCCATTGCAGGCACTGCGCGCCGCATTGCCGAACGTGCAGATCGATTATGTCGACGGCAAGGACCGCGCTGCCGCCGCACGCGCGGCCAAGGCCGCCGATGTGGCGATCGTGTTCGCCACCCAGTGGTCGGCCGAATCGGTGGACCTGCCGGACATGCAGCTGCCCAACAACCAGGATGCCTTGATCGACGCAGTGGCCAAAGCCAACCCAAAGACCACCGTGGTGCTGGAAACCAACGGCCCCGTGCGCATGCCATGGGCCGAGCGCGTGCCGGCGGTGCTGCAGGCGTGGTACCCGGGCATCGGCGGCGGCGAGGCAATCGCCAACCTGCTGACCGGCGCGGTGAATCCTTCCGGCCATCTGCCGGTGACCTGGCCGGTGGACGAGTCGCAGCTGCCGCGGCCCTCGATTCCGGGGCTGGGCTTCAAGCCGGCCAAGCCGGGCGAGGACACCATCGACTACGCCATCGAAGGCGCCAACGTTGGCTACAAGTGGTTTGCCGCACGCAAGCTGACCCCGCGTTATCCGTTCGGCCACGGCTTGTCGTATACGCAGTTCCGCATGGGTGGCCTGCAGGTGGATGCGCAAGGCAGCACCCTCACCGCCCGCTTCGAGGTCGAGAACACCGGCCCGCGCGAAGGGGCGGCCGTGCCACAGCTCTATGTCACCTTGCCCGATGGTCATGCCACACCGCTGCGCTTGATCGGCTGGCAAAAGCTCACGCTCAAGCCCGGCGAAAAACGCAGCGTGCAGGTGGTGGCAGAGCCCAAGACGCTGGCCGATTTCGATGCCAAGGCACGTCATTGGAAGATCGCCGCCGGCACCTATCGCGTGCAGCTGGCACGCTCGGCAAGCGAGCCGGTGCAGAGTGCGGAGGTCAGCCTGCAGGCGACGCAGCTGCCTTAAGTACATGTCGCGGCGGGCGTGCAATGCGCGCGCCCGCCGCGCCGTTTTCTCACGTGGCCGCGCAGTACCAGCCACCACGAAGAATTTGTCCGAGATGCGTTGACAGCTTCGCGCGCAACTTGCACAATTCGCACCCTGAGTCGCCCAGGTGGCGGAATTGGTAGACGCACTAGCTTCAGGTGCTAGCGGGGGCAACTTCGTGGAGGTTCGAGTCCTCTCCTGGGCACCACGACTCACGGTAGATCGTAAAAAACCTCGCTTCGGCGGGGTTTTTTGCGTTTGGGTATTTGCGCTCGCGCACTACTTTGCGACGGAGCCGTGGCCTGTTGCGGGCGGTCTCCGGCAGCGGTTCCAGCGATTGGTTGCTGCATCATCGTATGGGCCCACTGAGCGTCGGCGAAGCTCACGCCGAGCAGCACCCACAGCAGCAGTGATCCATCGCGATGCGTTGCCACTCAACACCACATCGGGGCGCGCCTCCGCCGCGCTTTACAGACACCCAAGCGCCTTATCGCACTAGGCGCTAACCTCAACACTGTCCACGTTATGCAGCGAGGCGCGCAGGCTAAGCGCCTTGCAGCCCTGTCGCAACGCCATCGAGGCCACGCAGTGCAGCTGCTCGATGCATTGCCGGATAAAGATCCCAACACCGTCGCCGCGCCCGCTCGCACACGTATCTTTGATTGAAAGACATCGCTAGCGTTGAGACGGTTGCGTTGCCGCACCCCATGGAAATAAAGACAACATCGATGGCACGGCATGGCCGGTGACGCATCGCCAGCGTATCGGAACGGCCGGCAAATGCAGCAAGCATCCGTCGGGCGCGCCGCGCCGAGAAGCAAGTTGCACGCACGATTGCGAATGCCCACCGCACGCGCCCAGCGACTGCGCCGTCTGGCCATGAGCGCTAGCCCCTGTCTGCAGATGACGGTTTGCAAGGGACAGCTACCTATCGAACCAAGTGCAGCTAGCAGGCCCGATCACGCGGACCTGCATGCACGTGCTGCACTTACTTACCGGCAGCCGTCTGCGCTTGATAGTCCGTCAAATAGTGCTCGGGATTGATCTGCTCGGAGGCGCCGCTGTCGTACCCGACCCGCGCCGGCTTCGGTGCGCCTGGCAAATACAACTCGCCGCTACCGTCGTTGAGAATCAACAGTACGTAGGGTTGCCCTTTCAGCTGGACCGTATAACGCGTGTCCTTCTGCGTGGCACTGGTCGTCGCCAACAGGATCTTGTCGTCGATCTCGCTATCGGCCCCGATGACCTGCACCAATGCCTGATTCTTCTCGCGCGGACCGTAGCGCAAGGTCGACACCTTGGCTCCATCGCTCGAACTATAGACCTTGGCCTGCTTGGCGACTTCTGGACGCGCAGCCGCTGCATTTGCCAGCGAGACGCTGCCGAAGCAAAGATATGGGAAGAGCAAGGCGGTCGCGGTCACACGACGCACGGTGGAATAAAAACGCATCAGGGCTTCCTTGTGATGTGCATAGAACATGAGCGATGCAGCTCGACCTGACAAGTGGCTCAACCAGCAACCCGTGGACGGTCAGCATCGCTGCGGCGCATCCTACCCTACGCGCCCTTGCATCGGCCAAGGCATGCGTTATCGGCTGTGTGCCGCTGCAGCTTCTCCAAGCAACACCGCAATCCCAATAGGTTCCAGCATTCGCTTGCCTGCTAGCACACAAAGAGAACCCTGCTCCTGGCGGGGCTTTCTCGTTTGGGTGAAGACGCTCAATGCCCCCCAGCTGCCGCTGCACCACCGGCACCTGCGCCGAACGGCGGCTTGGCCAGCCACAGGAAAAAGATGATCGCCAGGAAGGTCCAGCCGAGCAGGTAGAAGATGTCGTTGAAGCCCATCTGCGAGGCCTGGTGGTTGATCATGTTGTTGAGCGAAGCCGCGCCGCGTTGCAGATCGCCCTGCCCCATCGCGGTGACCTGTTCCTGCATGCCGGGCGTGTACACCGAGATGTGTTCGGTGATGTGCGCGTGGTGCACCTGCGTGCGACGCGCCCACAGATACGTAGTCAACGACGCGGCGAAGCTGCCGCCCAGGGTACGCAGGAAGGTGGCCAGGCCGGAGCCTGCCGCGATCTCGCGCCCATCCAGGTCCGAGAGCAAAATTTGCAGCACCGGCATGAAAAACAACGCCACGCCGACGCCCATCACCAACTGCACGGTCGCCACGTGGCTGAAGTCCACCTGCAGATTGAAGTTGGAGCGCAGGAAGCTGGTGAACGACAGGAAGATAAAGGCGACGGTGGCCAGCATGCGCAGATCGAACCGCAATGCATACTTGCCAACGAACGGCGTCATCAATACCGGCAGGATACCGATCGGTGCAGTGGCCAGGCCCGCCCAGATCGCGGTATAGCCCATGTCGCGTTGCAGCCACTGCGGGATCAACAGGCTCACGCTGAAGAACGCCGCATACGCCACCACCATGGCCAATGTGCCGGCGCGGAAGTTGCGATGCCGGAACAGTTTGAGATCGACGATGGGGTCCTTGTCGGTGAGTTCCCAGATAACGAACACCACCAGCGCCACGGCGGCGACGCAGGCCAGCACCACGATCTTGTCGGAGGAGAACCAGTCCTCGTCGTTGCCCAGATCCAGCACCAGCTGCAACGCGCCCACGCCGACCACCAGCAGGATCAGACCGATGTAATCCATGCGTGGTTTTTCGAGCTGTTCGGGACGATGCCGCAGCTGCGAGCCCACGATGCTGCTGGCGATGATGCCCAGCGGCACGTTGATCAGGAAGATCCATTCCCAGCTGTAGTTGTCGGTGATCCAGCCGCCCAGGATCGGCCCGGCAATCGGCGCGACCACGGTGATCATCGCCAGCAATGCGAGTGCCTGCCCGCGTTTTTCGCGGGGGTAGATCGACACCAGCAAGCTCTGGGTGATGGGATACATCGGCCCGGCGACAAACCCCTGCAGCGCGCGTGCGACCACCAGCATGCCCATGCTCTGGGCAAGTCCGCACAGCAGCGAGGCGATGGTGAAGGCCAGCGTGGACCACACGAACAACTTGGTCTCGCCGAAGCGCCGGCTCAGCCAACCTGTCAGCGGCAACGCGATCGCCGTGCTCACCGCGAACGAGGTGATGACCCAGGTGGCCTGCTGCGAACTGGCGCCGAGGTTACCGGCGATGGTCGGCAGCGAGACGTTGGCGATGGTGGTATCCAGCACCTGCATGAACGAGGCCATGGCCAGGCCCATGGTGCACAGCGCCACGCTCGCCGGGCGAAAGCCGGCGGCGGGCGCAGGTGCCGAAGGGCCGCCCGGCGCGGTGGGAGCTTGCGAAGACATGCTGGCTTAGCCCGCCTTGCTGGCAGCCTGCGATGGCAGGTTGTCCTGGATGATGCGATGGATGTCGGCATCGGCAGCCTGCAACTGCTGCGCATACACCTCGGTGGAGAACACCGAACCGGTCGCCAGCTTGGTCGGCAGCACGCTGCCCTGCTGGTCATGCAGATTGACGTCGACCTTCATCGACAAACCAATGCGCAGCGGATTGTCGGCCAGTTGCTTGCTGTCCACCGCAATGCGCACCGGCACGCGCTGCACGATCTTGATCCAGTTGCCGCTGGCGTTTTGCGCCGGCAATAGCGAAAACGCGCTGCCGGTGCCCAGCCCCAGGCTCTCGATGCGACCGGTGTAGTTCACGCCACCGCCGTACAGATCCGAATGCAGCTCCACTTCCTGGCCCAGGCGCATGTGCTTGAGCTGGGTTTCCTTGAAGTTGGCTTCCACCCACACCTGCTCCAGCGGCACCACAGCCATCAGCACGCTGCCCGGCTGCACGCGCTGGCCGACCTGCGCCGAACGCCGCGCCACATAGCCGGACACTGGCGCCACCACACCGGTGCGCGCATGGTTGAGATAAGCCTGACGCACCTGCGCGGCGGCGGTCTGCACATCCGGCTGGCTGGCCAGGTCGCTGTCGTCCACCAACGCACGATTCCGCTCGAAGCTCTCACGCGAGCCGCTCACCGCGGCTTCGGCGGCCGCCAGTTCTTCGCGGGCATGCGCCAGTTCTTCGTTGGAAATGGCACCGCTGGCGGCCAGATTCTTGCGGCGGGCAAAGTCGGCACGGGCGCTGCGCAGCGTCACTTCGCGCGCGGACACTTCAGCCTGCGCACCTTCCACGCTGCGGTACAGACCGCGCACCTGGCGCACGGTCTTGGCCAGATTGGCTTCGGCCTGCTGCAACGCTACCGCGGTATCGGCCGGGTCCAGCTGCACCAGCAACTGGCCGCGCTCCACGCGCATGCCGTCTTCGGCACCGATGCTCACCACGGTGCCGCCGACCATCGGCGTGATCTGCACCTGGTTGCCCTGCACGTATGCGTCGTCGGTGTCCTCGTACCAGCGGCCGACCAGGACGTACCAGGTCAGGATACCGATGATCGCCAGGATCACCACAATGGCCACGATGCGCAGCGCCGCACGGCGCTTGCTGGGTGCGGCCGGCGCGGGTTGGGAAGAAGTTGGAGTCGTCTGGCTCATCGTCGATGTCTCAGGAATTCGGTTGTGCGGAAGTGGGCGCGGTGTGTGCGGTGTCGCGTGCGGGCTCCGGCGTGAATCCGCCGCCCAACGCACGCTGCAACCTCACCGAGGCCAAAAGTTGTTGCGACTGCAGCCCAGCCATGCGCTGGCGTGCGACGAGCAACTGCTCCTGCACGCTGAGCACTTCCAGATAGCCGCCGATGCCGGCGCGGTAGCGCTGCTCGGCCAGATCGAATGCAGCAGTGGCGGTCTGCACGGCATCGTCCTGCGCACGTGCGCGCTGCTCCAGCGAACGCACGGCATTGACCTGGTCGGCCACTTCGCGCAGTGCTGCGATCACTTTCTGGTTGTAGTCGGCCACCGCAAGGTCGTACTGCGCATCGCTGCCGGCCAGATTGGCGCGCAGCTTGCCGCCGTCGAAGATCGGCAGGCTCAATGCCGGGGCGACCAAGCCGAAGACCGACGCGCTTTCCAGCAACTGGCCCATATCGCGGTTCACCACGCCCCCCAGGGCGGTGATGTTGAAGCTGGGATAGAAACGGGTTTTGGCCGTGGTGATGTCCTTGTCGGCCGCCTCCACGCGCCAGCGCGCAGCCACCACGTCCGGGCGACGGCCAAGCAGATCGGCCGGCAGGTTACTCGGCAGCTGCGCGGCGATGGTCGCGCCCAGCACCGGGCGTGCGATGTCCAGCCCGCGGTCCGGGCCCTGGCCGAGCAACGCCGCCAGCGCATTGCGTGCCTCATCGATCTGTTGCTGCGCCGATTGCACCTGCTGCTGCGCGGCCGGCACCCGGGCCTGCGCCTGACGCAGCTGCAGGTCGCTGTCGATGCCGGCACTGCGACGCTGCTGGGTCAGCTCCACGGTCTTGCGCGAGCGCACCAGTTCCTCGTCGGCTACATCGTGTAGACGCCAGGCGTAGTCGAGCTGCGCATAGGCTTCGGCGATCGCCGCAGACAGGTTCAGGCGCGCGGCCTGCGCATCCACTTCGGCTGCGTGCGCGGTGTCCACCGCCGCTTCCCAGGCGGCGCGCTTGCCGCCCCACAAGTCCACGCCATAGCGGAAATCCACCACCAGCTGACCATTGCCGCCGAAGCGTCCGCCACGTTCCTCGCCAGCCACCGATTCCGGCAACTGCACGCCTGCGTAGCCGCCTGAAACCGACAGGCTGGGGCCGCGATCGGCCTGCGCGGTACCGATGCGCGCCTGCGCCTGGCGCAGACGTGCGTCGGCCGCGTCAAGGCTGGGGCTGTGCTGCAGGCCTTCGCCGATCAGCGCATTCAATTGCGCATCGCCCAAGGCGCGCCACCAATCGCTGGCCGGCCAGGCCGCCGGGCTCAGTCCGGCCTGTGCGAGGGTGCGCTCGGCGTGCAGCTGGTTGGCGTCGAGCACCGTGCCTTGCGGCGACAGGCCGCGGCTGCTGGCGCAGGCGGCGAGCGCCAGCGTCAGGGCGGCGACAACAAGTGGCCGCGCCAGGCGCATCGGGCGCGGGCGCAGCGTCTGGAGAGAGGAACTAGCAGCGTTCATGAGTTGAGTGCATCGCGGACACGGATAAGAAGGGAGGTGAGTTGCTCGCGCTCAGGGGCATCCAGGTCGCGCAGGCCATGCTCGATCGCACGTTCCCCGCGCAGGCGCAGCCGTTCCCAAAGCGCCACGCCCTGCTCGGTCATGACGATCTGCAGCGCGCGCCGGTCCTGGGCATGCGGCTCGCGCCGCACCGCGCCCAGTGCTTCGAGCTTGTCGAGCAGGCGGGTCACCGCGCTCGGGGTCTGGTCCAGCGCCTGCGCCAGTTCGTTGGCCGTGCAGGGCGACCGCACGGCCAGGATCTTCAGACCGACGTAGTGGCTGAACCCGAAGTCGGGCAGCTCGCCCTTCATCTCGGCATCGAGCTGGCGCATCAGCGCGTCGCGCACCTGGCGCAACAACAATCCGAACGACGGCGGCGCGGTGGACGATGAATTCATGCCGCACATTTTCTTCCGAAAAATATATTTGTCAACGCAAATATCTCAACCGGGATTAAACCGCCCGCAAGGATCGCCACCATACGCGCCGCCCTGGCTGGCCCGGTAATACAATCAGGCCAATGACTATCGAAAACCCGCCAACGACGGTGGACGCGCTACCGCCCGGTGTGCGCGGCAGCTTCGAATGGGCCGACGGCCCGCTGCTGATCGCCTTCCTGGCAGACCTGCGCGCGGTGTGGGCGCCGGAAACCGCCTGGCACGCGCATGTGCGCGGGCAGCTGATGTTTGTCGAGCAAGGCGTGCTGACCGTGCATACCGAACAGGGCACGCTGTCGCTGCCGCCGGGCTGCGCCGGCTGGATGCCGCCCGGCCAGCAGCACACCGTTGAGCTGGCCGGCCCGATGCGCGGCTGGGGCGTGGTAGTGCGGCCGGACGCCTGCGCCGCCCTACCCGCGCAAGGTGGGGTGATCCGGCTGACCGGGCTGGCCCGCGAAGCGATCATGCGCGCCGCCGGCTGGCCACTCGACCAGCCGCTGGACACCGCCCAGCAACGACTGGCCGCGGTGCTGCTGGACGAGCTCTGCCAGGTCCAGATCGACCACCTGCACTTGCCGATGCCGGTCGATCGTCGCCTGCTGCGTATCGCCCGCCAGCTGCTCGAGACCCCTGCCGATCCGCGCTCGCTGGAAGACTGGGCAGACTGGGGTGGACTATCGCCGCGCAGCCTGAGCCGGCATTTTCGCGACGAGACCGGTTTGAGTTTTGCGCAATGGCGGCAGCAGGCACGGCTGGCCGAGGGCCTGCGCCGGCTCAGCCAGGGCAGCGCGGTGGCTGCTGTCGCCGACCAGCTCGGCTATAGCAGCCCCAGTGCCTTCGTCAGTGTGTTTCACCGCCATTTCGGCGCCCCGCCCACCCGTTATCTGGCGGCCGGCCACGCACGCGGCTTGGCATCCCCCGCCGCATCCGGATAATCGGCGCTCTTCGAGTCCGCGCGCTGGTGCGGGTTCTTCTTTCGCAGGACCTGGCTTTACATGACCGATCTGACCCGCCCCACCTTCCACGGCTTCGAGCAGCTGCCGCTGCGCGAGTACGCCGAACGCGCCTATCTCGACTATTCGATGTACGTGGTGCTCGACCGCGCCCTGCCGTTCCTGGGCGATGGCCTGAAACCGGTGCAGCGCCGCATCATCTTCGCGATGAGCGAGCTCGGCCTGAACGCCGCCGCCAAGCCGAAGAAATCCGCGCGCACCGTGGGAGATGTCATCGGCAAGTACCATCCGCACGGCGACAGCGCCTGCTACGAAGCGCTGGTGCTGATGGCGCAGCCGTTCTCGTACCGCTATCCGCTGATCGAAGGCCAGGGCAACTTCGGCTCCACCGACGACCCCAAGTCGTTTGCGGCGATGCGCTACACCGAATCCAAGCTGACCCCGATCGCCGAAGTGCTGCTGGGCGAAATCAGCCAGGGCACCACCGACTGGGCGGCCAACTTCGACGGCACCCTGGAAGAACCCACCTGGTTGCCGGCGCGCCTGCCGCACCTGTTGCTCAACGGCACCACCGGCATCGCGGTCGGCATGGCGACCGACGTGCCGCCGCACAACCTCAACGAGATCGTCAGCGCGCTGCTGCGCCTGCTCGACAACCCCGATGCCACGGTCGCCGAGCTGTGCGAGCACGTGCTGGGCCCGGACTACCCGACCACCGCGGAAATCATCACCCCGGCCGCCGACCTGCGCAACATCTACGAGACCGGCCATGGCAGCGTGCGCGCACGTGCCACCTATAAAAAAGAACACGCCAACATCGTCATCGACGCGTTGCCGTACCAGGTGTCGCCGTCCAAGGTGATCGAGCAGATCGCCCAGCAGATGCGCGCCAAGAAGCTGCCTTGGCTGGAAGACATCCGCGACGAGTCCGACCACACCAGCCCGGTGCGAGTGGTGCTGGTGCCGCGCTCCAATCGCGTGGATGCCGAGCAGTTGATGGGCCACCTGTTCGTCACCACCGACCTGGAACGCAGCTACCGCGTCAACCTCAACGTGATCGGCCTGGACGGCCGGCCGCAGGTCAAGAACCTGCGCCAGCTGTTGAGCGAATGGCTGACCTTCCGCAGCGACACCGTCACCCGCCGCCTCAACCATCGCCTGCAGAAGGTCGAGCGTCGCCTGCACCTGCTGGAAGGCCTGTTGATCGCCTTCCTCAATCTGGACGAAGTGATCCGCATCGTCCGCAGCGAAGACGAACCCAAGCCGGTATTGATCTCCCGTTTCGCGCTCAGCGAGGAACAGGCCGAATACATTCTGGAAACCAAGCTGCGTCAGTTGGCGCGCCTGGAAGAAATGAAGATCCGTGGCGAGCAGGAAGCGCTGGCCAAGGAACGCGCGCAGATCATGGCGATCCTGGAAAGCAAGACCAAGCTGAAGAAGCTGATCAAGGATGAGCTCACCGCCGACGCCAAGAAGTTCGGCGATGCGCGTCGCTCGCCGCTGGTGCAGCGTGGCGCCGCGCAGGCCATCGACGAGACCGAGATGGTCGCCAGCGAACCGATGACCGTGGTGTTGTCGGAAAAGGGTTGGGTGCGCGCGGCCAAGGGCCACGAGGTCGATCCGGCCGGCATGTCGTATCGCGACGGCGACAGCCTGCTGGCTGCGGTGCGTAGCCGTAGCACGCATCAGGTGGCGTTCCTGGATTCGGAGGGCCGCGCCTACTCCACCGCCGTGCACACCCTGCCCTCGGCGCGCGGCAACGGCGAACCCTTGACCGGACGCTTCTCGCCCGGCTCGGGTGCGTCGTTCCAGGTCATGGCCAGCGCCGACAACGCGACCCGCTTCGTGCTGGCGTCCTCGCACGGCTATGGCTTCGTGACCCGCTTCGAAAATCTCACCGGCCGCAACAAGGCCGGCAAGGCCATGCTCAACCTGACCGCCGGCTCGCACGTGTTGAGTCCCGCGCAGGTAAGCAACCCGCAGACCGACCGCATCGTCGCGGTCACCAGCGCCGGCAACCTGCTGGCGGTGCCGGCCACCGATGTGCCCGAGCTGGACAAGGGCAAAGGCAACAAGATCATCGAGATCCCCAAGGCCAAGCTCGGCACCGAACGCGTGGTGGCGGTGGTCGCGGTGGCACCGGGCAACACGCTGCTGGTGCGCAGCGGCGCGCGCACCATGAGCCTGTCGTTCAAGGATCTGGACACGTATGTGGGCGCACGTGCGAGCCGTGGATCGTTGTTGCCGCGCGGGTGGCAGAAGGTGGACGGCCTGGAAGTGCAGTGACGGTGATTCACTCGTCTGGCGCGCAGCGGCGCGACTGACATTGCTATCGCCTCAGGCTGCTGAGGCGCGGCAGAAGGTGGACGGCCTGGAAGTGCAGTAATGGCCTGTCATCCGATCGGCGCGCGGCGACGCGACCGGCCTTGTCGCCACCGCGTTTCACCGAAGCGCGGCGGAAGCTAGGAGGACGGGATCTTCCATCGCGATCAATCACCAACGCACCGCGTTGCGGTGTATTGGCTGGGAGGTTCAATGCTGTACGCGGGTCGTCAAGAATCAAAAGCCGGTGATCTCATCGAGATCGACGGGCAATACCGGGGGAAGGTCGTCGCCTGCATGGACACGGCCGATGATCTTCCGGGCCATGAGAGCTGGAGCTATCTTGGCCACGGCATCATGGTCGACACGGATTTTGGTGGCCTGGTTCATTACGATCAGGTCTCTGCCGATGCAGAGGGACTGCTGCTCATCGCACGTCTGCCAGGCAGTTGAATCGCCCAGTCACGTCCGTCAATGGCGCGGCTTGAGTCCAGCAATTGCTGTAGCGTCTGGGCTAAAGCACCGGCCATGGTTTAGTGGGCCCTCCTCCTTGCATGCAACCGCGCAGCTGGCGATTTGATTGATGCGCTTGGCTGCGAAACGAACTCCATCACCCGCAACGCTGAGCCACCCTGCCACGCTGCGCACATGGCGCGATTTTTTCGTAAGCGCGATGCCGCACCGCGTTGCACCAACACGACGAGACCATGGACACAGACTTCTGGCTACAACGCTGGCAGGACGGACAGACCGGCTTTCATCAGGACGAGGTGATGCCCCTGCTGCAGAAGCATTGGCCTGCACTGCAGCTGCCAAGCGCCGCACGCGTGTTGGTGCCGCTCTGCGGTAAGACGCTGGATATGCATTGGCTGGCTGCCCAAGGCCATCGTGTCCTGGGCGTGGAACTCTCGCCGCTGGCGGTGACGCAGTTTTTCGATGACGCCAACCTGCAACCGCAGCGCCACACCAGCCGTGCTGGGGAACATTTCGTCGCCGGCCCGATCGAGATCATCTGCGGCGATGCCTTCGCGCTGGACGCGCAGGTGTTGGCCGAGTGCAAGGCGGTCTACGACCGCGCCGCGCTGGTGGCCCTGCCGGCGGACCTGCGCCGGCGGTATCTGGAAACCACCTATGCGCGCTTGCCTGCAACGTGTCGTGGGCTGCTGATCACACTGGAGTATCCGCAAGCCGAAAAGGCCGGCCCGCCTTTTGCGGTGGATGCTGCGCAAGTGCAGGCGCTGTTTCAGGCGCAATGGCAGGTGCAGCAGTTGGAACAGCGCGACATCCTGGATCAGGAACCACGCTTCCGGGCCGAGGGCGTCACCGCGCTATCGACCGTGGTGTATCGCCTGCAACGTCGCTGACTGTGTCGAGACCCGTTCTGTCATGTCAGCCTGGCGCCAGGAAAACGCAATGAAAAACGCCGGCATCGAGCCGGCGATCTGCAGCGGTTGAGCCATGGCGTAACCACGACGCTCGGCACTTCGAGGTAAGCCAATGCAATCCGCGGGTGCGGGCCTCAAGGCACACATCTCATGGCGGCCTCAGCCACCAGCGTGCAGTCTTGCACCGCACGCCAGTCCAGCAATCCTGCACTCAACCGGCGACGTGGCCCTTGTCGATCTTCGAGGTCTGGTACAGCTCCAGGCCGATCCGCTTGATCAAGCCGAGCTGCTGCTCCAGCCACCAGGCATGGTCTTCTTCGGTGTCCTGCAGTTGCTTGAGCAGCATGTCGCGGCTGACGTAATCGCCGTGCTCTTCGCACAGCTTCATGCCGGCAGCGAGCGCCGCGCGTACTTCGTATTCCACTACCAGATCGCGCTCCAGCATCTCGACCACCGTCTTGCCTGGTGCAAACTCGGCCGGACGCATATCCGGGTCGCCTTCCAGGAACAGGATGCGCCGCAGCAACGCATCGGCATGCTCGGTTTCTTCCTGCATCTCGTGGTTGATGCGCTCGTACAGCGCCATCAGGCCCTGATCCTCGTAACGGCGCGAATGCAGGAAGTACTGATCGCGTGCCGCCAGTTCGCCGCGTAGCAGCTGCTTGAGGTAATCGACGACTTCGGGATGGCCTTTCATGGTGTGCTCCAGCGACGCAATGCGCGCATGGTGCACTAAGCCGGCGGGCAATGATCTAATCGGAATCACTTTCAGTTGCGCTTGCGGCCAGACCCCTCGCGGTCATCATCCGCAGCCACACTGAAACCGCCGATACCAGCACCGCGCAGCGGCAAGCGTGCGGGATCGGCAGGCACCGCGCCTGACGCGTCGGTGCCGCTGCTCGTGCTTGCCCCGGTCTGTAGGCCACCCACGCACCACGCTCCAAGGAATCGACGATGCGCAAATGGCTGGCCCGGCTGATGCTGGCAACTGTGGTGCTGGTGCTCGCCGCCGGCCTGACGCTGTATCTGCTGCTGCGCGGCAGCCTGGCGCAGTTGGATGGCGACACGCGGTTGAGTGGCCTGGCCGCTGCCGTCAGCGTGCAGCGCGACCACAACGGCGTGGTCACCATCGATGCGAAAAGCCAGACCGATGCGATGCGCGCGCTCGGCTACGTGCATGCGCAAGACCGCTATTTCGAGATGGATTTGATGCGCCGCGCGCCTGCCGGCGAATTATCCGACCTGTTCGGCCCCAAGGCGATGGACCTGGACAAGCGCAATCGCGTGCATCGGCTGCGCGCACGCGTGCATGCCAACCTGGATACCGCCGCCGGCAGCCAGCGCGCTGCCCTGCAGGCCTACACCGACGGCGTGAATGCCGGGCTGGCCGCGCTGCCGGTGCGGCCCTGGCCCTATTTGCTGCTGCGCCAGACCCCGCGCGCCTGGACGCTGGACGACTCCATCCTCACCGGCCTGGCGATGTACGCAGACCTGCAGGACAGCGACAACCAGACCGAACTGGCCGCCGCGCGCATCCGCGCCGTGGTGCCGCCCGCCCTGGCGGCGCTGCTCGACCATCAAGGCTCCAGCTGGGACGCGCCGCTGTTCGGCCCGGCGCACGGCAATGCCGTGTTGCCCGATGCGGCTGCGCTGGATCTGCGTCGCCTGCCGCATCCACCCGCGGCGCCACCTGCCGAGCAACCCACGCCGGGCAGCAACAATTTTGCGGTGGATGGCAGCCTCACCGCCGACGGCCGCGCCATCGTCGCCGACGACATGCATCTGGGGCTGCGCGCACCCAACATCTGGTTCCGCGCGCGGCTGCGCTACCCCGACACCGCTGCGGCAGGGGGCAAGGTGGACGTCACCGGCTTCACCCTGCCCGGCCTGCCCGCGGTCGTGGTCGGCAGCAATGGCCACGTGGCCTGGGCGTTCACCAACAGCTATATCGACACCGCCGACTTTGCGCGGATTCCCGCTGCCACGCCGGGTCATCCACAGGCGCTGACCACGCATGTCGAAACGATTCGTGTCGCGGGCGCTGCGCCAGTGCGCCTGGATGTGCGCGAGGCGGCTTGGGGGCCGATCCTGCATGAAAACCCGGATGGCAGCCTCCTGGCGCTGCGCTGGGCCGCGCAGCTGCCGGGCGCGATCCGCCTGGACTTCGCACAGATGAGCAGCGCACGCGACCTGCAGAGCGCATTCGAGGTCGCCGACCGCTCGGGCATTCCGGCTCAAAACCTGTTGCTCGCCGATCGCAGCGGGCGCATCGCCTGGCGGCTGATCGGCGCGCGCCCGGCACGCAATCCCGGGTGCGGCCCCACCGGCATTGCCGAACTTGCGACCGCTGCACCGCCATCGGCATCGCCCCCTGCCCAGAGGGACCCGCAAGCGTCCGGCTGCACGCCATGGCCGGTGCGCAGCGACGCGGCGCCGGCGTTGATTGACCCGTCCTCGCATCGGCTATGGACGGCCAATAGCCGCGTGGTCGATACGCAGCAGCTGGCCACGCTCGGCAACGCCGGCTACGACCTCGGCGCGCGTGCGCAGCAGATCCGCGACGACCTGTTCGCGAAGCAGCGCTTCAACGAGCGCGATCTGTTGGCGATCCAGCTGGACGATCGCGCGCTGTTGTTGACGCGGTGGTGGCAGCTCCTGCGCGGGGTGGTCGAGCACAGCAAGGACCCGGCGTTGCAGCAGATCGAACAGGCAACGCGCCAGTGGGATGGCCATGCATCCACCACCTCGGCCAGCTACCGCATCGTGCGCGAGTTCCGTAGCAAGACCATCGATAAAGTAGAAGCTGGCCTGCTGGCGCCGGCCCAAGCCGCGTTGGGCGAGCAGTTCCTGGCACCGCGCCGCGCGCAGCTGGAAGGCATCGTCTGGCCGCTCTTGCAGCAGCGCCCCGCCAACTTGCTGCCACCCACATTTGCGAGCTGGGAGCAGTTGCTGAGCGATGCCGCAAGCAGTGCGCAGGCCGAGCTAGCTGCACAGGCAGACCCAGGCCAGCCACTGGACACGCGCACCTGGGGCGAGCGCAATACCGCCGCCATCTGCCACCCGATCGCCCGCGCACTGCCCGATTTCGCCAAACGCTGGCTATGCATGCCCGCCGACCAACTCCCAGGCGACCGCGATATGCCGCGCGTGCAGGGCCCGGCCTTCGGCGCCTCCGAACGCATGGTGGTGTCGCCTGGCCACGAACAGGACGGCATCGTGCACATGCCCGGCGGTCAGAGCGGCCACCCGCTGTCGCCGTTCTGGGGGGCAGGACACGAGGATTGGGTGCATGGGCGACCCACACCTTTTCTGCCCACTGCCACGCGTTACATGCTGGAATTGCGTCCGCAGTAGAAGTGGCTGGCACGCTGCTCTGGAAGCAGAACACAGAAAGATCCGGCATCGCCACCGTGCAAGCCCCTTTGTCGTCGGGACAGATGCTGGACTGCGGGTACGACGCATTACGCCGTGCCGGACAGCAGACTAGGCTGCACTGCCCTACGCATCGACAGCGCTCGACGCAGGCGTGGAAAAGAATCGGAAAGCATAACCGCGCTGCAAAAACCCTTCTCCCCTCGGGAGAGGGGTTGGGGTGAGGGATACGCCGCATTAGCAATGCTGCCGGCCAAGCGACGCTACTCTCCATGCGTTCCTACAAATGCGCATGCAGACGCGATGACACGTGACTTTGCTCGCCCCCTCATCCGCCCTTCGGCCCCTTCCCGGTGGGAGAAGGAAGCCGATGCTGCCTCCCCGCATTGCCTTCTGCACTACTGCATTCCCGCACTCGATTCTTCGCGTCTCGCATGTCTGCATCCCTGCGCGCACACGCCCACAAGCACATCGCATAACGCACCGCGTCCATGCGGTAGCGACCTCTGCAATTGCGCAAACACATCATGCTAAGATGCACTTGATAACGATTCCCATTAGTGACCAATGCGACCCACGCTCCTTGTCACCGCGCTCGCCGCTGCGCTCGCTCTGCAACCTGCTTTCGCTCAACACATCACAACAGCGGCCGTCACCGAGCTGGATGGCGTGGATGTCGTCGGTCGTGCGCAGACGCTCTACAAATCCGAAGACGCCGCCGTGGCCACGCGCACCGACACGCCGCTCTCGCTGGTGCCGCAATCGGTGCAGGTGCTGCCGCGCGAGTTGATCGACGACCAGGCCGCGCGCCAGATCACCGATCTGTATCGAAGCATCAGCGGCATCAGTTTCTTCAGCTACGCCGGGGTTACCTTGCGCGGTTTTCGCCAGGAAAACGTGCTGTATGACGGTCTGCGTGGCGACCCGTATGCAGGCTTCTCCGTGCCGCAGTTGTTCAACATCGAACGCGTTGAAGTGCTTAAGGGCCCGGCAGGTGCGTTGTATGGTGCCGGCGAGCCCGGCGGCGTCATCAACTACGTCACCCGCAAACCTGCACACCAGGCGCAGCGGCGGGTGGAGCTGCAACTGGGCAATCAATCGTTCGGCGCCGCGTCCTTCGAAGCCACAGGACCTGCGCGCGACGACGGCCGTATCCGCTATCGCATCGGCGCCTATGCCGATGGCGAGGACGGCTTTCGCTGGAACACCGATAGCCAGAGCCAGATCGGCGATGCGTCTTTGGCCTTCGATGTCGGCGACACCGGTGAACTCACCCTGCAATACACCGATATCACCCAAAACCTGGGCGGCAATCGCCTGCGCGGCGTGCCGGTCGATGACAACGGCAACTTCCTCACCGACCGCCGCTGGAACCACAACGAGCCTACCGATTTTCTCGACATGCGCGCCAAGGTCGCCTTCGCGCAGTATCGGTTTTCGCCGTCCAGTGCGTGGGATGTGGACATGGCGCTGCGCTGGTTCAAGAACGATGAGCATCAGATCTATCACGAGCCGATGGGCTTGATCGACCGCGATCGCGACGGCACTGCCGAGTGGATGACGCGGCAGTTGCGCAACCAGTACCGCGACAACGACGCGATTTCCGGCAACGTCAATGCGGTGTTCCGCACCAGCACCGGTACCATCGCACACAAGCTGCTGATGGGCGCCGATTACTATCGCCTGGACGCCGATTTCCGGGCGCAAACGGCCAATACCGCGGATACCGGACGCGTGCGCGGGCCGGTGCCTGGCATCAATTTGTTCAACCCGGTCTACGGGCGCAGCGGCTTCTACGATTATGGTCTGGACACGCTCCCGTGGCGTGCCACCAGCACGCGCAGCCTGCGCTACGGCGCGTATCTGCAGGACGAACTGACGCTGACGCCGCGCTGGTACGCGATGGCCGGACTGCGCTGGGACGGCTTCAAGGACGACAACCTGCTGGATGGCTCGCGCATCACCGGCAACGACCTCAGCTGGCGCGTGGGCAGCACCTTCGTGCTGCGCGACGGCGTCAATGCCTATGCGAGCTACGCCAGCGGTTTTGTGCCGCAGGACGCGGCAAATCAGGATGCGAGCGTCGGCGGGCCGTTCGACCCGGAGCGCAGCAAGCAATGGGAGCTTGGTCTGAAGACCGCGCTCAACGATGGCGGCCTGACCCTCAACACCGCGCTGTATCGCATCGAACGCAGCAACATCGTGCAAGCCAATGGCAGCGTCGTCGATGGCGTCAACCAATTGTCCGCACTGGGCCTGGTGCGCAGCGAAGGGCTGGAGGTCGACCTGCTGGCCGACCTGACCCAGCGCTGGGTGCTCAATCTCACCTACGCCTACAACGATGCGCGCGTGCTCGATGCCGGCAGCGACGGCATCACCAATGCATCGGGCGATCGCTTCGCCAATGCACCGCGCAACACGCTCGGACTGTGGACCCGCTACGACCTGCCGGCCTGGCGCTCGGCGATTGCGTTCGGCGCCGACTACGTGGGCGAGCGCGTCAGTCTGGATGGACAACGCGTCAAGCCATACGCCATCTACGACATCAGCTGGCAAACGCAATGGGATGCATGGAAGCTGCAGATCAACGTCAAGAACCTGTTCGACAAGGTGTATGCCGTGAGCGGCTTCAACGCGCGTGGCGGGCACTTCCCGGGCGAACCGCGGCGCATCTATGCGCAGTTGGCTTACACCTTCTGAGTGTGGTCGATCGTCCAAGCAGCTGCAGTGGGCATGGTGACGGCGCCTGTGTCGCCATCCGGTAAGCATCACCTGCATGCTTGCGTGCGTCTCACCTGCACTCACCCACGACCGCAACTGCGCCTTGACGCACACTTGCGGTGCGCTCGATTGCCACGCAATGAACCTGCGCCGAATCGCGCAGGCTCTCATGGGCTGGAACTTAACGTTCAGTGGGACACACTAGAGGCCGTCGCGATCCGAGATATCTCCACAGCGACCGCCCCTCTCCCCTCACTGACCGGAATCCGCATGCCTCAGCTTGCCCGCTCCGTTTCTGCCCTGTTACCCCTGGTGTTTGCAGCCGCCTGCTCGGCCGCGCCCCCAGCCAAATCCGGCCCGCCAGATGCGCCTGTCGCCAGCTGCACCGCCAAGGTGAAGCCAGGCCAGGATCTGCAGAAGGCCATCGACAAACTTCCGCAGAGCGACACGCCGTCGGTGTTGTGTCTTGAAAAAGGCGAATTTCCGCTGAGTGGGCTGGTGTCGATCCACCGCGGCAACCTGACCCTGCGCGGCAAAGGCCCGAGCACGGTGCTGCGCATGGCCGATGGCGTGCAACAACCCGCACTGGTGGTAGGCGACTACGAAAACCAGCAGCCGACCGGCGTGATCCGCAATGTCAGCATCGAAGACATGCAGATCGTCGCCAGCACCGGCGACAAGGAATTCATGCCCGAGCGCCCATACCTGAGCAACAGCGCGGTGGTGGTGCGCTCCGGCCAGGGCATTCGTCTGGCCGGGTTACAGGTCAACAAATGCCGTAGCGCCTGCCTGTTGAGCGAATACGACACGCGCGAGATCACCATCGAAAACAACGATGTCTCCGGCGCAATCTGGGACGGCGTGTCATTCAACCGCACGGCCAAGGTCACCATGGTCAACAACTACATCCACGACAACGTGGCGGCCGGGTTGACCACCGAACATCTGGAAGACAGCGAGATCCGTAACAACCGCTTCGAGCGCAACGGCAGCCAGGGCATTTATCTATCCGATGCGCGACGTAACCGCTTCAGCAACAACCAGTTCGATGGCAACAAGGTGGCCGGCGTGTTCCTGGCCTGCGCCATTCGCTACCGCACGCCGGAAATCCTGTGCTGGGACAACAGCATGAGTCAGGACAACGTGTTCGAGAACAACCGTTTCTCCAATACGCCGTTCACCTACACCATCGGTGTGGACCGCGCGGCCAACTGCACCGCGGCCGACTTCAAGCCGAATCTGTGGCGCAACAACCAGGCCGATGTGGCCGGTGTAGATATTGAGCCGCAGCGCTACGGCTATTGCGTGCGCCACGAGCAATAAACACGGGCGATAGAGAGCGGCCGGCAATGCGTGGGCGCGCGCCGGCCGCTGCCCTTGAAACCTGCGTTACGAAGCCAGTGCCTGCTCGTGCACGCCGGCAATCGCACGGCCCGATGGGTCGGCCATCGCGGCAAAACTCGCGTCCCAGGCAATCGCAGTCGGCGACGAGCACGCAATCGACTTACCGCCGGGCACGGTTTCTGCCGCCGCCTGGCTCGGGAAAAACTGCTCGAATAGGCTGCGATAGAAATACGCCTCCTTGGTCTGCGGCGGATTGACCGGAAAACGCCGGTCGGCCGCCGCCAGTTCGCGGTCGCTCACATGCGTGGCGGCGTGGGCCTTGAGTCCATCGATCCAGCCATAACCCACGCCATCGCTAAACTGTTCTTTCTGCCGCCACAGGATCGATTCGGGCAGATAACCGGCGAAGGCTTGGCGCAATACGCCCTTTTCCATCCGCGTGGCGCCGGTGCTGGTTTTGTCGATCATCTTGAAGCTGGCATCCATGCGCATGGCCACGTCCAGGAACTCGCGGTCCAGGAACGGCACGCGCGGCTCCACGCCCCAGGCCATCATCGACTTGTTGGCGCGAAGGCAATCGTAGTTGTTGAGCGCGTCGAGCTTGCGCACCAGCTCTTCATGGAACTCGCGCGCGTTCGGCGCCTTGTGGAAGTACAGATACCCACCAAAGATTTCGTCGCTGCCTTCGCCCGACAGCACCATCTTGACGCCCATCGCCTTGATACGCCGCGCCAGCAGAAACATCGGCGTGGACGCGCGAATCGTGGTGACATCGTAGGTTTCGATATGGCGGATCACTTCCGGCAACGCGTCCAGGCCTTCTTCGAAGGTGTATTCGAAGCCGTGATGCACGGTACCCAGTGCGGCGGCGGCCACCTCGGCAGCGGCAAGATCAGGCGAGCCTTTCAAGCCGATCGCGAACGAATGCAGGCGCGGCCACCATGCTTCGGTGGTGTCGTTTTCTTCGATGCGATGCCGTGCATAGCGCGCAGCCACCGCGGCGACCAACGAGGAATCCAGACCGCCGGAAAGCAACACGCCATACGGCACGTCGGTCATCAGCTGACGATGCACCGCGCGTTCGAACGCCTCGCGCAACTCCTGCAGTTGCACCTGCACGCCTTCCACTTCGCCGTATTCGCGCCAGGCGCGCTCGTAGTAGCGGCTCAAGGCACCGGTGGCACTGTCGTACCAGTGACCGGGCGGAAACTGCGCGGCATCGGCGCAGTCGTCCACCAACGATTTCAGCTCCGAGGCCACGCGCAGGCGGCCTTCCCGATCATGTCCCCAGTACAGCGGCACCACGCCGATCGGGTCGCGCGCGATGATCACCCGCCCGGCCGCCTTGTCCCACAGTGCGAACGCAAAGATGCCGTTGAGGCGGTTGAGATACGAGGCCGGTGCATCCTCGCGGTACAGCGCGTTGATCACTTCGCAATCTGAGCCGGTCTGGAAGGCGTATGGCTGCTGCAGCTCCTGCTTGAGTTCGCGATGGTTATAGATTTCGCCATTCACCGCCAATGTCAGCTGCCCATCTTCCGAGAGCAATGGTTGCGAGCCGCCGGCCGGATCGACGATGGCCAGGCGTTCGTGCACCAGGATCGCACCAGCGTCGACATACACGCCGCTCCAGTCCGGGCCACGATGCCGCTGCCGCTGCGAACATTCCAGCGCCTGCCGGCGCAGGGCCTGCAGATCGTCGCCGGGTTGCAGGCCGAAAATGCCGAAGATGGAACACATGGAAACACTCCTGATGAAACGACGGGGATGGGTGGCCGGTGGACGAGCATGCTGCATGGAAGTGACGCCCAAAAAAAAACCCGCATCGGCCGATGCGGGTTTTCTGATTCCTGGGCGTTTGGGTGTACTTCGCCTAGTCGCAGACCCGCATCGGCCGCGCACGATTATTCGCGCGCAGCGCATTGCGGTTGGCGTTATTGAGGTTGGCGAAGCGGATGACCATGCAGTTGACGCTAACCGTTCGTTTTCGCTGGCGCAACTGTTTCAGCGGCAACGACGGCGCCGCCGCGCTCGCTCAGCCGATCAACAAGCGCTCGACAAGCGTGCGATACAGCGACGGCAGCGCCTCCAGATCGGCCACGCGCACATGCTCGTCGACCTGGTGGATCGACGCGTTGACCGGGCCGACTTCGATGCATTGCGCGCCCAGCGGTGCGATGAAGCGCGCATCGGAGGTACCGCCGCCGGTGCTCTCTTCCGGCGGCGCGCCGGCGAACTGGCCCAACACCTCGCGCGCGACACTGCGCAGCCGCCCCTCTGGCGTATAGAACGGCTCGCCACTGCGGTGCCAACGCACGCTGTAATCCAGTGCATGGCGATCCAGCACTGCGGTGATTTCTGCCTCCAGACGCGGCGCATCCCAGTGCGGGGTGTAACGCAGATTGAAAGCCACCTGCAGCTCGCCGGGGATCACGTTATTGGCGCCGGTGCCGGCATGGATATTGGAAATCTGCAGGCTGGTGGGCGGGAAACTTTCGAAGCCATCGTCCCATCGCCGCGCGATCAGTTCGGCCAGCGCCGGTGCCGCCAGGTGGATCGGGTTGCGCGCCTTGTGCGGGTACGCCACATGGCCTTGGACACCGTTGACGATCAGATTGCCGGACAGGCTGCCGCGGCGGCCGACGCGCAACAGATCGCCCAAACGCTCGGTAGACGAAGGCTCCCCGGTGATGCACCAATCGATCGTTTGCCCACGTTCGCGAAACACGTCGGCAACCCGGCGCACACCATTGATGGCGTCGCCCTCTTCGTCCGAGGTCAGCAGCACCGCCAGCGTGCCTGCGTGCGCTGGATGCGCGGCAACGAACTGCTCTGCGGCAATGACAAACGCGGCGACGCTGCCCTTCATGTCCGCCGCACCACGCCCGTACAGCACGCCGTCGCGGATCTGCGGATCGAACGGATCGCTGGTCCAAGCCTCGCGGGGGCCGGGCGGCACCACATCGGTATGCCCGAGCAGCACGAGCACCGGCGCGCCGCGACCATGCGTGGCCCACAGATTATCGACTTCGCCCAGACGCAGGTGCTCGCAGCGGAAACCGGCCGCATCCAGTCGTTGCGCAAGCATTGCCTGACACCCGGCATCCACCGGCGTTACCGACGCGCGCGCAATCAGGTCGCGGGTCAAATCCAGCACATCGCTCATGGAACATCACCTGCGTGGAGGCCGCCGGTGGCGGCGTGAGTTGATCTTGCCGTGTCAACGCGGCAACCATCGACCTGCGGCATCGTCACCGCAGTCTGCCTGCGAAAAGCGCCACTCAGCCGACGCCGAAGCGCCGTTTGAAGCCGTTATCGGAAAAGCCCTGGGTCAGTGCACCGTCATCGGTGACCACAACAGGGCGGCGGATCAATTGCGGGTACTCGCGCAGCAACAGCTTCCACTCCGCTTCCGAACCGGGCGCCTTCTTGTTGTCGGGCAACTGCCGCCAGGTGGTAGACGACTTGTTGATCAAGGCATCGAATCCGCCCGCCTTGCCGGCCCACTCCAGCATCGCCTCCGGCGACGGCTTGTTGTCGCGGTAATCCACAAACGTGTAGGCGACGCCGAAACGATCCAGCCACTTGGTCGCCTTTTTGCAGGTATCGCAGTTCTTCAATCCATACAACGTGGTCATGTCGTGCTCTCTTCAACTGCCTGGCGCTCGCCTGCACGCGCCAGCAGGGTGGTCGTTAACTCGGCAGGGTCTTGCCCATGAGCAGGCAGGAACACCACCTGCCTGCGTTCACCGTGGAATTCAATGCCAGCCGCACCGGCGGAAGCAGCCAAGCAGGATCGACCGCTCGCAATTGCGCAAGGTCTACACGTTGCGACCGCGCCTGCTGCACGATCTCCAGCGCATCGCCGGCATCGCGCACCTGCGCCCACCGTCTGCACAGCACGTAGTGCCGCACGGTCAGCCCCACCATCGCGACAGGTGCCAGCCAGCGCAGCACATCCACCTGCTGCGGGACGCCGTCGCGGGCCAGCGAGCCTGCCACGTAGACCGCAACCCATCCCAGCCACAGGGCCGGGATGCCCCACCGGGTCCAGCCACTGGCCGGACGCGACAGCAGGGCGCCCACGTCTGCGTGTGCGGGACTCAATCGGCCAGACCGCGCAACAGCTCGTTGACGCTGGTCTTGCTGCGCGTCCTGGCATCCACTTGCTTGACGATCACCGCGCAATACAGCGAATGCGAACCGTCCTTGGACGGCAGCTGGCCGGACACCACCACGCTATACGGCGGCACATAGCCATAGGAAATTTCGCCGGTGGCGCGGTTGTAGATCCGCGTGCTCTGCGAAATGAACACGCCCATGCCGATCACGCTGTGATGGCCGATGACCACACCTTCGACCACTTCCGAGCGCGCACCGATAAAACAGTGGTCTTCGATGATCGTCGGGCTGGCCTGCAACGGTTCGAGCACGCCACCGATGCCGGCACCGCCGGACAGATGGCAGTGCTTGCCGATCTGCGCGCACGAGCCCACCGTGGCCCAGGTATCGACCATGGTGCCTTCGCCGACATAGGCACCGATATTGGTGAAGCTCGGCATCAGCACTACATCCTTGCCGAAATAGGTACCGCGGCGCGCCACCGCACCGGGCACCACGCGCACCCCGGCCTTGCGGAATTCGGCTTCATGGAAGCCGGCAAAGCGCGACTCCACCTTGTCCCAGAACGGCGCCGGCTGCGCGTCGATAACCGCCATCTCGTTGACGCGGAAATACAGCAGCACGGCTTTCTTCAACCACTCGTTGACGGTCCAGCCGCCCTGCCCGTCCGGCTCGGCGACGCGGAATACGCCGCTCTCCAGGCCGTCGATCACGCGGGTGACGATCGCGCGGGTGGAGCCCTCGATCTCGTCCATCGTCAAGGTGGCACGGCGCTCGAACGCGCTTTCGATGCCGAACTTGAGTTCATCGCTGCCCACATGGGTTGCCGCGCTCTGCACGGCCTGCTCGGCAATCGGCAGTTTCTTCGCAGCGGCCGCCTTCTTTGCGGCCGGCGCCGACACCACGCGGGTTGCCTGCTTGGCCACGCGCGGTGCGCCAGCCTTCTTTTTTGCAGCGGGCTTGTCCACCGCGGTTTTCTTGACCGCCGCCGTCTTGACCGCTCCCTTCTTGCCGACGCTCGCTACCGGCTTGGCCGTGCCTGCGGGCGTCTTGGCGGCCTTGGCGGTGGAGGTCGCGGCGCGCTTGGGTGCGGCGCTGGCGGTGGTGGCGCCGGGCTTGCGCGCGGTCTTCTTGGTGGTGGCCATGGGGGTCTCCGGATGTACTAGGCGGGATCGAGACAGGCGCACAACGCATCGCGCAGGGCCTGCCGGGCGGATTCGGACAACGGGCGATCGTGCTCGTCGGTGATCTGGAACTGATCCTCCGCCCGCTCGCCAAAGGTGGCGATGCGCGCGTCGTGCACGCGCAGATGTTGCATGCGCAGGACATGCGCCACATCGGCCAGCAGGCCGGGGCGATCGGGGGCGACCAGACTGATGCGGGTGCGGCGGCCGCCAGCGCTTTCGCTGAATTCCACGCGTGGCGCAAAACGGAAATGTCGCAATTGGCGTGGCACGGCACGCCGCGATGGCCGCACCTTTTGCAGGTCGCCGGCCAGTACCTGCCGTAGCGCTGCGGCAAGACGCTGCGGATCGCCGTCGGCATAGCCTTCCTGCGGCAGCACTTCGAACACGTCGAAGATCGCGTCGTGCGGCGCGTCCAGTACCCGCGCACGGTGGATGCCGTAGCCCTTGCGATCCAGCGTGGCCACGATGGCCGAGAACAGGCCATCGCGGTCCGGCGAATACACGAACAGTTCCAGCGCATCGTTGTCCGGCACCGCACGACGCGCCTTGACCAAGGTCTGGCCGATCTGTACTTCGATCAACGACGCCGCCTGCCAGGCGAGTTGCTCGGGACGGAAGCGCAGGAAGTTTTCGTCCGGCATGCCGGCGAACTGGCGGTCGATGGTGGCATCGTCGTGGCCTTGCGCCTGCATCAGCGCGCGCGCGGAATCGCGCGCCTCGCGCAAGCGTTCCTCGCGCGGCGGCGGATGTTCCAGACCTTCGCGCAACGCGCGACGCGCAGCGAAATACAGATCCGCCAGCAGCCGGTCTTTCCATGCGTTCCACAGCTTGGGGCTGGTGCCGGCGATGTCGGCACATGTCAGCAGATACAGATAATCCAGCCGCTCGCGGGTGCCGACCAGGGTGGCGAAACGATGGATGACCTCCGGGTCGGAGATGTCCTGTTTTTGCGCGGTGACCGACATGCGCAGATGCTGCTCCACCAGCCAGGTCACCAGTTGGGTATCGCCTTCGCTCAACCGGTGCGCAAGACAGAACGCGCGTGCATCCACCGCGCCCAGTTCGGAGTGGTCCCCGCCACGGCCTTTGGCGATGTCATGAAAAAGACCGGCCAGCAGAAGCAATTCCGGCTTGCGCAGGCGCGGCCAGACTTCGTGGGTGATCGAAAACCGCTCGTCGGCACGTCCGGCAGCGAACAACGCGATGTTCCGCAGCACCATCAGGGTGTGCTGATCTACCGTATAGACGTGAAACAGGTCGAACTGCATGCGCCCGGACACGCTGGCAAAGGCGGGAATCCACTGCCCCAATACGCCGAGCCGCGCCATGCGATTGAG
Source organism: Xanthomonas vesicatoria ATCC 35937 (assembly GCF_001908725.1). NCBI lineage: Bacteria > Pseudomonadati > Pseudomonadota > Gammaproteobacteria > Lysobacterales > Lysobacteraceae > Xanthomonas > Xanthomonas vesicatoria. The sequence continues at coordinate 4,708,049 of NZ_CP018725.1, read as the reverse complement.
CGTTTCCACTGCACGCGGCCCGCGCAACAGCGCCATGAAGCGCTCGCGGGCGGTCGCGTCGGCGACATCGTAGGCAGGCAGATCGCGTAAGACTTCGGCCAGCGCACGTGCGGTCAACGAATGCAGCCCGCGCACATCGCGATGCGCTGCCCACTGCGCAAACAGCGCGAACACCTGCAGCACATCGCCATCGGGCCAGCTCTCGGCATCGGCGGCCAAATAGCCGCGACGCAGGCTGAAACCGTCGCCCAGCGGCTCCGGTACCGCTTCGCCATCGAACTGTTCTTCGAAACGCTGCAACAGTCGGTCGCTGATGCGGCGGATCAACGCAGCGCTGCGGTAGAAGCGCTGCATCATTTTTTCAACGCCCAGGCTTTCCGGATCGTCAGCAAACCCCAACCGCTGCGCCAGCGTCTTTTGGTAATCGAAACGCAGCCGCTCTTCTGGCCGGTTGGCCACGATGTGCAGGCCAAAGCGCAACCGCGCCAATTCTTCGCGCTCGCGCCGCAATGCAGCCGCTTCGTCCAAGCCGACATGGCCCAGCCCGACCAAAGCTTCCAGATCCTTGACCCCGAATGCGCGCAGCGCCATCCAGCCCAGCGTCTGCAAATCGCGCAGGCCGCCCGGGCCGTCCTTGATGTCGGGTTCGAGGTTATCGGCGGTATCGCCAAAGCGCTGATGCCGTGCCAGCAACTCTTCGCGTTTGGCCTGGAAGAAATCGCGCGGCGGCCACACCCATTGCGGCGCGATCGCTGCGGCCAGCGCCGCACGCGCTTCGCCGTCGGCCACCAGCGGCCGCGACTCGATCAACGCGGTGAGCACGGTCTGATCGATCGCTGCGGCGGTGCACTGCGCCGGCGAACGCACCGCGTGACTGATCGGCAGACCGACATCCCACAACAATGCGAACAAGCGGGCCAGCGCCTGCTCGTGGCGCTGCTGCGCGGCGGTATTGCCCAGCACCAGTACATCCACGTCCGAGCGCGGAAACAGCTCGCCGCGACCATACCCGCCAACGGCGTGCAACGACAGGCCGCTATCGGGCGGAATGCAGCGCGCCCAGGCATTGCGCATCAACTGGTCGACCGCGCGCGCGCGTAACGCGACCAGCCGTTCTATCGGCTCGCCCTGATCGAAGCGCTTGCACAGCCGCATATCCGCATGCACCAGCAGCGGACGGGCCTGCGCGGCCCATTCCGCGTCGCCGGCGACACCCGGGTCGGGTCGATCCGCCGGCGTGTCCGTCATACCGGCGCGGGCGAATTGGCCGACAGCGTCAGCACATCGACGCCGTCTTCGGTCACCGCGACCATGTGCTCCCACTGCGCCGACAACTTGCGGTCCTTGGTCACCACGGTCCAGCCATCGGGCAGCGTCTTATGGTGATAGGTGCCTTCGTTGATCATGGGCTCGATGGTGAAGGTCATGCCCGGCTTGAGCACCAACCCTTCGCCCGGACGACCGTAATGCATCACCTGCGGCTCGTCGTGGTAGACCTTGCCGATGCCGTGGCCGCAGTAGTCGCGCACCACGCTGAAGCGCTCGGCTTCGGCAAACTTCTGGATCGCGTGGCCCACATCGCCCAGCGTGGCACCCGGCTTGACCGCGCGGATACCGCGCCACATCGCCTCATACGTGGTATCCACCAAACGCTTGGCCATCACCGATGGCGTGCCCACGTAATACATGCGGCTGGTGTCGCCGTGCCAGCCGTCCTTGATGACGGTGACATCGATATTGACGATATCGCCGTCCTTCAAGATCTTGGCCGCGCTCGGGATGCCGTGACAGATCACGTTGTTGACCGAAGTGCAGACGCTCTTGGGGAAGCCGCGGTAGCCGACATTGGCAGGAATGGTGCCCTGCACGTTGACGATGTAATCGTGGCAGATGCGGTCGAGCTCGGCAGTGGTGACGCCCGGCTTGACGTGGGGGCCAACGATGTCGAGCACCTCGGCGGCCAGGCGACCGGCGACGCGCATCAGTTCGATTTCTTCTTTGGTTTTCAGATTGACGCTCATGACGACGATTATCGCCGATCCGGGCTGAATCTGAACGACCCGCGTCGGCGTTTTTTGCACGACGCAATGCCGGCGCGTTAAGCGAGCGTGACAACAGGAAACCGACGGCACCGCCTATTCATGTGTGACGCAGCTCATCTCGCGTCAACTTTTGCGCAAGCGGAGTCATCCGCAAGACATCCCAGATCGAGGGAAAGAGTCAATCCAAACACCTAGATAGATGATGAATTCGCAGTTATGTTTGGCACAGCGGATGCATTGCAGGGGGAGCGACACCTTGTCGCGTCACCACAGACCCGACCGGTCAAGGAAATGTCCATGCACACTGTCCGCCCTGTCCTGCTCTCTCTTGGCTTGCTGTCGACCATCGGCATCGCCACGGCAGCAGATACCACCACCTTCAACGTCAAGATCGCCGTCACCAAGGCTTGCACGATCACCGCCGCGTCCGCCACGGACGTGGACTTCGGCTCGGTGCTCTCCACCTCCACTGCCAACGCCGACGCAAACGGTAGCGTCACGGCCCAATGCACCGCATTGACGCCTTACAACATCGCGCTGAGTGCGGGTAGCAACGCAGGCACTGCCAACGACGTGACCACCCGCCGCATGAAGAACGCCGACCCGCTGGTCACTACCAACAACTTCATCGCCTACCAGCTCTATCAGGATCTCGGCCGCAGCACGGTCTGGGGCAGCACCACCGGCACCAACACTCTGAGCCGCACGGCCACCGGTCTCAACCAGGTCTATCCGGTCTACGGCCGAGTGACCAATCCATCGGTCAACAACCCGGCTACCGGTAGTTACCAGGACACCATCACAGCGACCATCGTCTATTGAGCCCACATATGCCATCGCAACAGTTGCCGTCCCGCCTTCGTGCGTGGCTGGTCCTGATCGGACTGGCCCTGAGCCTGTTGCTGGGCAACGCCTGGCTGCTGCCGTCCGCACGGGCGGCCAGCCTGCAGCTCGCGCCGACCTCGCTGACGTTGAGCGCGCAACAGACGGCCGACGGCCTGTGGTTGAGCAACAGCGGCGGCGCGCCGGTACAGGTGCAGACCCGCGCTTATCGCTGGACCCAACGCGATGGACAGGACCAGCTCGAGCCAACCCAGGAACTGCTGATCAGCCCGCCGATGCGCACCTTGGCAGCAGGCGAGCGCCAGCTGATTCGCGTGATCCGCGCCGGGCCTGCACCCACTCACCAGGAGGCCTGCTACCGCATCATCGTCGATGAACTGCCCAGCGCCGATGCCGATCGCAAGGGCATGCAGTTCGTATTGCGCTACTCGGTGCCAATCTTTGTCCTGCCGCCCGGCAAGACCGGGCCCACTCCCACCTTGAGCACGCAGGTCGTAGCGGGCACCGACGGCAATGCGCAGATTCAGATCAGCAACAGCGGCTCGGGGCATGCGCAGGTGGCCGATCTGCAGCACCGAATCGATGGCACGGCCAAGACAGCCTTGAACGGGTTGGTTGGCTATGTCTTGCCGGGCCAGACCATGCGCTGGTCGTTGGGCGCACCGCTGACGCAGTTCGGCCGCGGCACCATCGTCGCAAGGATCAATGGTGAGGCTGACGAACGCATCCTGCTGGACGCGCCTGCGGCGCCGTGATGCGGCTCGGCTGGCGATGACGCTCCTGGCGGCCGCCACCGGGTGGGCGAACGCCATGGCCGGGGACCTGGCCGATGTCGCATCGTTGCCCGACCAGAGTGCACAGGCCGCTGCCACACAGCCGCAGTTGCTGTATCTGGATGTCACCCTGAATCAGGCTGATCGCGGCCTGGCGCCGTTCGAACTGGTCGATGGCCATCTGCGCGGCTCGGTGGAAACGCTGCGCAAACTCGGCTTCATCCTGGCCGATCGCGCACCGGACGCATTGGTCGATCTGGATCTGCTGCCGGATGTGGAAGTGCGCTACGACGCTGCGCTGCAGCGACTCGCGCTGCAGGTGCCACTAGCGCAGCTGTCGCTGTCCACCACAATCCTCAAGCCGGAAGAAGTCGCCCCGCCCAATGCCACCGCATCGCCAGGCATCCTGCTCAATTACGACTTCTATGCCACGCGCAATGCCGGTGCCAGCAGCATGTCATTGGCAACCGAGCTGCGCGGCTTCGGCCTGGGCCGCGGCATGTTCGATACCACGGCCGTTTTCCTGGCCTACGACCGCCAGCAGGACCAACGCTGGCGCAGCGAGGCGGTGCGCCTGGACAGCGCCTGGCAAATGGATTTCCCCGACAGCGCCACTAGCCTGCGGGTGGGTGATTTTTACAGCGGCTTCGTTGACTGGAGCCGTTCGCTACGCCTGGGCGGCGTGCAGATCGGCCGCAACTACGCGCTGCAGCCCTATCGCGTACTGACCCCAACGCCCAGCTTTCTGGGCGAAGCGGCAGTGCCTTCCACGGTGGAGTTGTATGTCGACGGGCTGCGCCAATACAGCGGCCAGGTGCCGGCGGGGCCGTTTCAGCTGGCGGCACAGCCAGGCATCAGCGGCACCGGGCAGGCACAGATCGTGGTGACCGATGCGTTCGGCCAGATACGCCGGCTGGACTTCGCGTTTTATGGCACCCCGCAGCTGCTGGCACGTGGTATTTCCGAGTGGTCGGCCGGCATCGGCCATCTGCGCCGCGATTACGGCGTGCGCTCGTTTTCCTATGCCTCGCAGCCGGTTGCCAGCGCCAGCCTGCGCAAGGGCCTGCGCGACGATTTCACCATCGAGGCGCACACTGAAGCTGGCGGCGGCGTGATCAACGCCGGTGCTGGAGGGGTTTGGCTGCTCGGCCCTGGCGGCGTATTCAATGCAGCCTATGCCCACAGCCGGATGCATGCGCTGCGCGGCGGGCAGTACGTGCTGGGTTACGCCTGGAATAACCGGCGCTTCAACATCAATCTGGGGACCCAGCGCACCCACGGCGATTACCGCGACCTTGGCGCATTGCAGGGCAGTCTGCCGGCACGCGTCAGCGACCGCGCTGCGTTCGGCGTCAATATCGATCCGATCGGTTCGCTCGGCACCAGCTATGTGCGTCTGAGCTATCCGCAAGGCGATACCTCGCGCTATGCCAGTGTGTTCTGGTCGCGCAGCTTCGGGCGCAATTGGGCGGCCAACCTGTCCGGCAACCAGAACCTGGATATTCACAGTGACCGCAGCCTGTATCTGTCGCTGTCGACCACCTTCGGCGAGTTGCGTCAGGCCAGCGCTTCGATGCAGCGCAACGGCAATCGCACCGGGTTTGTGGCCGATGTCAGTCAGCCGCTGCCCGGCGACGGCGACCTGGGCGGCATTGGCTGGCGCGTACAGGCACGCGGTGGCGACGATGCCAGCGGCGGGCTGGCCGAGTTGGGCTGGTTGAACCGCATCGGCCGCTACAACTTTGGCTTGGCCACCCAGGACGGCAACAAGTTCGGCTACGCCAGCGCCAGCGGCAGCCTGGTGTGGATGGACGGCCGCAGCTTTGCGGCGCGCGACGTCCAGGATGCGTTCGCAGTGGTGTCCACCGACGGTCAAGCCGGCATTCCGGTTCGGCTGGAGAATCGTTTGATCGGCGTCACCGATGCACGCGGCACCTTGTTGGTGACGCCATTGCAATCGTGGCAGCGCAACCAACTATCGATCGATACGCTGAGCCTGCCGGCGGATCTGCGCGTGGATCGCGTCGACACCACGGTGACGCCGCGTCAGCAATCCGGGGTAGCGGTGCGGTTTGGCATCACCCGCGTGCGCGCTGCGGTGATCGTCCTGCATGACGCAAACGGCGACCCGGTGCCGGTAGGCAGCGTGGCGCAGCGCCAAGGCGATGCCGAGCGTGTGGTGGTCGGCTACGACGGCGAAACCTATCTGGACAATCTGCAGAACGACAACCGCATCCTGGTGGAATTGACCGAAGGCCGCTGCATTGCGCAGTTCGCGTATCCAGCCGATGCCGGCGGCATTGCGCGGGTTGGCCCGCTCCGCTGCATGGCGGAGCCCTCGCCATGACGCAATCGAGACGCTGGCGGCTCCTGCTTGTATTGGCCTTCTGCAGCCTGTGGCTGGCACCCAGCCAGCACGCGCGGGCCGACACCACCTGCACGGTCACGCTAGGGACGCCAATGGCCTTCGGCAATGTCGCGGCCAATGGCACGACCGATGCGGTCGCCACGCTCAACGTCTCCTGCGCGACCGCCGCGCTCAGCGTTCTGGGGTATGCGCAGGTGAGCCTGTGCCTGCATCTCGGGCCCGGCAGCTCCAGCAATGGACTGTATGCCCCGCGTCGCATGCTAAACGCCACCAGCGACAGCCTGGACTTCCAGATCTACAAGGATGCCGCACGCACCCAGGTCTGGGGAGCCATCGGGTCGGCAAGCCCGTCGCCAGGCCTGCTGACGCTGTCTTACGGCGTTCCGGTGATCACCGGCGGCTCGCTGACGACCAGCATCACGTTGTACGGGCGCATTCCCGCGAACCAGATCCTGTCGACCGGCAATCACACCAGTAATTTCGGGGGCGCCGACACCGTGCTGCGCTACGCCTATAACGAAAGCATCATCGGCGTCCCGCCGACCCCGGCCAATTGCACGACCGGCGGCAGCGGCGCCAAGACCGCCAGCAATGCATTTCCCTTCACCGCGTCGGCCACAGTCCCGGCGCGCTGCAACACCTATGTCACCACCGATCTGGACTTCGGCAGCATCGCCGGCAGCATCGATACCCAGATCGACCGCAGCTCCACCATCAGCCTGGCCTGCACAAACCGCACCGCCTGGAACATCGGTCTGGACGTCGGCGCCAACGCCAGCGGCGGCGCCCGCCGCATGCGCCACGCCACCAGCGCCAACTTCATTACCTACGAGCTCTACAAGGACGCCGGCCGCAGTAACCGCTGGGGCACCACGATTGGGGTAGACACCCTTGCCGGCACCGGCACCGGCGTCGCGCAGACGGTGACGGTCTATGGTCGCGCGCCGGCGCCCCAGCTCCCCATTGCCGGCGCCTATACCGACACGGTGACCGTCTCGATCACTTACTGAGCGTTAATTAAGTTCGCAGCGGGGGCGTCGCTATCTGTAATGTCTCCAATGCAAACGATTGCCTTCATGACGCCGGTCAACTTCCTAAGGTGCCTCTCGCTTGTTGCCCTCGTTGGCGGCGCCGCTGCAGCCAACGCGACCAACAACCGCGGCCCGGACAACTCCAGCCTGCATATCGGCCTGCGCCTACTCAGTGGTTGCGAGCTGCGCACCACACCACCGCGCGCCAGTTGCTCGCGCGGTACACCGTTTGCGGTCGCACAGCCCTCGCGTAGCCTCGACACCCCAACGACCACCAGCAACGGCCAGGAAGCCAGCGTACTCGCAGGGCCTATGCCCAACGGTGGGGCACGCATCACGACGATCGCATTCTGACCATGGCCGCTACCCGCCCGCGCTCAAGTTGGCTGCTGCTGGGCCTGCTATGCATGGCCGGCACGGCCGCCGCGACCGAAATCGCCATCGCCCCGACCACCGCGCAAATCCCGGCCGACAGCAACCAGGCAGCCGTCTGGCTTTACAACCAGGCAGCGCAACCGTGGCGCGCCGATGCCAAGCTTTATCACTGGCGCCAGGACGGCGAGCGCGAACTGCTGGAGCCGGCCACCGGCGCCACCGTTAGCCCTAGCCAATTCGAAATCCCGCCGCAGGGCCGTCAGCTGTTACGCGTCATCCGCCTCGGCCCAAGTCCCGCCTCGACCGAAGACAGCTATCGGCTGGTGGTGACCCAGCACGCCATCGGCGACGAAACCGAGCTGTTGCGGTACTCCACGCCCGTATTTGCGATGCCCAGCAACCCCGGCGAGCCGCACCCGCAACTGCAGGCGACTCTTTCCGCCCAGGGAGGCCTCCAAACCCTGCGCATCCACAACGCCGGTGTGCACCACGCACGCCTGGCCGACCTGGCGTTTATCGACGCAAGCGGTAGCCGGCGCAGCATCCGTGACGATCTTGCCGGCTACGTCCTGCCGGGCCAGACCCGGGAGTGGCAGCTCCCGGCCAATCTCGCTTTCGGTCTTGGCCGGTTCGTGGCACGCATCAACAGCGACACCGAAACCACGCTCACCCTGCAGCCCTGAAGCATCTATGCGCTGTTGGTTCCGAGCCAGCCGTGCAGATTGCACATGACCGGGCTGCCGGCTATACTCCGCCGGCTGTTTTGCGTCTCTCGCGCATTGCGTCGTTCACGTCGGACGTCACCGACGAATCCACACCTGCTGCCGCCATCCGTGCCGGGGTGCCCTCACTAGAGGGTTCGTCGCGGAGGCAACAGGGAAGCCCAACCCCGGAATCTTGTGCGATTTGATGCGAGTCCCTCGCAACAGCCCGCGCATCCATGTGCGGACTTTTCAACAACAAGCCGCGCACGGCGATTCCGCTATCAGGAGTTTTTCAATGCCTCAGGTCACCATGCGTCAGATGCTGGAAGCCGGCGTCCATTTCGGCCACCGGACCTGCTACTGGAACCCCAAGATGGCGCCGTACATCTTCGGCGCGCGCGGCAAGATCCACATCATCAACCTCGAGAAGACCGTTCCGCTCTTCAACGACGCGATGAACTTCCTCTCCTCGATCGCGCAGAAGCGCGGCACCGTGCTGTTCCTGGGCACCAAGCGCAGCGCGCGCGAGTCGATCAAGGAAGAAGCCGAGCGTTGCAACATGCCGTTCATGACCCAGCGCTGGCTGGGCGGCACGCTGACCAACTTCCGTACCGTCAAGCAGTCGGTCGCCCGCCTGAAGGAACTGGAAGCCGCTGAAACCGACGGCACCTTCGAAAAGCTGGTCAAGCACGAAGTGCTGGGCCTGCGTCGCGAGCGCGAAAAGCTGGACGCGTCGCTGGGCGGCATCAAGGAAATGAACCGCCTGCCCGACGCGATCTTCGTGATCGATATCGGCCATGAAGACATCGCCATCAAGGAAGCCAAGAAGCTCGGCATCCCGGTGATCGCGGTGGTCGACACCAACTACGATCCGGCCCTGGTCGACTACGCCATCCCGGGTAACGACGACGCCATCCGTGCCGTGCAGCTGTACGCACGTGCCGCTGCCGATGCAGTGCTGGAAGGCAAGGCTGCTGCGCCGAACTCGGCGTCAGTTCGCGAAGAAGAGTTCTCGGCCGAAGCCGGCGACGAAGGCAAGGGCCGTCGCGCTCCGGCCAAGAAGGCCGCCGAGAAGAAGGCTGACGCACCTGCGGCACCGGCTGCCGAGTAATCGGCATGCAATGCGGCCGCCCCATGCTGGGCGGCCGCAGCCCCGACGGGTCCATCGTGCCCCGTCGCTGAGGCGACCAGAGATTCTTACGGGGGCGGCCCGCATGCTGCACCGTCTCCCCACTGGCGGAACACTTCCGCCTTATCGCATTCGTCCATACGAGGTAATTCCATGGAAATCACTGCTTCCCTGGTCAAGGAACTGCGCGAGCGCACCGGCGCCGGCATGATGGAGTGCAAGAAGGCACTCGTCGAAAACGCTGGCGACATCGACGCCGCTGCCGAATGGCTGCGCAAGTCGGGCCTGGCCAAGGCCGACAAGAAGGCAGACCGCGTTGCCGCCGAAGGCCGCATCGCTACCGCACAGGCCGGTGGCAAGGCCGTGCTGGTCGAAGTCAATTCCGAAACCGACTTCGTCGCCAAGGACGAGAACTTCCTGGCCTTCACCGAAGTCGTCGCCAACGCCGCACTGAACTCCGACGTGGCCGATGCCGAAGCGCTGAAGAGCGTCAAGCTCGATAGCGGCGAGACCATCGAAGCGCGTCGCGCTGCGGTGATCGCCAAGGTTGGCGAGAACCTGCAGGTGCGTCGCTTGGCCCGCATCGACAGCGCCAACAACGTCGCGGCCTACGTGCATGGCGGCCGTATCGGCGTGCTGGTCGAACTCAAGGGTGGCGACGTTGAACTGGCACGTGGTATTGCCATGCACATCGCCGCAATGAACCCGCCGCACGTCAAGGCATCCGACGTTCCGGCCGAGTTTGTCGCCAAGGAAAAGGAAATCGAACTGGCCAAGATGTCCGAAAAGGACAAGTCCAAGCCGGCCGAGATCCTGGAAAAGATCATCAGCGGCAAGATCAGCAAGATCGTCAACGAAGTCACCCTGTACGGCCAGCCATACGTGCTGAACACCGATCAGACCGTTGAGCAGGCCGTCAAGGCCGCCGGCGCGGACGTGATCGGCTTCCAGCGCCTGGCCGTGGGCGAGGGCATCGAGAAAGTGGTGGAAGACTATGCCGCCGAAGTGATGAAGCAGGCCGGCCTGGCCTGATCTTCACCTCAGCATTGAAAAAGCCGCGGCCATGCCGCGGCTTTTTTTTTGCCGCACCGACGACACCGCATTGCGCGAAGCTGAAGCGCACACATCCGTGGCGCCGATAACAGGACTGGGCACTACAGATGCCCTGGCCCTTGCCGATACACCTGAATGCCGACCAGACTCTCAGCACCCTATCCGTGTGCCTTCCACTGCGGCGACTGCGGGCCGTGGCGTGCTCAAACTCAACGAACGCAGCTGTATGCTTGCGTTCACTGTTGGCGATGACTCATGCAACCAGATCTCCAGGCCGCCCTGCACTACTGCCGTAACCTGCCATCGCCGCCCGGCGTCGCGCTGCGCATCATCGAGCTGGCGCAGGACCCGGACGTGGACATGACCACCACCGCAAAAGTCATCGGACTGGACATGGCGCTGAGCGCACGCATGCTGCGCGTGGCCAATTCGCCGCTGTACGCCAGCCGCCGCCGCGTCGACAACCTCGGCCAGGCGCTAACCATGCTCGGCCTCAACGCCACGTTGAGTCTGGCGCTGGGGTTTTCGATGGTGCACGGCGTACGCAGCACGTTCGTCGCGCACCCGTTGCATGAGCGCATCTGGCGTCGCGCCGGCCTGTGCGCACTGGCCAGTCGCATCCTGGGCCAGGCCTATGGCATCCGCAAACCCGAAGAATTGATGCTGGCTGGCCTGCTGCAGGACATCGGCAAGCTGGCGCTGCTGCAAGGCGCACCGGCGCTGTATGCCCCATTGATGGAGCAGGCGCCCGACAACGCATCGCTGCTGGACGCAGAGCGCGAACACCTGGGGGCCACCCATGCCGAGATCGGCGCCTGGCTCGCCCATCAGTGGCAGCTGCCGCACTATCTGCAGAATGCGATCGCGCAGAGCGAAGAAGATCCAGCAGGCTTGGAGCCCTTCATGGCCTGCGTCGCGCTGTCCGGTCGCTTGGCCGACATCTGGCTCTCGGCCAGTGCGGTCGCTGCCACCGAGCATGCGCAGCGTCAGGCACAGGACGTGCTGGAACTGGATGCCGAACGCTTCGAGAAAGTGATCGAACGCATCGCCGAATCGTTGCCCGAGCTCGAAGCATTGTTCGATATCCGCGTACCGCAGCCTGAGCATATCCAGCTGATCTTCGAACAGGCGCGCGAGCTGGCCCTGTTGCGGAGCCTGCGCGAACTGCAGGATGTGGCCGAAGCGCGCCGACATGCCGACGAATCGGAAAACCGGATGCGCCATCTCGCCGAGCAGGCCAGCCGCGACGCGTTGACTGGCGTGTTCAATCGGCACCAGCTGGGCACTGCACTGACCCATGAGTTCGAGCTGGCATCGCGGCAGAGCTGGCCGCTGTCGATCGCCTTCATCGATCTGGACGATTTCAAGCGCGTCAACGATGCGCACGGCCACCTGGTCGGCGACGAGGTGCTGCGCAATTTTGCGCAGACCCTGCAACGCATGGTGCGCACCAGCGACCTGGTGGCGCGGTATGGCGGCGAAGAATTCCTGGTAATCCTGCCGAACACGCCTGCCGATGCGGCGCTGATGGTGATCGAGCGCATCCTTGCCGAGACTGCGCGCACGCCGATGGCGCAATTGCAGGGCGGCCCGCTGCACATCACCTTCTCGGCGGGCCTGGCCACGCATGGCGGTATCGAGCGCCAGTTCGAAAGCATCGAACATCTGTTGCAGGCGGCCGACAGCACGCTGTACCGCTCCAAGCATCGCGGCCGCAACCGCGTCACCGCCTACGATGCGACGGATGTTCCGACGCCGCCGAACCCGCGCGCACACTGAGCAGCCCGTCACCTCGATGACGACAAAGGAATTTTTACCACGCCCGGTCGCAGGCTTCCGCTAGAATTGCCGGCGTTTGCCGTCCCCCACCCCCGAGGTCTCCCCCATGTCTGAACTTTCCTATCGCCGCATTCTTCTCAAACTTTCCGGGGAGGCGCTGATGGGAGACGGGGATTACGGCATCGACCCCAAGGTGATCAACCGCCTTGCCCATGAAGTGATCGAAGCCCAGCAAGCCGGCGCGCAGGTCGCGCTGGTGATCGGCGGCGGCAATATCTTTCGCGGTGCCGGCCTTGCTGCCAGCGGCATGGACCGCGTGACCGGCGACCACATGGGCATGCTCGCCACTGTGATCAATGCGCTGGCCATGCAGGACGCGCTGGAAAAACTCGGCGCCAAGGTGCGCGTGATGAGCGCGATCAAGATCAACGATGTCTGCGAGGACTTCATCCGTCGCCGCGCCATGCGTCATCTGGAAAAGGGCCGCATCGCGATCTTCGCCGCCGGCACCGGCAATCCGTTCTTCACCACCGATTCGGGCGCCGCACTGCGTGCGATAGAGATTGGCGCCGACCTGCTGCTGAAGGCCACCAAGGTCGATGGCGTGTACGACAAGGACCCGAAGAAGCATGCCGATGCGGTGCGCTACGACAGCCTGACCTACGACGAGGTCATCCTGCAGGGCCTGGAAGTGATGGATACCGCTGCCTTTGCGCTGGCCCGCGACAGCGACCTGCCGCTGCGCATCTTCGGCATGAGCGAGCCCGGCGTGCTGCTACGCATCCTGCGTGGCGAGCAGATCGGCACCTTGGTGCAGGGTCGTAGCTGAGGTTTCGGATTTAGAAACGGGATTTGGGAGTCGCACAAGCGTAGATCTGCTACTCCCTCTCCTTCCCGATTTGCCACATCGCCGGACGTGAACGCGCCAGGCAGGTGAACCGGCTGCGCCGGCCCCTGCAGGCCGGCGAGTCGTGAAACCTCAGTCCCGGCTATAATCCCCGGATTCAGCTCCACACGGATTCCGGCGATGCTCAACCAGATCAAACAAGACGCGCAGACGCGCATGACCAAGAGCATCGATGCTCTGCGCCATTCCCTGACCACCGTGCGTACCGGCCGCGCTTCGCCGGCGCTGCTGGACGGCATCAAGGTCAAGGCCTACGGCACCGACACGCCCCTGAACCAGGTCGCCAGCATCAGCGTGTCCGAAGGCCGCTCGCTGGTCATCAGCCTGTTCGACAAGGGCATGATCAAGGATGTGGAAAAAGCCCTGTACGCCTCGGATCTGGGCCTGACCCCGACCGTCGTGGGCACGGTAATCCGCCTGAACCTGCCGCCGCTGACCGAGGAGCGCCGCAAGGAGCTCAGCAAGTCTGTGCATGGCGAAGGCGAAGACAGCAAGGTGGCCATCCGCAACATCCGTCGCGATGCCAATCAGCAGGTCAAGGATCTGCTGAAAGACAAGAAGGTCACCGAAGACGAAGCCCGTGGCGCCGAAGACGACATCCAGAAGTTGACCGACAAGGCCATCAAGGATGTGGATGAGGTCGTCAAGGGCAAGGAACAGGAATTGATGACGGTCTGATCGTGGCATCCCCTGCCATGCATCCAGCCCCTTCTACCGACGCAATCCCGCGCCACATTGCCATCATCATGGATGGCAACGGGCGTTGGGCGCAGCGTCGGCGACGTCCGCGCATGATCGGCCATCGCGCCGGGGCGCGGGCGGTCAACCGCACCATCGATTTCTGCCTGGAAAAAGGCGTGTCGGCACTCACCTTGTTCGCGTTCTCCAGTGAAAACTGGGGGCGCCCGCAGGAGGAGGTCGATGCGCTGATGAAGCTGTTTCTGCATGCGCTGGACCGCGGGGTGGAAGAACTGCAACGGCGTGGCGTGCAGGTGCGTTTCATCGGCGAGCGCAGCCGCTTCGCAACGCCGCTGCGGGAGCGCATGGCCACTGCCGAACGCATCACCGCGGGTAATGCGCGGCTGGTGCTCAGCATCGCAGCCAGTTACGGCGGCCGCCAGGACATCGCGCTGGCCGCGCGTGCGTTGGCCGAAGAGGTGGCTGCCGGGCGCCTGCAACCGCAGCAGATCGACGAGGCCTTGCTGTCCAGCCGGGTCGCACTGTCCGACCTGCCGGCGCCGGACTTGTTCATCCGCACCGGCGGCGATACCCGCATCAGCAATTTCCTGTTGTGGCAGCTGGCCTACACCGAGCTGTGGTTCACCGAAACCCTGTGGCCGGAGTTCGATGCCGGCGTGCTGCAGCAGGCACTGGACGACTATGCCGGGCGCGAACGCCGCTTTGGCCTGACCAGTGCCCAGATCGCCGACAAGGCGACGGAGATCTCCTCCGCATGACCAAGACCCGCGTGATTGCCGCGCTGATCATGGCGCCGCTCGCCATCTGCGCGATTGTGTTGCTGCCCACCCAATGGCTGGCGGCGCTGGCGGCGATCCTGTTCCTGACAGGTCTGTGGGAGTGGCTCAAGCTCTCCGGCATCGACGACAGCCTGCCGCGCACCGTGCTGCTGATGCTCAATCTGCTGCTAATGGTGCTGATGGTCTGGGCCTCGGCAGGCTCCATGGTACTGTTCCAGATCGCCGCCCTGGTGGGGGTGGTCTGGTGGGTGCTGGCGCTGCTGTGGCTGCGCTTTTTCACCTTTGGCGCCGATCATGGCAATGGCCAGGCGCGCGCGCTCAAGCTCGCGGCCGGCACCCTGGCGGTTCTTCCGGCCTGGGCTGCGCTGGTGCTGCTGCATGCCAACCCAGACAAGGGCAACCTGTGGCTGCTGACCGCCCTGACCATGGTCTGGGCGGCCGACTCGGGGGCGTATTTCGCCGGGCGCGCGTTCGGCAAGCACAAGCTGGCGCCGCGCATCAGCCCCAACAAGACCATCGAAGGCCTGCTCGGCGGGATGGTCGCCGGGATCGCGGTGGCCTGCGCCTTCGGCTGGCTGGCCGGGCTGACCCTGGCGCATGTGCCGCAGCTGGTCCTGGTCGCGGCGGTGGCGGTGCTGGCGTCGGTGCTCGGCGACCTGTTCGAGAGCCTGCTCAAGCGCCATGCCGGCGCCAAGGATTCGGGCACGGTGATTCCCGGCCACGGCGGCGTACTGGATCGCATCGATGGCGTCCTCGCCGCCCTGCCGGTGTTCGCACTCGGCAAGGAAATTCTCGGATTCTAAGCATGGCTGGCTCTTCTCCCCGCCAGGTCGCCGTATTCGGTGCGACCGGCTCGATCGGCACGTCGGCCTTGGACGTGATCGCCCGCCATCCCCAGCGGCTGCGCGTCAGCGTGCTGTCTGCAGGTAGCCAGGTGGATGCGTTGCTGGCGCTGTGTGCTAAGCATCGGCCTGCGCATGCGGTGATTGCCGAGGAGGCGCTGTATCCGGCGCTGCGCGACGGCCTGCGTGCCGCCGGCCTGAACACCCAGGCGCATGCCGGCACCGCGGCGCTGGATGCACTGGCCGGCAGCGATGCCTGCGACACCGTGGTGGCCGCCATCGTGGGCGCCGCCGGCCTGTCTTCGACCCTGGCCGCGGCCCGCGCCGGCAAGCGCCTGTTGTTGGCCAACAAGGAATCGCTCGTGCTGGCCGGCGAACTGCTGACCCGCACCGCCGCAGCAGCGGGCGCAGAGATCATCCCGATCGACAGCGAGCACAGCGCCATCTTCCAGTGCCTACGCTCCTGCGACGCCAGCCGCGGCGTGCGTCGGGTGATCCTGACCGCGTCCGGTGGCCCGTTCCGGGGCTGGGATCGCACCGCTCTGTCGGCGGTGACCCCGGCGCAGGCCGTTGCGCACCCGAAGTGGTCGATGGGCCCGAAGATTTCGGTGGATTCGGCCACCTTGATGAACAAGGGCTTGGAAGTCATTGAGGCCCATCATCTGTTCGGGCTGCCTGGCGAGCAGATCGACGTGCTGGTGCACCCGCAAAGCCTGGTGCATTCGTTGGTGGAATTCGTTGACGGCTCCACGCTGGCCCAACTCGGCCTGCCGGACATGCGCACCACCCTGGCGGTCGGTCTGGCATGGCCGGAGCGGGTGGAATCGGGCGTGGCAGGGCTGGATCTGCTGCAACAAGGGCGGCTGGACTTCGAAGCCCCCGACACCGTTGCCTTCCCCTGCCTGCGCCTGGCCTGGGAAGCGCTGCGTGCCGGTGGAACCGCGCCGGCGATCCTGAACGCGGCCAACGAAGTGGCTGTTTCAGCGTTTCTTCAGGGCCAAATAGGTTTCCTAGCGATCCCTGCGTTGGTCGAACACACACTGACAACGCTCCCACGGCACAATGCCGACTCCCTCGACACCCTGCTTTTTGCCGATGCGCAAGCCCGGCAAATCACCGAACGCGCCTTGGTCAACCACCCTCTTCATGCCTGATCGATCCACGCAGCCGAGTTGCATCCATGGGTGATTTCATCGGTTCGGTCTGGTGGATGATCGTCAGCCTGGGTCTGTTGGTGACATTCCACGAATTCGGACACTTTTGGGTCGCGCGCCGCTGCGGCGTCAAGGTGCTGCGTTTTTCGGTGGGGTTCGGCAAGCCGCTGTGGATGCGCCGCGACCGCCACGGCACCGAGTTCGTGCTGGCCGCGATCCCGCTGGGCGGTTACGTCAAGATGCTCGACGAGCGCGAAGGCCACGTGCACCCAGCCGAACAGGACCAGGCATTCAATCGCAAGACGGTGTGGCAGCGCATCGCCATCGTCGCGGCCGGCCCGATCGCCAACCTGCTGCTGTGCATGGCGATGCTGTGGGCGATGTTCGTCGTCGGCAAGCAGGATTACTCGGCCACCGTCGGTCGCGCCGATGGTCTGGCCGCCGAAGCTGGCCTGACACCGGGCGAGCGCATCGTGCGCATCGACGGGCGCGGCGTGAGCAGCTGGAGCGATGCCAGCATGCAGCTCACCACTGCGGCAATGGACAAGCGCGACATCCAGGTGCTCACCGCCGCCGAGGGTGGCGGCAACAGCGAACACACTTTGCGTCTTTCGCAGCTGCCAGCCGGTTTCGACGAACGCCGCGTGGCATCGCTGGCCGGTATTGGCTGGCAGTTCATGCTGCAGCCGCCGGTCATCGCCGAAGTGGTGCCCGGTTCGGTGGCCGACGGCCTGCTCAAGCCCGGTGATCGCATCGTGGCCATCGATGGCCAGCCGATCCGCTCGGCCGAGGACATCATTCCGCAGGTGCAGGCCCTGGGCGCGCACGGTGGGCCGGGCATGATCGAAGTGGCGCGCGGCGAAGACCGCCTGGCGCTGGAAATCGCACCGCGCAAATCGCCGCAGGGCCAGTGGATGATAGGGGTCCGTCCCGCCGCTGCGCCGGCGCCGCAATACGATAGCCGCCAGCAGTACGGCGTCTTCGCCGCGGTGCCGGCGGCCATCCGCGAAACCGGCAAGATGACCGCTGATTCGCTGGGCATGATGAAGCGCATGCTGACCGGCCAGGCGTCGGTCAAGAACATCTCCGGCCCGGTCACAATCGCGCGCGCCGCCAATGCATCGGCCGAACGCGGGCTCGACTGGTTCCTGTATTTCCTGGGCTTGCTGTCGCTCAGCCTGGCGATCATCAACCTGATGCCCATCCCAATCTTGGACGGTGGGCATCTGCTGTATTACCTTATTGAGTTGGTCAAGGGCAGCCCGATCAGCGAACGGGCCATGATTGCCGGACAATATGTCGGCCTGGCGGTCCTGGCAGGCTTGATGGGACTGGCGTTCTACAACGACATCCTTGGCCTGGTTCCACGATGAAACTGCTCCTCTCTTTCCGCCTGTTGTCGTCGTCATACGCCGGCACCCAGCAACACCCGAAATCGACTCCAACCGGATGTGACATGACGCGTCTTCCCACTCGCCGCCTGCTTGCCCTCGCTCTCGCCGCCGGCCTCAGCCTGCCAGCCGTTGCCCTGGCCGCAGAGCCGTTCGTTGCCAGCGACATCCGCGTCGACGGCCTGCAGCGCATCGCTTCCGGCACCGTGTTCACCTATCTGCCGGTGAACCGCGGCGACACCGTGGACGATGCCAAGGTGGCCGACTCGATCCGGGCGCTGTACCGCACCGGCTTCTTCGAAGACGTGCAGCTGGACCGCCAGGGCAACATCCTGGTGATCACCGTGAAGGAGCGCCCGGCGATCAACAAGCTCACCGTGACCGGCAACAAGGACATCAAGTCCGAAGAGCTGCTCAAGGGCCTGGGCGACATCGGCCTGACCGAAGGCGGCACCTTCGACCGCCTCAGCCTGGACCGCGTGACCCAGGAACTGACCCGTCAGTACAACAACCGCGGCAAGTACAACGTCGAGATCACCCCGACCGTTAGCCCGCTGGACCGCAACCGCGTCGATGTGGCCATCGCGATCAAGGAAGGCAAGGCGGCCAAGATCCGCCACGTCAACCTGATCGGTACCGAGAAATTCGCCAACGAAGACATCCTGGAGAACTGGGAATCTAAGGAGCACAACTGGGCCTCGTGGTATCGCCGAGACGACCAGTACTCCAAGGAAAAGATGTCCGGCGACCTGGAGAAGCTCAATTCCTGGTATCTGGACCGTGGCTACGTGGACTTCAGCATCGACTCTACCCAGGTGTCGATCAGCCCCGACAAGCGCGACATGTTCGTCAGCGCAGGCGTGACCGAGGGCGAGCAGTACAAGATTTCCGAGATCAAGGTCACCGGCGACACCGTGCTGCCGCAGGCCGATATCGAGCGCCTGGTCATCCCCAAGGCCGGCGATATCTTCTCGCGCGCGCTGCTGGAGTACACCTCCGATGCCATCACCAACACGCTGAGCAACGTGGGTTACGCGTTCGCCAAGGTCAACCCGATTCCGACCCCCAACCGTGAGGACCGGACCGTTGCGGTGAACCTGCAGGTGGTGCCCGGCCCACGCGTGACCGTGCGCCGCATCCTCTACAAGGGCAACAGCCGTACCTCCGACGAAGTGTTGCGCCGCGAAATGCGCCAGTTCGAAAACACCTGGTACTCGCAGGCGGCGATCGACCGTTCCAAGATCCGCCTGCAGCGCCTGGGCTACTTTGAGTCGGTGAACGTGGAGACCCCGGCGGTGCCTGGCAGCAACGACCAGGTGGACGTGATCTACGACGTCAAGGAGACCACCTCCGGCAGCTTCGTGTTCGGCTTGGGGTATTCGCAGAGTTTCGGCGTGACTACCTCGGTGCAGTTGTCGCAAAACAACTTCCTGGGCGGCGGTAACCGCGTGGCAGTGGAAGCCTCGCGCAGCACGTTCCAGCAGCGCTATGCGTTCTCCTACACCAATCCGTTCTTTACTGACGACGGCGTGTCGCTAGGCTACAACCTGTCGTGGCGCTCGCTGGACTACTCGGACTTCAATACCGCGCAGTTCAACAGCAAGAACGGCTCGGCGCAGGTGGTGTTCGGCGTGCCGATCACCGAGAACGACACCGTCTCGGCGATGATCGGCATCGACAGTAACCAGATCACCACGTTCCCGGGTACCACGCCGCAGGCGATCGTCGATTATATTGATGCGATCGGCACGCGCACCTTCCATGCCTGGCGCAGTGAGCTGGGTTGGGCGCGCGATACCCGCAACGACTTCTTCATGCCGACCCGCGGCATGTACCAGCGCGTCGGCCTGGAAACCACCCTGCCCGGCTCCACCGTCGAGTACTACAAGCTCAACTACCAGATCTCCAACTACTGGCCGATCATCCCGGCGTTGGTATTAAACACGCGCTTCGAGCTGGGCTACGGCGACAGCTACGGCAACGACAGCACCCGCGTGGTGGCCGGCCCCAACGGCAGCTCGCGCACCATCACTGCCACCGGCCTGCCGTTCTACGAGAACTTCTACGCAGGCGGTACCAACTCGGTGCGGGGCTTCGAAGACAACACCCTGGGCCCGCGTTCGGAACCGATCAACGGCTTCAACCGCGGCCAGCCACTGGGCGGTTCGTTCAAGACCGTGGGCTCGGTGGAAATGTATTTTCCGAAACTGTTCGACAGCCCGTCGGCGCGCGTGTCGGCGTTCTTCGACTTCGGTAACGTCTATAGCGGCGTGGACAACTTCAAGGCCAACGAACTGCGCGCCTCCACCGGTGTGGCGCTGTTGTGGCGTGCCCCGGTCGGCCCCATCTCGATCAGCTACGCGTTCCCGCTGAAGAAGGAAGACAACGACGAGATCGAGCGCCTGCAGTTCACCTTTGGCGGTCAGTTCTAAGATTTGCACGCAAAACAATGGCGGCCCGGATGCTCGGGCCGCCATTGTTTGTTTGAAGAACCTGGTGTGAAACAGACTTAGAAGTAGTTGCTCCAGACGTTGCTCAGGCAGCTGGCGGTGGTGCCCAAATCGGGCGAATTGGTCACGCATTGCACCTGTTGGTCCCACAGGTTCTGCGCGTCGGCGCGCTGCTGCGCGAAATCATCGGCCGATGCACTGGCAACCGCGCCCAACAGGATCACGCTACCGAAAATGGAGAGGACAGTTTTCATATGCTTGTTCCTGGGCTCGCCGCATCGTTGCGGCCCGGCAAGAAATACGCTCGACTGTTTAGCCAAATCTTGGCGACGTTTTTTTTTCGTAAAACGAGCCACCAACTGTTTATGCGAGGTTCACCGTGATGCCTTTGACCGCCAGCGCGATTGCCGAACAATTTGGTCTGACCGTCGTTGGCGACGCCGCAACCGAAGTCACCGGAGTGGCGACGCTGGCGCACGCCGGAGCGGGTCATCTGAGCTTCCTGTCCAACCCGCGCTATCGGCCGCAGTTGGCCGAGACGCAAGCTGCCGTCGTTGTGGTACGCGCCGACGATGCCGAGGCGGCGCAGGGCACTGTGCTGGTTGCCAAAGACCCGTACACCGCGTTCGCCAAGATCGCTGCGTTGTTCGAGGTTGCGCCGGTGCGCGAGCCAGGCATTCATCCTCTGGCGGTGATCGATCCTAGCGCGCAGGTATCGCCTGGCGCGCATGTCGGGCCGTTCGTGAGCATCGGTGCGCGCAGCCGCGTAGGCGATGGCTGCATCATCGGCACCGGTAGCATCATCGGAGAAGACTGCGTGGTGGACGATGGCAGCGAGTTGATCGCCCGCGTCACCCTGGTCACCCGCGTGCGGCTGGGCAAGCGCGTGCGGATACATCCCGGTGCAGTGATCGGCGCCGATGGCTTCGGCCTTGCGATGGACGCCGGCCACTGGATCAAGGTGCCGCAGCTGGGTGGTGTGGTGATCGGCGACGATTGCGAGATTGGCGCCAACAGCTGCATCGACCGCGGTGCGCTGGAAGACACCGTGCTCGAAGAAGACGTGCGCGTAGACAACCTGGTGCAGATTGCACACAACTGCCGGATTGGCGCGCACAGCGCGATCGCCGGCTGCACCGGCATTGCCGGCAGCGCCAAGATCGGCCGGTACTGCCTGCTCGGCGGGCACGTCGGCGTGGTCGGCCATCTGGAGATCTGCGACAAGGTCGTCATCACCGGCAAGTCGGTGGTCCGCAATTCCATCCATGAGCCGGGAGAATATTCGTCCGGCACCCCCCTCACCGATAACCGCACGTGGCGCAAGAATGCCGCGCGCTTCAAACAACTCGATGCGCTGGCAAGGCGCATCCTGGCTGTGGGCAAGGAGAACGCATGAGCCACCCCGTTTACGAGCTGCCGATCGACGTCAACCAGATCCAGACGCTGATCCCGCACCGCTACCCGTTTTTGCTGATCGACCGGGTCATCGAGCTGGACCTGGAAGCCAAGCGCATCGTGGGGCAGAAGAACGTCAGCATCAACGAGCCGTTCTTCCAGGGTCACTTCCCGACTCGGCCGGTGATGCCGGGCGTGCTGATCATTGAGGCGCTGGCGCAGGCCGGCGGTGTGATGACCCAGCTCGGCCTGGGCCGCGATGCGCTGTCCAAACTGTTCTATATGGTCAAGGTCGACAACGCTCGCTTCAACAAGCAGGTGGTGCCGGGCGATGTGCTGATCCTGGAAGTGCAGATGAAGCGCCTGATCCGCAACATGGGATGCTATTACGGCGAGGCCAAGGTCAATGGCGAAGTCGTGGCCAGCGCGGAAGTGATGTGCGCCGGCGCCAAGGAATAATCCTGTTTTTGGAGGTGAGAGACGATGCGTGATCAGGCACCCTTGATTCATCCCACCGCTGTCATCGATCCCGCGGCGCGACTGGCAGACGATGTACGCGTTGGTGCGTTCTGCCTGATCGGCGCCGACGTGGAGATCGGCGCCGGCACCGAGGTGGGGCCGCATTGCTCGATCCACGGACCAACCCGGATCGGCCGCAACAACCGCTTCATCGGGCATGCGGCGATCGGCGGCGAACCGCAGGACAAAAAGTACGCCGGCGAGCGCACCGAACTGGTGATCGGCGACGACAACGTGATCCGTGAATTCGTCACCATCAATCGCGGCACCGGCGGCGGCGGCGGAATCACAGTGGTCGGCAACGACAACTGGATGCTGGCCTACACCCATGTGGCGCACGACTGCCATGTCGGCAACCATTGCGTGTTTTCCAATAACACCACGCTGGCCGGCCACGTCACCGTGGGCGACTACGTGATCATCAGCGGCTTTGCCGGCGCGCATCAGTTCTGCCGCATCGGCGCGCACGCTTTCCTGGGCATGGGCGCGCTGACCAATGGCGACGTGCCGCCGTTCACCATGGTGGGCAGCGAATCGCTGGGCCGCCCGCGCGGCATCAACAGCGAAGGGCTCAAGCGCCGCGGCTTCGATGCCGAGCGCATTACCGCAATCAAACGCGCTTATCGCACGCTGTACGTTGCGGGCCTGCCGCTGGCCGACGCCAAGGCGCAGCTGGCCGAACAAGCCAAGGACAGCGAAGACGTTCGCGGCATGCTCGAGTTCATCGAAGCGGCAGAAAGGCCGTTGTTGCGATGACGGCCGGGATTCGGGAGTCGGGATTGGAGATGAAGAGTGTTGCCGCCACGTCGGACGACGTCGCGCACGCCGCCTTTGCCAATCCCCAATTCCCAATCCCCAATCACCGCCCTGTGCGTATTGCCCTGATCGCCGGCGAAGCTTCCGGCGACATCCTGGGCGCGGGGCTGATCGCACAATTGCGGCTGCGCTATCCGACTGCGGAATTTGTCGGCATCGGCGGCGATGCGATGCGCGGCGCCGGTTGCCAGACCTGGTTCGATGCCAGCGAGTTGGCGGTAATGGGGCTGACCGAAGTGTTGCGCCATCTGCCGCGCCTGCTCAAGTTGCGTCGCGCCTTCCGCGAGCGCGTGCTGGCGTGGAAGCCGGATGTGTTCATCGGCATTGATGCGCCGGATTTCAATCTACCGGTCGAGCGCTGGCTCAAGCAGCGCGGCATTCGCACCGTGCACTACGTGAGCCCGTCGGTGTGGGCATGGCGCGAGAAACGTGCCGAAAAAATCGGCGCCAGCGCCGACCTGGTGCTGTGCCTGTTCCCGATGGAGCCGCCGATCTACGCCAAGCACGGCGTGGATGCGCGCTTCGTCGGCCACCCAATGGCCGACGACATCGCCTACCAGGCCGACCGCGAGACGGCTCGCGCTCGATTGGGAATTTCCGCATCCAGCACCGTGCTGGCGGTGCTGCCGGGCAGCCGGCATGGCGAGATCAGCCGGCTTGGCGACACCTTCTTCCAGGCCGCCTGGCTGGTCTCCGAGCACCTGCCCAACCTGCATGTACTGGTGCCGGCCGCCAACCCGGGCTGCAAACAACTGCTGGCCGAACAGCTGTCGCGCAGTTCGCTGCCGGTGCTGCGCTCGCATCTGCTCGACGGCCAGGCACGCACCGCCATGCTGGCCGCCGACGTGGTGCTGCTGGCGTCGGGTACCGCCACGCTGGAAGCGATGCTGGTCAAGCGGCCGATGGTGGTCGGCTACAAGGTCGCCCCGCTCACCTACCGCATTGTCAAGACGCTGGGCCTGCTCAAGGTCAACCGCTACGCGCTGCCCAACATCCTGGCCAACGACGACCTCGCCCCCGAGCTGATGCAGGACGACTGCACCCCGGAGCGGCTATGCGTGGCACTGCTGGACTGGTTCAAGCACCCGGACAAGGTCGCTGCGCTGCAACCGCGTTATCTCGCCCTGCACGCCGAACTGCGCCGCGACGCATCGGCACGCGCGGCCGATGCGGTAGCGGAGCTGCTGACGCAGCCGGAATCGGGAACCGGGAATCGGGGATCGGCAGGAGCCGGGCCATGAAGCGCTCAGGCTCCCATGGTGCGATCGTCGGTCAGGCGACGCAGGACACGCTCTTCCACGATTCCCCAATCCCGATTCCCGATTCCCGTTTGGTCGCCGGTGTCGACGAAGCCGGCCGTGGGCCGCTCGCCGGGCCGGTGGCGGTGGCAGCGGTGGTATTCGACCCGAGCAAGCCGCGCATCAACGGGCTAGACGATTCCAAGCAACTGACTGCCGAGCGCCGCGAGCAGTTGTATGCGCGGATCGTCGACCGGGCGCTGGCGTGGTCGGTGGTGTTGATCGCCAGCGAAGAGATCGACCGCATCAATATCTATCAGGCCACCATGCTGGGTATGCGGCGCGCGGTGGAAGGCGTGGCGCACGTTGCCGGGTTTGCGCGCATCGACGGCAACCGTGTGCCCAAAGGGCTACCCTGCCCGGCCGAAGCACTGATCGGCGGCGATGCGCTGGACCGCTCCATCATGGCCGCCTCGATCGTGGCCAAGGTTACTCGCGACCGTCTGATGCATGAGCTGCACGCGCAGCACCCCGAATACCGCTTTGACCAACACAAAGGCTATGCCACGCCAGTGCATCTGGCTGCGCTGCGCAGCCATGGGCCGTGCCCGCAGCATCGCCGCAGCTTCGCCCCTGTGCGGCGTGCATTGGGCATCGAGGCGTCGCAATCGCCGTGGGACGTGTCCTGCGTGGCCTCGACCGATGACCTGCTGCTGGCCGACTGATCGACCGCCCTCCAGCTGGCTGGCCCGGCATGGGCGCCAGTCCTTCAGTCGCGCGCATGCAGGCGGTGCGGCCGAGGCGTCGAGCATCCGGTCCCGCACGCGAGACCCGCACGGCCGCCAATCCGCGCAATCGCCCCCGCTGGACTGCGCGCAACTAGCCAGCGCCTGAATCGGCCGCACTGCCCAGCGCCCGTGGCAGCTGGACGCCGCCCTGCGTCGGTCCTGTCAAGCCTTGTTCGACCCGACCACGCTCGCTACCCTGACCGCGCATTATTCCGGTCTCGCATGTCCACTTCACGTTTCGTCCATCTGCACGTCCACACCGAGTTCTCGTTGGCGGATTCCACTATCCGCGTGCCCGAGAAACCGGATCAGGCTGACCCGAAGAAGGCCAAACAGGCCAATCTGCTCAGCCGCGCGGTCGAGCTCGACATGCCCGCGCTGGCGGTCACCGACCTCAACAACCTGTTCGCGCTGGTCAAGTTCTACAAGGCCGCCGAAGGCGTGGGCATCAAGCCGATCGCCGGGGCCGACGTGATGATCGCCACCCCGGACATGACGCCCTGGCGCATGACCTTGCTGTGCCGCGACCGCGAAGGCTACCTGAGCCTGTCGCGGCTGCTGACGCGCGCCTGGATGGAAGGCCACCGCCCCGAAGGCGGCGTGGCGATCCACCCGGAATGGCTGCAGGCCGGCCACGCCAACCTGTTTGCGCTGGCCGGCCGCGACAGCCTGGCCGGGCGCCTGTTTTCCGAGGGCCGTGCCGACCTGGCGGAGCAGCAGTTGGCCGATTGGCAGCGCGTGTTCGGCGATGGGCTGCATCTGGAGCTGACCCGCACCGGCCGCGAGGGCGAGGAACGCTTCAACCAGTTCGCCCTGCATGCCGCCGGCGTGCGCGGGCTGCCGGTGGTGGCCAGCAACGACGTGCGCTTCCTGTACGCCAGCGACTTCAACGCGCACGAAGCGCGCGTGTGCATCTCCTCCGGCCGCGTGCTGGACGACCCCAAGCGCCCGCGCGACTACAGCGACCAGCAGTACCTGAAATCCAGCGAGGAGATGGCCGCGCTGTTCGCCGACATCCCCGACGCGATCGACAACACGCAGGCGCTGGCGCAGCGCTGCAACATCGAGATGCGCCTGGGCACCTACTTCCTGCCCGCCTACCCGGTGCCCGAAGACGAGACGCTGGACAGCTGGATCCGCAGCCAGTCGCGCGAGGGTCTGGCCGCGCGCCTGGAAAAAAGCCCGATCGCGCCCGGCAAGACCCGCAAGGACTATGTCGACCGGCTGGAGTTCGAGCTGGACACCATCATCAAGATGGGGTTTCCGGGTTATTTCCTGATCGTGGCCGACTTCATCCAGTGGGGAAAGAACCAGGGCATTCCGATCGGCCCGGGCCGCGGTTCCGGCGCCGGTTCGCTGGTGGCCTGGGCGCTGCAGATCACCGACCTGGACCCGTTGCCGTACAACCTGCTGTTCGAGCGCTTCCTGAATCCAGAGCGCGTGTCGATGCCCGACTTCGACATCGACTTCTGCATGGATCGCCGCGACGAAGTCATCGACTACGTGGCGCGCAAGTACGGGCGTGAGCGCGTCAGCCAGATCATCACCTACGGCACCATGGCGGCCAAGGCGGTGGTGCGCGACGCCGGGCGCGTGCTCGGCTTCACGTACGGGCTGGTCGACAGCGTCGCCAAGCTGATCCCCAACATCCTGGGCATCACGCTCAAGGATGCGATGGGCGAAGGCAAGGATTCGGAGATGGCGTCGCCGGATCTGATCCAGCGCTATCAGGTCGAAGACGACGTGCGCGACCTGATGGACCTGGCGCGCCAGCTCGAAGACCTCACCCGCAATGCCGGCAAGCATGCCGGCGGCGTGGTGATCGCGCCCGAGCCGCTCTCCGAGTTCTGCCCGCTGTTCGCCGAACACGACGAGGACGGGCGCGGCAAGAATCCGGTCACCCAGTTCGACAAGGACGACGTCGAAGCGGTGGGCCTGGTGAAGTTCGACTTCCTCGGCCTGCGCACGCTGACCATCATCGATTGGGCGGTCAAGGCGATCAACGTGCGCCACGCGCGCGCCGGCATCGACCCGGTCGACATCACCACCATTCCGCTCGACGACGTGCCCACCTACAAGGGCGTGTTCGCCTCGGGCAATACCGGCGCGGTGTTCCAGTTCGAATCCTCGGGCATGCGCCGCCTGCTCAAGGACGCGCGCCCGGACCGCTTCGAAGACCTGATCGCGCTGGTGTCGCTGTACCGCCCCGGCCCGATGGATCTGATCCCGGACTTCAACGCGCGCAAGCACGGCCAGCAGGAGATCGTGTACCCGGATCCGCGCACCGAAGTCATCCTGAAAGACACCTACGGCATCATGGTGTATCAGGAGCAGGTGATGCAGATGGCGCAGATCGTCGGCGATTATTCGCTGGGCGGCGCCGACCTGCTGCGGCGTGCGATGGGCAAGAAGGTGCCGGCCGAAATGGCCAAGCACCGCGAAATCTTCCGCGAGGGTGCGGCCAAGGGCGGGGTGAGCGCGGCCAAGGCCGACGAAATCTTCGATTTGATGGAGAAGTTCGCCGGCTACGGTTTCAACAAGTCGCACGCCGCCGCCTACGCGCTGGTCAGCTACCAGACCGCCTGGCTGAAACGGCATTACCCGGCCGAATTCATGGCCGCGACGCTGTCGTCGGACATGGACAACACCGACAAGGTGGTCGGCTTTCTCGATGAAGTGCGCAACCTCGGCCTCACCGTCAAACCGCCGCGCGTCAACGAATCGGCCTACATGTTCGAGGCCGCCAGCCCGGACACCATTCAATACGGCCTGGGCGCGATCAAGGGCGTCGGCCAGGGCGCCTGCGAGGCCATCGTCGAAGAACGCCAGCGCGGCGGCCCCTACACCACGCTGCTGGATTTCTGCACGCGCGTGGGCACCGCCAAGCTCAACCGGCGCACGCTGGAAGCGATGATCAATGCCGGCGCGATGGACGGCCTGGGCAAGAACCGCGCCTCGCTGATGCTGCAGTTGCCCGAGGTGATGAAGGCCACCGAGCAGATGGCGCGCGAGCGTGCCTCGGGGCAGAACTCGCTATTCGGCGGCCCGGACCCGAGCGCTCCGGCGATGCGATTGGACCTGCCCGAGAGCAAGGAATGGCCGTTGGGGCAGCTGCTCACCGGCGAGCGCGAAACGCTGGGCTTCTACCTCAGCGGCCATCCGTTCGACCCGCATCGCGAGGAAGTGCGCGAGCTGGTCGGCTGCGACCTGGGCGCGCTGGAAAAGATCCTGGCCTCGCAACAACGCGGCGGCGGCGGTGGCGACGGCGAAAAACGCGCCTGGCGCCCGGAAGTCAGCGCGATCCTGGCGGGCCAGGTGATCGGTGTGCGCCGCAAGGGCGACAGCCAGGTGTTCGTGCAGCTCGAAGACGGTCGCGGGCGGGTGGAATGCAGCGCGTTCTCCGATGCGATGGCCGAATTCGGCCACCTGCTCACCCGCGACCGCATCCTGATCGTCAAGGGCGGCCTGCGCGAGGACGAATTCAACGGCGGCTACAGCCTGCGCATCCGCCAGTGCTGGGATTACGAGCAGATCTGCGCCGACCACGCGCAGCGGCTGTCGCTGCGCCTGGACCTGCGCGAGAAACAGGCTTTCAAGCGCATCGATGCCCTGCTGGCCAAGCACCGCCCCGGCAAGACGCCGCTGCGCCTGGATCTGCTGCTGCGCGCGCAAAGCGGCGGCGTCGCCGGCATGCTCGACCTCAACGGTAGCCACTCGGTGCGCATCGACCAGCAGCTGATGGACAGCCTGCGCGCCGACCCGGCGGTGCGGACGGTGAAGATCAAGTACAGCCCGCCGTGGGCGCAGTGAATCGGAAATTGGGAATGGGGAATCGCAAAAGCGAGGCGGTCGGATACTTTGCTCTGATTCCCGATTCTCCATTCCCGATTCCGCTCCCAACGCCCCCGTACGGGCCAGCCACACCGCTTCAGCTACACTCCCCGCCTTACGTTGACGACGCCATTGCATGAATCCTAACTACCTCGACTTCGAGCAACCCATCGCCGATCTGGAAGCCAAGATCCAGGAACTGCGCAACGCCAGTACCGGCCCTGCAGTCAACGTGGAGACCGAGGTGCGGGCGCTGCGCGACAAGGCACGCGTGCGCACCGCGCAGATCTTCCGCGACCTGTCGTCGTGGCAGATCTCTCAGCTGGCGCGCCACCCGCAGCGCCCGTACACGCTGGACTACATCAACACCATCTGCGACGAATTCCAGGAGCTGGCCGGCGACCGCGCCTATGCTGATGACAAGGCCATTGTCGGCGGCCTGGGCCGTATCGACGGCCGCCCGGTGGTCATCATCGGACACCAGAAGGGCCGCGACACCAAGACCAAGGTGGCGCGCAACTTCGGCATGCCGCGCCCGGAGGGCTACCGCAAGGCGCTGCGCCTGATGAAGCTGGCCGAACGGTTCCGCCTGCCGCTGCTGACCTTCATCGACACCCCCGGCGCATACCCGGGCATCGGTGCCGAGGAGCGCGGCCAGTCCGAGGCCATCGCGCGCAACCTGCTGGAAATGGCTGAACTCAAGATCCCGGTGATCTGCACCGTGATCGGCGAAGGCGGCTCCGGCGGCGCGCTGGCCATTGGGGTCGGCGACCGTACCCTGATGCTCGAATACGGCACCTATTCGGTGATTTCGCCCGAAGGCTGCGCCTCGATCCTGTGGAAGGACGCGGCCAAGGCCAAGGACGCCGCCGAACAGCTCGGCCTCACCGCCAAGCGCTTGAAGGGCCTGGGCCTGGTCGACAAGGTCATCCGCGAACCCACCGGCGGCGCGCATCGCAATCCCGAGCAGATGGGCAAGCGCCTCAAGGCCGTGTTACTCAACGAGCTGGAAGCACTGGAAAAGCTGCCGGTCGAAGGCCTGCTACAGCGCCGTTATGAGCGTCTGCGCAGCTACGGCGCCTACGAAGGAAACTGAATCCTGCGGCTCCGCCCCGCGGAGCCCTGAGGAACTTGCACCAGGGACAAGGACTCCTACCGGCATGAGCCCACTCATTCTTCTGTCGATCGTGTTGCAAATCGCCTGCTGCGTGCATGTGGTGCGCAGCGGCCGCCCGCTGTACTGGATCCTCATCCTGCTGACGTTTTCGTATCTGGCAGTGTTGATCTACGCGGTTGTCGCGGTCATTCCGGACATGCGTAACGACCCGACCGCGCGCCGCAGCTTGCAGCGTGTGCGACGCAAGCTGGACCCGCAACGCGAGCAGCGCGATGCCGCACGTAAACTGGACGTTTCCGACACCCCGGAAAACCGCCGCCAGCTGGCCCGCACGCTGCTCAGCCAGGGCAACTATGCGCAGGCCGCCGACGTGTACGAAGGCGCCTTGCGCGGCTTGTATCGCGACGACCCGGACTTGATGCTGGGGCTGGCGCAAGCGCAATTCGGACTTGGCAATGCCGCGCAAGCACGCCAGACCCTGGATGCCTTGATCGCCGCAAACCCCACCTTCCGCTCGCATGACGGGCATCTGCTATACGCACGCGCGGTGGAAAGCAGCGGGACTATCGACGAAGCGCTGCACGAATACGAGACGCTGGTGCAGGGCTACCCGGGCGAAGAAGCACGCGTGCGCTATGCGCAGTTATTGCAACGCGCGGCGCGCCCGGAGGACGCCAAGGCCATGTACGACCAGGTGGTGCGCCGCGCCGCCGCCTCGCCCAAGCATTACCAGCGCGAGCAACGCAGCTGGATCGACCAGGCACGCAAGGGTCTGAGCGAGTTGAGTTCGATCGCCTGAGGCTGCAAGGCGACGCTGCGAGCGACGATCAACCCTCCTGCACCGCCATGCCTGGATCGGCAAATGCCACGCGCGCTTCGGGCCTGGGCGCGCCGTGCAGATCCACCCGATGACGGCTCGCCATGGCTTGTCGGCTGCTTTAAACCGCGCTACCCGCATCGCAGCTTAAAAAGGCTTGGCCAGCACCAGCCAGATCACGCCAACCAGCAGAATCACCGGCACCTCGTTGAACAAGCGCAACGCTCGCCCGCTAGGGACTGCGCGGTCCTGGTCCACTCCCTTCAACCAGCGCCCGGCCACGATGTAGTGCGCCAGGATCAGCGCCACCGCGAACAGCTTGGCGTGCAGCCAACCGCCGGTCACCATGGTCGGGAAATCGGGTATCACCCGGTAGCCTTGCCACAGCACTGCGCCCAGCAGCAGCGCAAGGCCGAGCATGCTGTGGCCAAACTTGTAGAGCCGACGGCCCATCAGCACCAGCCGTGCACGTACCGCAGGCTCGCTGCCGGCTTCGGCGATATTGACCAGAATGCGCGGCAGGTAGAACACCGCCGCCATCCAGGCGATCACGAATAACAGATGGAAGGTCTTGATCCACAAATACAGGGTCATGGGCTGGCTCCACTGGCTCGCGTAGGATGGCCCGCATTTTCACCTATCCGCGCACGCGAAAGCAGCTGAGCCCCATGCAGCAGTCAGACGAAAAACAGTACGACGCCCAGTATTTCCGCCGCTGGTACCGTGATGCCGGGCTGGCCGACCCGGCCCGGCTGCGACGCAAGGTCGCACTGGCCATCGCCCAGGCCGAGTACTACCTGGAGCGGCCGATCCGCAGCGTGCTGGATATCGGCTGCGGCGAAGCTGCCTGGCGCGCGCCCTTGCTGGCGTTGCGGCCCAAGCTCAGCTACCTGGGCTTCGACAGCAGCGCGTATGCGGTGCAGCGCTACGGGCGCAGCCGTCAGATCCACCCGGCCCGCTTTGGCGATTTCGCTTGGCTACGTCCCTGCGCACCGGTGGACCTGCTGATCTGCGCGGACGTGCTGCACTACGTGCCCACGCGCGAATTCAACCAGGGCCTGCCGGGGCTGGCCGACATGTGCGCAGGCGTGGCGTTTTTAGAGACCTTTGCGCAAGAAGACGCGTTCGAGGGCGACCACGACGGCTTCCAACCACGCCCGGCGCGCTGGTATCGCAAGCGCTTTGCCGGCGTCGGATTCGCTGCGTTGGGGTCACATTGCTGGTTGTCGCCGCAGTTGGCCGGAGAAACCTCTTCGTTGGAGCGCGGCTAAGCAGTTGTTGGCTGCGCCAGGTGACCGGGAGCAATGCTCTCGCTGCGGCGAGTTGAAGGAACGTGCGAAGCCAGGCGGCATAGGTGCGAACCCAATGGCGTTTGCGTGCGTGAAGGCTGCGCCTCGTAACTTACCCTGCCCGACTCTGTGCCTGCGGAGCAGGCCCTCCAAGCCAAGCACGCCAGTGGCACGCACCCTATGGCCTCGTGCCCGCAGAACGGTTCTTGCTGGGGGCCCACTTGCCATACTTCGTATGACAGCCTCAACCGTCCGCAGCCCCATTAAGGTGCAAATGCGCCAAACCCGGTATGCTGCGCGGCAGCAAAACCGCACGGATGGGTGGAATGCTTTATCAACTGCATGAGCTGACCCGCAATCTGCTAGCCCCCTGGGTGCATCAGGCCCAGGCGAACGCCAAGATGTTCTCCGACCCCGACAGTCTGTGGGCCTCGCTTCCCGGCGCCGAACGCATGGCGGCCAGCAACGAGCTGTTCCATCGGCTCGGCAAGGAATACGAAAAGCCCGCTTGGGCGCTGGACGATGTCGAGGTCGACGGCCACTCGCTGCCGATCATCGAACGCGAGGTGCTGAGCAAGCCGTTCTGTCGCCTGCTGCGCTTCAAGCGTTTCAGCGACCACGTCGAGCTCATCGGCAAGATGAAGGAGCAACCGGCCGTGCTGGTGGTGGCGCCGTTGTCCGGCCATCACGCGACGCTACTACGCGACACCGTGCGCACCCTGCTGCGCAACCACAAGGTCTATGTGACCGATTGGGTGGACGCGCGCATGGTGCCGCTGGAAGCCGGTGCGTTCCGGCTCGAGGACTACATCACCTATATCCAGGACTTCATCCGCCATATCGGCGCCGAGCGCCTGCATGTAGTGAGCGTGTGCCAGCCCACCGTGCCGGTGTTGGCGGCGGTGTCGTTGATGGCGACCAACGACGAGCCCACACCGCGCTCGTTGGTGATGATGGGCGGCCCGATCGATGCACGTCGCAGCCCCACCCAGGTCAATAACCTGGCGACGGAAAACGGCATCGAATGGTTCCAGAACAACCTGATCCACACCGTGCCGTTCCCGTATCCGGGACATGGCCGCCAGGTGTATCCGGGCTTCCTGCAGCATGCCGGTTTCCTGTCGATGAATCCCAACCGGCATGTGATGTCGCACTGGGATTTCTACACCGATCTGGTCAAGGGCGACCTGCAGGATGCGCAAGCGCATCGGCAGTTTTACGATGAGTACAACGCCGTGCTCGACATGCCGGCCGAGTATTACCTCGACACGATTCGCGTGGTGTTTCAGGACTTTTTGTTGCCGCAGGGCAAGTGGAAAGTGGACGGCCAGCTGGTCAAGCCGTCAGCGATCCGCAACACCGCCCTGTTGAGCATTGAAGGCGAATTGGACGACATCGCCGGTCTCGGCCAGACCGAAGCGGTGCACGATCTGTGCACCGGTATCGATGCGGCGCACCGCCGCCATCTGGTGGTGGAAGGTGCCGGCCATTACGGCATCTTCAGCGGCCGTCGTTGGCGCGAAGTTGTCTACCCGCAGGTGCGCGAGTTCATTGCGCGCTATGACGCAGACCCGGTCGGCAGCCGCGACCCGGCCACCGTCACACCCATCCGTAAACGCGGCAAGCGCGCCTGATCTGTGCATAAAAAATCCCCGGCATGGCCGGGGATTTTTTTGCGCTGAAAATCCTGAGGCAGTTTGAAACGTCTCATGCAAGATGCGCTGCGCTACGGCGACACGCATCTTGCACGTCGCGCATCATTACACATCCAAATCACCGCTTCTGACCAGCAGATGCTTGGCCAGCATGCCGTGCAACGTGCCCATCCCGCGTGCCGCATGCAGGGTGACGAACAGCAACAGCACCCCCAGTAGAGACAACGGCACCACCATCAGCGGCATTGCGATCAGCTGCTCGCCCCAGGTGATGGACATTCCTTGCTCGAAGAACAGCGCCAGCGGCGCAGCAGTGAGCGTCAGCGACACGCTCAGCAGCGTAGTGAACAGCGTGAAGTAAACAATGCCCAACGGCAGCATCAACACGAAGTACAGCAGCGTGCTCCAGGTGCGCACATCGGTAAACATCGCAGCAACGCGCTGCAGCCAGCCGTCTTGCACGCCCGGATGTCGCGGGCGGCGCGGCATGCGTACCCCGAGCAGGGTTTCCACCAGGCGTCCTTCCACCAGCGACAACACGCGCACCGAGCCGAAGAACAGCACCAGCAGTGGTACGCCGATGATCAGGATCAACAGGCCCAGCGACAGACTGACCCCGGTGACCACCCAGGTGAAATAGAACACGCCGGTGAGTAGCGACAGCAACATGTAGAACAGCGCGCCATAGGTGCGCGGGTCGGCGGCGACACCAAAGAACTTGCCGATCAATGAAGGCCGCTTGGGCGGCAGCGGCGGGCGCAGCGCCCGGCTGACCGTGACCTCGGTTTCGCGATAGATCTCGGCCACCTCCTCCGGCGCGCCGTAGCTGCCGGCGACCCCTGCAATGACCTCGGCTTCGCTCTTGCCGCTCTGCTCGGCAAGCTCGGCGCGCAGATATTCTTCGGCGTCGTAAAGCGCATCCTGGACCATCGCCGGGTCTGCACCAGCCAGTGCCTGACGCAGCTGCGTCAGGTAATCGGCAATGGTGGTCGGCAACGGACGTGTCTGTGCGATCGTCATCATGAGTGGGTCCCCTCCAGCACTGAATCAACGGAATCACGGGTGGCGCGCCAAGCGGCGGTCCATTGGCGCAGGCAGTCACGCCCGCTGTCGGTAATGCGGTAGTAGCGACGCGGCGGCCCCGATGCAGACGGCTCGATATGGCTTTGCAACAGCCCTGCCCCTTCCAGATTTCGCAGCACCGGGTACAAGGCGCTCTGCTTGCCGCTGAGCACGCCTTCCAGCCGCTCGAGCCGCTTGGCGATCAAATAGCCGTACAGCGGTTCATCGGCCTGGGCCAGCACTGCCAGTAAGGCCAGCGACACTGTGCCTGCACTCAGTTCCTTCTGAAATTAGCGCAGGTGGACATCCGGCTCGTTCATCGGTTATCTCCGCTAGGTCGAAGGTGATGCTATGTAGAACCTAGCTATAGCGAATGTGCCGGTAGTCATGGAGCCGGGATTGGGGATTTGCGAGCGGGAGTCGCAACGAGCAAGGCTTTGGCCGGCCAACGCCCCCGGCAATTGCTGATATCCCAATGAAGTACACCGCATCCCGCAGGCCCAGCGCCGGCCCCACTACCGAATCGCAGCCCCGCTCCAGTCGCGCCCGCCTGCGCAAACCCTATTGCGTTCATGAGCTTAGAACCTTTGGGTTACTGCCTTTCTGGCACGGCTTAACTACAGTCGACGTCCCCCGTGCCGATAAGTTTCGCTCAGGGGTTTTTCACTTTTCGATGGGGCAATACGATGCAATTGACACGCTTGGCGCAGCCGGCCTTGGCTGAAACTTCCTTTGGCGCCGTCCGGTGCCTGTGCCTTGCGATTGGGTTGGCGCTGCCGGTACTTGGCTTTGCGCAAATACAACCTGCGCCAGCCAATGCCGAACAGACCCAGCCGGAGCCCGCCAAGCCGCCGGTCACCGCCGCGCCCGCCACCGCCAAGGGCTACCCGCTCGAAGCGCAGGGATGGGGTGCCAAGCAGGGTGGCAACATGTGGCAGGTGCGTTGGGCCGAAGACTGGTCGTATCTGAAGGATCCGTCCAAGCGCAAGAGCCCGTTCGACCCGCTCAAGTACATCCCGCTCAGTGAGTCGGGTGACGTGTACGTATCGCTCAGCAACGAGCTGCGCGTGCGCAGCAATACCATCACCAACCCGGGGTTGATTCCGGGCAGCGATTCGCAACAGCAATACCTATTCCGTGCGTTTTTCGGTGCGGATTTGCATGTCGGCGAGCACTTCCGCCTGTACACGGAACTGGCGCACGGCAGCCTGGATGGACGCAACGAAGGCGCCAAGACCGGTACCCAGGAAAACAACGCAATCCTGCAGCAGGTGTTCTTCGACGTGAAGGGCAACATCGGCGGCGCCGATACCGGTCTGCGTGTCGGCCGCCAGGTGTTCGTCGACGGCCCTGTCACCTTGATGGCGCTGCGCGACAACACCGATATCTTCGTGACTTTTAACGGCGCGCGTGCCTGGGCCATCGGCGAAAAGACCCGCGTGGATCTGTTCGATTTCAATTTCAACCTGGATGGCACCGAAGGCCTGGGCGATGACCGCATCGACCGCTCGCGGCATTTCCGTGGCGTGGTCGGCGGCTATCGCCTGCCGACGGCCAAGCCGATGTACCTGGAGCCGTTCTTCTACCAGTTCCGCAACGACAATCAGCTATGGGGCCGCCAGACCGCCGAGGAAAACCGCAATTACTATGGCCTGCGGCTCTGGGGCAACGTGGGCAAACTGCGCACCGACTCGTTTGTAACCGTGCAGCGCGGTAGCTTCGGCGGCCGCGATCTACGCGCCTATATGGCCAGCACCTCCAATGCATGGACGTTGAGCGACAACGGTTGGAAGCCGCGCCTGGGCTTCCATAGCGAAATCGCCTCCGGCGGCGGTGGCACCTCCGGCACCGGCACGCTGCGCAACAACAACTTTCTCTATGGCAACACGATTTACTTCAGCTGGGCCACGTTCTTCGGCCCGGTGAACCTGGTCACTGCCGCGCCGACATTCACGTTCTCGCCCACTCCCAAGCTCACCGTGAACCTGGAATGGGAAACCCTGTGGCGCCAGACCACCAGCGATGCGATCTACAACAACCAGGCACGCGCCTATGCACGCACGCAGAGTACCGGTGAGCGTCGCATCGGCACCATGCCGCGCATCAACGCCACCTGGAATATCGATCCAAACTGGTCGGTGACCTTCCGCGCCGAGCACCTTATGGCCGGTCCGGCGCTGGAGAAAGCTGGCTACGGCGACTCGACCTTCGTGATGGGCTGGTTGAACTTCCGGTTCTAACCACGGTATTGCATCAGCGCGCTGCACTCCGCTGATGCGATGTACGTGCGTTTTGCTTTAATGAGTTGTTGCTCGATCACATGCCGCGTCCCGCAGGACGCGGCATGTTGGTTTTCAGCGTTGGTCTGTTTGAGGACCAGGCACTTTTCGCACGCTGCACGCAATAGCCAAACGCTGCCTTCGGCCATTCGAGCGAACAATGGTCGCGCTGCTCCGACAGTCGACCGATGCTGCAACTGACTGCTTTGCCCCTGCACCGCGCTACGCATCGCAAACCGCCTGACCGTGCCAGCACGTCAGGTACCCTCTTACTGAATCGACATCACCTTGCGCGCTGCCGCAAGCACACTGCCCGCCAACGGCCAACGATCTTCAGCCGCATTTTCTTCCGGCCTTGCGTACTGCCGCACCAGCACGCTGTTGCCATCGTGGCTAGGCTGCAGGACGCGTGCCTGGCCGCGTAGCGCGGGCGGCAGGTCGGCAATCCGCTGCGCGAGCGGCCTTGTGTCGGTCGGGCGATCGCGCATCCACTGCAGCGCCGACAACGCGCGCAGTGCAGCGGCGGTGTCTTGCATCTTGTGCTGGTAGTTGGCGTAGTCCGGCTGCCCTGCACTTGCCAGCAGGCAGCCCATCGCATTGGCAACGCAGGCCACCGATGCCGTTTGAGGCGCCGGAATCAATGCCTGCGGCACCGGCTGATCCTGCGCCAGCAAGGTGCGCACCGGTGCGCTGCAGGCCCAGGTATAGGTCGGTGCGAGCAACGCCTGAGTGCGTTCCCGATCAAAGACACGCAGGGACATGCGCTCTTCCCAGGACAGGTCGCCACCTTGGATGAGCACCTTTTCCTGCAGAAGCGAAAACGCCATACGCGACTCGCCATGCAAAGCGTTGCATAGCGCGATGTCATCCACCGCCAGCGGCGCAAAGGCAGTGGCGCATTGTGCCGGCAACGGGTGCTGCGCCGGCAGTTCGGCCAGCATGTCGGCGAATAGATGCGCATTGCCGCGCAGCATCGCCGCGCCGATCAACGGCATCACCAAATTATCGCCACTGCGCAGCAGCACCCGCGCAGTCTGCGCATCGGCGCACACACCCGACAACGCCTGCAGGGTGCGTCCCTGCACGAAGTCCACTGCGTGAGCGGTCATCGACAACGGCAACCGTGGCAGCTCCGGTAGCGGTGCATTGATATCTGCGCGGAACGGGCTACGGTAATCGGCGTAGGTGGACAGCGCGCGCAGCCTGGCCAACAGTGGCTCCTGGGCAACCAGCGCGTCGACATAGGCCTGCGGGTGCTGGCGCACGCGCTCCAGACAGCCGCCAGCGCTGGCGCTGCACAACGCAGGGGCAGACGATGGCCAAGGCGGCGAGGCCGGGAGACGCGGCACAGCACTTCGAAACGGCGTGCCCGCCGGCAACCGGTTGAACCGTTCCACCTCCTCGGCCAGCAAGCTCTCTCGCTGCGCCTCGGGCATGGCATACGACAGCGACCAGAGCGCGACGAACATGTTGGTTCCGCGCAGCGGCGGCGGCGGTTGCTGCAGCTGCGCCAGCGCCTGGCGTTGCGGCTCGGGAATCGGCCACCGCGTGGAGACCGCATACAGCGCCACCAGCGCTGCCAGCAGGATGCAAACACCTAACAAAGCCGACTTGAGGAACCTGCCAAGCATGCGCGTTCAACCTTCCCTGGAGAGGGCACATCTTAGAGCAGCTCACACTGCTACGGTGCTCACCGTAAGCCGGCGGCCAGTGCTCGGCGCAGTGCTCGGTGCCGGGTGCCGGGTGCGGCATGTACGACTCTTGCACTCCGGTTCCTCCGTATCGCCCCCCCCCTGGCAACGACTCGCTACGTCTGTGCGCCGCTCCTGGTACGAGAGCATGCGCAAACGACACCCTGAGCGAACGCGCATCGGCACAACCTGAGCGAGGTATTTCAGGATGCAACAACATCGACAGCCGCTCGACGGATAACCGCACCTCGCCAGGCCACGCCCTCAACCAACAACCGCCGAGCCGCGTTTCACTTGAGCAAGGCGGCACCAGCCCAGGCGCCCAACCAGTCGCGGCTGTCTTGCACGCATCCAGCGCCACGCGCCCTCCTCCTGTCGGGACGAGCCAGCGCCCCTGCTGCCTTGCGCACACAGCGTCATTGCTTGGTGGCGACGTTTCACCACGCAGCAGTGCATTTTTTACGAATCCCCCATGCCCACTCGCGAATCCCCGCCCCACCTGCACCGGACGCGGCCGAATGCCTACACTACACAGATGTCCGAATCCCCCACTCCGCACACCCGCCCTTCCCTGCAACGGGTCTTTTTGACCGGTCTGCTGACCCTGCTGCCGGTCTGGCTGACCTGGGTGGTGGTGAAGTTCGTCTTTTCGCTGCTTTCTGGCATCAGCAGCCCGTGGGTGGTGCCGCTGTCCGAACGCATCGCTGCTTCGTTTCCCGACTACCTGGGCTGGATCAAGGCGCTGTGGGTGCAGAACACCATCGCCTTGGTCGCCACGGTGGCGGCGATCCTGTTCGTCGGCATCCTGAGCAGGCGGGTGATCGGCCAGCGCCTGTTGCGCTGGTTCGAGGCGATCATGCGGCGCATCCCGCTGGCCAGTGTGGTCTACGAGAGCGCGCGCAAATTGCTCGACATCTTGCAGACCCAGCCCGGCAGCACCCAGCGCGTGGTGCTGATCGACTTCCCGCATCGCGACATGAAGTCGGTCGGCCTGGTCACGCGCGTGATCAAGGAGCAAGGCACCGGCCGCGAGCTGGCAGCGGTGTATGTACCGACCACGCCCAACCCCACTTCCGGCTATCTGGAAATCGTACCGGTGGAGCTGCTCACGCCCACCGACTGGAGCGTGGATCAGGCGATGAGTTTCATCATCTCTGGCGGCGCGGTCGCGCCGGAGTCGGTTCCTTTTACCCGGACTGCGGATCGCTGACCCATGACGCATGCGCGCACCCTCGACGATCGTGCGGTCCGCCTGTTCATAGCCTTGGCGGCGTTTTTCTGCGTCAACGCAGCACTGGCCGAGTTCATCGGCGTCAAGATCTTCGCACTGGAAGACACCCTCGGCATCGCGCCACTGAACTGGAACCTGTTCGGCCAGAGCGGCTCGCTCAGCTTCACCGCCGGCACCTTGTTGTGGCCGGTGGTGTTCATCATGACTGACACCATCAACGAGTTCTTCGGCAGCCGCGGGGTGCGTTTCATCTCGTGGGTGGCGGTGGTGCTGATCGGCTATGGCTTCGTGTTCGCGTTTGCGGCGATTGCCCTGGCCCCGGCCGGCTGGTGGGTGACCGCAGCGCAGAGTCAGGGTGTGCCGGACTATCAGGCTGCATTCGCCGCGGTGTTCGGGCAGGGGCTGTGGACCATCGGCGGCTCGCTGGTGGCGTTTTTATTCGGCCAGTTGATCGACGTGTCGGTGTTCCATCGCATCCGTAAGGTCACCGGCGAAAAACACGTGTGGCTGCGCGCCACCGGCTCCACCGCGGTGTCGCAGTTGGTGGATAGCTTCGTGGTGATCTACATCGCCTTCGTGCTTGGCCCGCAGCATTGGTCCACCGACCAGTTCCTTGCCGTGAGCACGCTCAATTACATCTACAAGATGGGCTTTGCGATCGCCCTCATTCCGCTGTTGTACGTCGCGCGCCGCGCCATCAGCGCGTATCTGGGCGCCGAACGTGCCGAACAATTGCGCGGAGAAGCTGCGGCCGACTAGCAGTAGCCGGCAAAACCACGGCGCAGCCGCGAGGCGGGCGCGGCCGGTGCTCGGCGCGCATTACTGTTCGTTCACCCCCGTTACTCCGTGCCGTCCACACCCACGTGACGACTGCTCGCTACGGTGTGTTGGCCGGTTTAAAGATGGCGCGGCGCCCACGCATGGCCTGCCCGGGGCAGGCATCGCCCGTAGCAACACGCTGCGCGGTGCGTTATCGCAGCGCACCATTCCAGCGATGCGCCATCCTTCGCCAGTGCCGCATCTGAATTGCATCTGCGCCGCATGACCCGCACGGCTGGCCGTAACGGTGCGGATCGGGCAAGCTCCCCGCTCGCTTGTTTCCGGAGCCGGTAATGCCCCTCAGCTTTTCCCGCCTGCTGTCGCTGGCCCTCGCCGCTGTATTGAGCCTGTCAGTGGCAGCGCCCGCCGATGCGGCCAAGAAGAAGACCGCCAAGGCACAGACCACGCAAACGCGCGCGAAGGCGAGCAAAGGCAAGAAAACCGCCAAGCCAGCGGCCAAGACCTCGAAGACGGCCAAGGGCAGCAAGGCCGCCAAGGCCAGGCCTCGCGCGGTCGCCGCGCCGGTGGTGCTGACCAAGGCGCAGCAGCTCAACCTACTTTACGACCAGTACTGGGATGCCTCGCTCAAGCTCAATCCGCTGCAGGCCACCTTCCAGGGCGAAACCCGCTACAACGACCAGCTGCCCAATTTCCTGTCGCCGGCGTTCCGGCAGCAATCGCATGACTTCACCGTGCTGTGGCTGGGCAAGGCCGAGGCGCTGGGGCCGGACGGCCTGAGCGGACAAGACCTACTCAGCTACCAGATCTTCGTACGCGATGCGCGCAGCGCACTGGCTGCCGAGCAGTTCCCCAGCTGGATGCTGCCGATCAACCAGTTCTACAACATCGCCAGCATCACGGTGGTGCTGGGCTCGGGGACCGGCGCGCAGCCGTTCAAGACGGTCAAGGATTACGACAACTGGTCGCGGCGTGCGCTGGGCATTCCCGACCTGTTCGACCAGGCCATCGCCAACATGCGCGCCGGCATGCAGGCTGGCGTGGTGCAGCCCAAGGTGCTGATGCAGAAGGTGCTGCCGCAACTGGATGCAATCATTGCGCGCAATGCCGAAGACAGCCTGTTCTGGGGGCCGATCCGCAACCTGCCGGCCGATATGCCCGAGGCCGACAAGCAACGTCTCACCGCCGAGTACAAGCGGCTGATCGAGGTGCGTATCCTGCCGGCCTACCGTGCGTTGCGCGGTTTCATTGCCACCGAATACCTGCCCGCATGCCGCGATACCGATGGCCTGGCGGCGCTGCCCAATGGCGCGGCCTGGTATGCCTACGACGTGCGGCAAAGCACCACCTCCGACCTGAGCCCGGAGCAGATCCACCAGATCGGGCTGGAAGAGGTCGCGCGCCTGCAGGGCGAGATCGCCGCACTGGCCAAACAGGTCAAGTTCCGCGGCACCCTGCCCAAGTTCTACAAGTTCATGCAGACCGACCGGCGCTTCAGCTATCGCAGCGATACGGAACTCTTGGGCACTTACCGCAGCCTGCAGGGCCGCGTGCAACTCGCAGTGCCGCGCCTGTTCAACATCCAGGGCATGCCGGCACTGGAAGTACGGGCGGTGGAACCGCAGCGTGCGCAGTCGGCCGCCGCCGGCTCGTACATGCGCCCCAGCGGCAATGGCGGCACGCCGGGCATCTTCTACGTCAATACCTCCGACCTGCCGTCGCGCAAGACCTGGGAAGCGGAAAGCCTGTACCTGCACGAGGCGATTCCGGGCCACCACTACCAGCTCGGGCTGCAGCAGCAACTGACCGACCTGCCCAAGTTCCGCCGCCTCGGTGGCGAGACCGCCTACATCGAAGGCTGGGGGCTATACGCCGAATCGCTGGGGCGCGAGCTGGGGCTGTATCAGGACCCGTACAACTACTACGGCTACCTGCAGAATGCGCTGTGGCGCTCGATCCGGCTGGTGGCCGATACCGGCCTGCACAGCAAAGGCTGGACCCGCACCCAGGCCATCGACTACATGCTGGACAACTCGGCCATGACCCGCACCGACGCCGAGGCCGAGGTGGACCGCTACATGGCCATTCCCGGCCAGGCGCTGGCCTACAAGGTGGGCGAAATGAAGATTGCGCAGTTGCGCGAGCAGGCGCAGCGCGAGCTGGGGCCGCGCTTCGACGTGCGTGCCTTCCACACCGAAGTGCTCAAGGACGGCTCGGTGCCGTTGGAGATCCTGCAGGACAAGATCCAACGCTGGATCGCCACGCAGAAAGGCTGAGGTCGGCGATCGTGGCCGATGGATGAGGTCATGGGGCGTTGGCCAGGCAGTGGTTCGGCCTGGGTCTGTTCGCGGATCGGCCGTTGTCGAAGCCGGCGTGACGTTGCTGGTGGTAGCGCTGCACCAGCAACGGCCACGCGCCCGCTCAGCGCGCGCCCGCGTATGCCATCAGCCCACCGCACGCGCCGCTGCCAATGCGGCGATATCGCGCGGGGTGGTGCGGCAGCAGCCGCCGATCAGGCGCGCGCCTGCGGCCAGCCACCGCGTGTGCTGGTCGGCCAGGCTGCAGCCTGGCGCATTGCCGCCATGCCAGCGCTTGTCGCCAGCATCGTAGTGCTCGCCGGAGTTGGGATACACCACCAGCGGCAAGGTGGTCAGCGCCGACAGGCTCTGTAATGCGGCGGTGACCTGATCCAGCGCGATGCAGTTGATCCCCACCGCGATCACCTGCGCGCAAGCGTCCAGCGCCGGAATCACGTGTGCCAGCGGCGTGCCATCGCTCAGATGGTCGGCATCGCGCAAGGTGAAGGAGAACCACGCATGCAAGTGCGGAAACTCTTCCAGCAGCAGACGTAAGGCCACGATCTCGTTCGCCGACGGCAGCGTCTCGCAGGCCAGTACATCCACGCCCGCTGCTGCCAACGCGGCGATGCGTGGGCGGTGGAACTCCATCAGCTGCGCCAGTGGCAACGCGTAGTCGCCACGGTATTCCGACCCATCGGCCAGATACGCGCCATACGGCCCCACCGACCCGGCCACCCACAACGGCGCAGCGTCTGGTTGCGCCTGCAGATGATCGTCACGCGCCTGTGCGGCCAGGGCCACGCTGCGTGCGATCAACGCTTGCGATTGCGCCAGATCCAGCCCGCGCGCCGCAAATCCCAGCGGTGTGGCTTGGTAACTGGCGGTGATCGCGCACTGCGCACCGGCAGCAAAGTAGTCGCGATGTACCTGGTAGATCAGCTCCGGCTGCTCCATCAGCACGCGCGCCGACCACAGCGCATCGTTGAGATCGCAGCCGCGCTGTTCCAGTTCGGTGGCAAGTGCGCCGTCCAGCAGCACATACCCCTCGTGCTGAAGTGCTGCGCTGAAAGGCGCATCTGCGCGCGGCTGGCGGGGAAGTATCGTCATGCGTGCAGTCTCCTGGCCGCAAGCCATTGGGTGAGTGCGTAGGCGCCGTAACACAGCGCCACGAACGGAATACCGCAGTACAGCGCAATGCGTTGCTGCGGATCGAAGGCCAGCCCGATGCAGGCC
The DNA here is from genome assembly GCF_001908725.1 of Xanthomonas vesicatoria ATCC 35937. Classification (NCBI taxonomy): domain Bacteria; kingdom Pseudomonadati; phylum Pseudomonadota; class Gammaproteobacteria; order Lysobacterales; family Lysobacteraceae; genus Xanthomonas; species Xanthomonas vesicatoria. The sequence goes on along the minus strand of NZ_CP018725.1, from coordinate 4,663,692 downwards.
AGCAAACACAGCGAAAAGCCCAGGATCGGTGTCCACGGATACCACGGCGCGCGATACGCCAGCGTTTCCAGCGCAACGCCATCGCGCAGCAGCTGGCGACGAAAACGGTAATGCGCAGCGCAGATGCTCAACCACACCACCACCACCGCAAACCCCGAGACTGCTGAGATCGCAACGAACACGGTGTCGGCCGCATACACGCCGGTCAACAGCGCCAGCAAACCACCCAGCATGCTCAGCGACACTGCGCGCAAGGGAATGCCGCGGCGGGTCAAGCGTGCCAGCCCGGCCGGCAACGTGCCCTCGTTGGCCAGCGACCACAACATGCGCGCGGCGGCGTACAGGCCGGAATTGGATGCCGACAGGATCGCGGTGAGGATCACCGCGTTCAAGATGTCGGCCGCATACGGAATGCCCAATAGTTCGAATGCGCGCACGAACGGGCTGGTTTCCACCGCTGCCTGGCTGGCCGGCAGCAGCGCCGCCAGCACCAGTACGGTGCCCACGAACAACACCACCAACCGCACCAGCGTGGTCCGGATCGCCAGGGGAATCGCGCGTGCCGGCTGCGCGGTTTCGCCGGCGGCCACACCGATCAACTCGGTGCCGGAAAATGCGAAATTCACCGCCACCATCGTCATCAGGATCGGCAGCGTGCCGTGCGCGAACCAACCCTCGGCTCGCAGGTGCCGTAGCCCGGGAGCGGGCGAGCCATCGGCCAACGGCAGCACGCCGATCACCGCCGCACCACCCAGCACGATAAACACCAGGATGGTGATCACCTTGATCAACGAGAACCAGAATTCGCCTTCGGCAAACCAACGCGCCGACACCGTGTTCAAGCCAAAGATCAGCGCGCAGAACAACAGGCACCACGGCCACACCGGGCTGTGCGGAAACCAATACTGCATGCAGAACGCAGCGGCGGTGAGGCTCGACCCCAGCGCCACCGTCCAGGTCAGCCAATACAACCACGCCACCACGTACCCGGTGGCCGGCCCCAGATAACGCGCGGCATACACATGGAAGGCACCGGTCTGCGGCATCGCCACCGCCAACTCGCCCAGGCATTGCATCACCAGATACACCACCAACGCGCCGATCAGATACGCGATCACCGTGCCCAGTGCACCGGTGCTGGCGATGATGTAACCGGTGTTGAAGAACAACCCGGTGCCGATCACCCCGCCCAGTGACAACATCACCAGATGGCGCACTTGCATGCTGCGCTGGAACTGCGGTGCGGCGTTGGAAGAAGGATCTGACATGCGTGGTTCGGACTGGCAGCGCACCATCCTGCCATGCGCATGCATGGTGAGCACAGCCACGGAGTGGCGAGCTGTGACGCTGTACAGGCACTTCAGGCAGGTGCGGGTATGCTCGCGTGCCGCCCTTGGACTGCCGCCATGTCTGACAACGCTTACCCACGCCTGCCTGCAATCCTGCCGTCTGGCGCATGCTGCGCGCTACCGGCGCAGGCGCCGCGCAGCCGCGCGATGGATTTGCATCAGGGGGTGATGGCGGTTGATCGAGATCCGCAACTACGTCTGTCGCTCCCGCAGCGGAGCGCAGCATGATGCTGGCCGGCATCCACCACGTAGCGATCATCGCCGGCGACTACGCGCGCTCCAAACAGTTCTATTGCCAGATCCTGGGCCTGCACGTACTCGGTGAGCATTACCGCCAGGCACGCGACTCGTGGAAGCTGGATCTGGCACTGCCCGACGGCGGCCAGATCGAACTGTTCTCGTTCCCCAATGCACCGCTGCGGCCCAGCCGCCCGGAAGCACGCGGCCTGCGTCACCTCGCCTTCCGCGTAGAGGACTTGGACAGCGCGGTAGCGCATCTCAACGCACACGGCGTGGCGACCGAAGACATCCGCATCGACGAGTACACCGGCCGTCGCTTCACCTTCTTCGCCGATCCGGATGAGCTGCCACTGGAATTGTACGAGGTCGGCTAGCGTGTGTTCTTAGCAGTCGCCGCCAGTGCAAGAAAGTAGCGCATACGGTTATAACGCCCTACCCTCGGCTCTTGTGGTGTCGGCCGCAGGACTCAAGCCAGGGAAGATGCTGCCGCTATCGAGAGCGCGGCGTCGCCGCGCCGCAGCGGCGTCGCAGGCATGGATGCGGCGGGCCAACAAACGCCATGCCGGAATTGCACGCATGTCTCACTTCATCCTACGCATTGCTGTCCCTGTAGCAATCGTCCTTGCCAGCTGCGGCTTTCTTTTCCCAAAACGGTATATTGCGCCGAAACCCGGTGAGCCTCTCGCCACCGTGAGGCTTGCCAAGCCCATCAGGCCCGCCGTGATTCCTGTCGAGCCAGTCCAATACTTCGATGTCTTCGACGATGCCAGTTGTGCAAAGGGCGGACATAGCGGATTTCTGGGCGCTTTGACTGCTCCAGTCAAGGGCGTACTCGGTAAGTTGAGTAACAATCAGCCCCTGGAAGAATATGCGGTTGTCCCCGACAAGCAGCTCTTTTTACGCGCACGAACCGTACAAACACTCGACTCACGCCGTCGAAGCCTGACCACAAACAACTGCACTAATCTTGTGTCATTCACGCCGACGCCCGGAGAGCACTATGTCGCCAGCCAACTCTACGACGATGCACGCTGTCAGCTGATTGTCACCGATGCGAAGACCGGTGTTGCCCCGGTGGATCTGGAATTTGTGCCGATGTCAGGAGAGTGCCATGCCGACTGAGCGCCTCATTCTGACGGCATTGATGATGCTTCTGGCCGGCTGCGGAGCGATACGCAGCTCGGCGATTTCCTTGTCGACATTCGACGAGCCACGCGACGGGCCACGTGCGCGTCTCCGTTTGGTTACCGAGCGACCGGCGCCTGAGCTTTATCCGAACCGCAGCTGTATCGGCGGAAACATCCAGGGCGCGGGTATTGCGCCAAGCTCACGGCCGGGGCCGTTCGGCACGGGTTCCGGGCAAAAAATCGGCATTCCCGCCGTTGCTGTGAGCGGAGGACGCTTTGTGACCGAAGCGCATCTTCGTGCGGGCGAGCCGATCACTCTGTCGCTATCGGCAGGTGGCTGCATGGATAACCGCTGCTCGTTGAACACACCGCTGTGTACCGTGAGTCGCAGTTTCGTTCCGCAAGCAGGTCAGGACTATGTTGCGACCATCTTCTCACGCGGGCCCGAATGCGAAGTGGAAGTCTCCCGCATCGTCATTCAACAAGGAAGAACGCGTCTGATGGCGGAGCAAACCTCGCCTGCATCTCGCTGCGGCGCCTCAAACTGAACGCTGCGACTTTCCGCCACCATACCCCACGGTATACATTCGCTCTCAGGCCGCCGACGGTGGCCCTAGCAATCCCTGGGAGGGGAACCATGCGCAAGACCTTCAAGACCCTGATGGTGGCCCTGCCGCTGGCGGCCGCTTCATTGCTGGCCCAGGCTTCCGATTCGCCGGTGGGCCGCTGGAAGACCATCGACGACGAGACCGGCAAGCCCAAGTCGGTGGTCCAGATCGAACAGGCCGCCAATGGCACGCTGAGCGGCAAGGTGGTCGAGATCCTGCAGTCCAACCATGGGCCCAACCCCACCTGCGACAAGTGCGACGGCGCGCTGAAAGGCAAGCCGATCAAGGGTATGACCATCCTGTGGGGCCTCAAGGCCGACGGCACCGCGGTGTGGGACGGCGGCTCGGTGCTGGACCCGGCCAAGGGCAAGACCTACAAGGCCAAGATCACCCTGACCGAAGGCGGCAAGAAGCTGCAAATGCGCGGCTACGTCGGCATCGAAGCGCTGGGCCGTACGCAGACCTGGATTCGCGAGTAACCGGGATTCGGGATTGGGGAATCGCAAGAGCGGGCGTCCTTCGGGGCGCCTTTTTTTGTGGATCGGCGCATTTTGGAGCTTGGCCTGTTGCGTGGGATCGTCGGCAGCTGGTACCGCACAGACGGCTAACGCCGCGCGTCTGGACAGACAGTCCGCCTGATCCTGCTGTGACGATCCCCATTCCCCAATCCCGGCTCCCGACTAGTGCGATAATCGCGTGTCCCCCGCATCACGCCTGCCATGACCCGCACCGCACTTGTCACCACCGCTCTGCCGTATGCCAACGGCCCGCTGCATCTTGGCCATCTGGTCGGTTATATCCAGGCCGATATCTGGGTGCGCGCGCGCCGGTTACGCGGCGACAAGACCTGGTTTGTCTGCGCCGACGACACCCATGGCACGCCGATCATGCTGGCGGCCGAGAAGGCCGGCGTCACCCCGGAAGCCTTCATCGCCAACATCCAGGCCAGCCATGAGCGCGATTTCGCCGCGTTCGGGGTGACCTTCGATCATTACGATTCGACCAATTCGCCGGTCAATCGCGAACTCACCGAGGCTTTCTACAGCAAGCTGGAAGCGGCCGGTCATATCAGTCGGCGCTCGGTGGCGCAGTTCTACGACCCGGCCAAGGGCATGTTCCTGCCGGACCGCTACATCAAGGGCATCTGCCCCAACTGCGGCAGCCCGGATCAGTACGGCGACAACTGCGAAGTCTGCGGCGCCACCTATGCGCCAACCGAGCTGAAAGAGCCCAAGTCGGTGATCTCCGGGGCCACGCCGGAGTTGCGCGATTCGGAGCATTTCTTCTTCGAAGTCGGCCATTTCGACGGCTTCCTGCGTGAGTGGCTGGCCGGCGATGTCGCGCTGCCGGGCGTCAAGGCCAAGCTCAAGGAATGGCTGGATACCGAAGGCGGCCTGCGCGCGTGGGACATCTCGCGCGATGCGCCGTACTTCGGCTTCCAGATTCCCGGCCGGCCGGGCAAGTATTTCTACGTGTGGCTGGATGCGCCGATCGGCTACCTGTGCAGCTTCAAGACGCTGTGCGCGCAGATGGGCGAGGATTTCGACACGCATCTGGTCGCCGGCACCCAGACCGAGCTGCATCACTTCATCGGCAAGGACATCGTCAATTTCCACGGCCTGTTCTGGCCGGCGGTGCTGCACGGCACCGGCCACCGCGCGCCCACACGCCTGCACGTCAACGGTTATCTGACCGTGGACGGCGCCAAGATGTCCAAGTCGCGCGGTACCTTCGTGATGGCGCGGACCTTTCTGGACGTGGGCCTGGAACCGGAAGCGTTGCGCTATTACTTCGCGGCCAAATCCTCGGGCGGCGTGGACGACCTGGACCTCAACCTGGGCGATTTCATCGCGCGGGTGAATGCCGATCTGGTCGGCAAGTTCGTCAACCTGGCCAGCCGCTGCGCCGGCTTCATCGGCAAGCGCTTCGAAGGCAAGCTGGCCGACGCGCTGCCCGATCAGGCGCAGTACGACCGCTTCGTCGCCGCGTTGGCGCCGATCCGCGACGCGTATGAGCGCAACGATGCCGCCAGCGCGATCCGCCAGACCATGGCACTGGCCGACGAGGCCAACAAGTACATCGACGACACCAAGCCGTGGGTGATCGCCAAGCAGGACGGCGCCGATGCGCAGCTGCAATCGGTCTGCACCCAGGGCCTGAACCTGTTCCGCATCCTGGTGGCCGGCCTCAAGCCGATCCTGCCGCGCACCTGCGCCGAAGCCGAGGCTTTTTTGTCGGCGCCAATGACCAGTTGGGAAGATGTGGAGCGCCCGCTCACCGCGCACACGATCCAGCCCTACACCGCCCTATTCACCCGTATCGACCCCAAACAGATCGACGCCATGACCGACGCTTCAAAAGACACGATGGCCGCGCCTGCGGCTCCCGCTGCGACTACCGCCGGCACTGCAACGGTGGCCAAGGCCGTTGCGAAAGCACCTACGCCGGCCAATTCCCCCACCTCCGTCTCGGATCCAGGTCTTATTGGCATCGACGATTTCGCCAAGCTCGATCTGCGGATCGGCAAGGTGCTGGTGTGCGAATTGGTGGAAGGCTCCGACAAGCTGCTGCGCTTCGAGCTGGATGCCGGCGAGCTGGGCAAGCGGCAGATCTTCTCTGGCATCCGTGGCAGCTACGGCGAACCGGAAACGCTGGTCGGCCGCAGTGTGGTGTTCATCGCCAACCTGGCGCCGCGCAAGATGCGCTTCGGCATCAGCGAAGGCATGATCCTCTCGGCCGGCTTCGACGGCGGCGCTCTGGCGTTGCTGGATGCCGACAGCGGCGCCCAGCCGGGTATGCCGGTGCGGTGAAGCGGAATCGGGGAGTCGCGAATCGGGATTCGTAAAGCCAGAGCTGATTGTTGAGCGAGACCTGACACGTGTACTTGGCGCGTCCCCTTATTCGCCCTGCGGGGCACCTTCTCCCGCATGCGGGAGAAGAGAGATAGATCAACGCTGCAGCAGCCCCTTTCCCGCGTGCGGGAGCGAGGAACAACCACTCACTGCGCCTTCAACCAATCTCCAATCCCGACTCCCCAATCCCAGCCTCCCCCCATGCACCTGGCCCTGTTCGACTTCGACCACACCATCACCACCTGCGATACCTATGCGCGCTTCCTGCGCAAGGTGGCCACGCCCGCCCAACTGGCGTCGGCGAAGTGGCAGGTCGGCCCTTGGGTGCTGGGCTATCGGTTGGGCGTGGTGTCCGCTGCGGCGCTGCGCGCGCGGGTCACGCGCATCGTGTTCAGTGGTCGCTCGCTCGACGAGATGGCCACGCATGGCGCCGACTACGCACGCACCGCACTGCCGGGTCTGCTGCGTGCAGAGATGATGCAACGCATCGACTGGCATCAGGCGCAGGGGCATGAAGTGGTACTGGTGTCGGCGTCGCTGGATCTGTATCTGCAGCCGTGGTGCACGCAGCATGGCTTGTCGCTGATCTGCAACCGCCTGGACCACAGCGGCGGCCGCCTGAGCGGGCGCTATGCCGGTGGCGATTGCGGCCCGTACAAAGCCGCGCAAATTCGCGCGCGCTACGACCTGTCGCAGTACGACTGCGTGCATGCCTACGGCGACAGCCGCGAAGACACGCCGATGCTGGCGCTGGCGCAACAACGCTGGTATCGCGGCAATCCATTGCACTGATCGCATGCCTGTCCCTGCCCTCTCCCTGGTCGACCGTCTCGACCGCCTGCTGCCACAAACCCAATGCGGTCAGTGCGGCTACGACGGCTGCCGCCCCTACGCGCAAGCCATGGCCGACGGGCTGGCCGACGTCGACCATTGCCCGCCCGGCGGCGATGCGGGCGCCCGCGCGCTGGCGCAGGTGCTGGAGGTGCCGGCGCGGCCGTTCGATCGCAGCCGCGGCGCACACAAACCACCGCAGGTAGCCTGGATCGTGGAGGCCGATTGCATCGGCTGTACCAAATGCATCCAGGCTTGCCCGGTGGATGCGATCGTGGGCGGGGCCAAACACATGCACACCGTGATCGCGCCGCTGTGCACCGGCTGCGAGCTGTGCCTGCCGGCATGCCCGGTGGATTGCATCGAGTTGCGCCGCATCGATTAGGGTCGCGAGCGGAAGTCGCTGTGCTGCCCGCCAGCACGGCCGGCAGTGGCGTGCATCTGTCCCATGTGGTCCTGTGAGTCCCGCGTGGACGCTTAGCCGATGACAGCATGGGATGTCCGGCAGCACATCTCGATGCAGCCCGCAGCCAATGCAGCGGCGTTCGGCACGGCCCGCGACGCGCACGCGCATATCGCATCACGCCACACCAACGGCATTGACAATAGCAACAGAGCCCGACACCGGTCAGGAACGTCCTGACGCCGCCGGCGCATCCATGCTGCGGCTGTGCCCGTATGGATAGGCACTCCATCGAGGAATCGGCCGATGCGCCCATTTGCTGCTGTCGTTGCTGCGCTGGCCATCCGTTGCCGGCCGATTCCGCCGTTGCTGCTGCTGGTGCTGGGAACCGCACCGCTCAACGCTGCAGCGGTCACGCGGGTGGACGGCGATGTCTTCGACGCCGACCAGGGCACGCTGCGCTACCGCGAGTCGCACTGGCTGCTCGACGACGGCGGGAGGCTGGTGCTGTACCACTGCCCGAACGGGCAGCCGTTTGCACGCAAGCAGGTCGAAGGTGGCGGTACCTCGCCCGACTTCAGCCTGCTCGATGGCCGCGACGGCTACCGCGAAGGTGTGCGCAAGCGCAACGGCGTGCGCGAGATGTTCCAGCAGCAGCCCGGCAAACCCGAACGCAGCACGGCGTTACCGGAAGGCAAAGACGAGCGCGTGATCGATGCCGGTTTCGACGCGTACCTGCGCAATCACTGGGATGCGCTGGCCAGCGCGTCGCAACGTGTGGACTTCGTGCTGCCCAGCCTGCAACGACAGTTGGGGTTCCGGGTCGAGCGCATCGACGACAACGCCGGCCAGCGCCGCTTCCGCATTTCGCTCGACGCCTGGTATGGCGCGGCAGTGCCAGCGCTGGAGGTACGTTATTCCATCGCAAATAAACGCCTGCTTGAGTTCCGCGGCGTGGGCAATCTGCGCGACCCGCAGGGGCGCTACCCGCGTGTGCGCATCGTGTTTCCCGACAGCGATGCGCGCCCCGCTACTGCAGAGGAACTGCGCCAGGCACGCGAGCAGCCGCTGACCCGGAGCTGCAGCGCGTCATGAGCCAGGCCCGCGCCGTCTTCACGTTCGACCACGCGCCGTTGCGTACAACCGCTCGGGCGCCCATCCCCCCTACAGGAACACTTCCATGGCAAAGGCTTATCTCTGGATCAACGCAGTGCTCTATGTCGTCCTGGCGATCTGGTGCACGCTATCGCCGGCCAAGACCGCAAATGCGGTCGGCTACACCCAGCTCTCGCCGGCCGGACAATCGGAGTATCTGGTCATCTATGGCGGCCTGCAGTTGGGCATGGCGTTCCTGTTCGGCTACTTCGCCTGGATCGATCAACCGCGCACCGGCCTGCTGGTCGCACTGGCGTTCTACGTACCCATCGTGCTGTTCCGCAGCGTCTCGCTGTCGCGCTTGTGGCCGGTCTCTGCGCCAACCGTGGCGCTTGCCGGCGTCGAGATCCTGTTGCTGCTCGCCGCCGTGCTGCTGTGGCTGCGCAAGTGACAGACAGCGACGGCACAGTCCGGTAGCATCGCCCTCACCTTACCCAACGCCCGACCGCATGAGTGCCATTCCTGGCCACGACGATGATGAAACCGGACGCCTGCTGACCGCGACTGCGGGCGGCGACCGGCATGCCTTCGAAGCGCTGTACCGGCTGACCTCGCCCAAACTGTTTGGGGTATGCCTGCGCATGATTCCGCAACGTGCCGAGGCCGAAGAGGTGCTGCAGGATGTGTTCACGCTGATCTGGCACAAGGCCGGTCAGTTCGATCCGAGCCGGGCGCGCGGGCTGACCTGGCTGGCGATGATCGCGCGTAACAAGGCGATCGATCATCTTCGCGCCAATGCGCCGCAGCGCCGCAATGTGGCGCTGGACGATGCCGGTGAACTGCGCGACGGCGATGCGTCGCCGCTGGAGCGCACCGAACGCGCCAGCACGCGTCGTCGCATCGACCATTGCCTGGCCGAACTCGAACCGCCGCGCAGTGAGCTGATTCGTACCGCGTTCTTCGAAGGCATCACCTACGAAGAGCTCGCCGCGCGTACCGACACACCGATCGGCACGGTCAAAAGCTGGATCCGCCGCGGTCTGGCCAAACTCAAGGCATGTCTGGAACGATGAGCACGCCCTTTCCCATCGACCAGGAACCGCCGCGCGACGTGTTGGCCGGCGAGTACGTGCTCGGCCTGCTGAGCGCAGAAGAACGCCTGGCAGCAGAACAACGCATCGCCACCGACGCCCAGTTTGCCCAGGCAGTCGTGCAGTGGCAGGATCTTCTGGCCCCGCTGCTGGAAGACATCGCTGCGGTGACTCCGCCCGATCAGGTGTGGGCGCAGGTCCGGAAAACCCTGGGCTTCGACACGCCGCTACGTGCGGTGGCGCCTGCCGCTCCCGCAGCCACCACCAGCAAGCCGGCCGCGCCATTGTGGAACAACGTCCGGGTATGGCGTTGGGCCAGCGCCGGCGGCCTGGCGACTGCGGCCGTATGCGTGCTCGCCTTGTTGAACCTGCGCACGCCGCCGGCACCGGTGCCGCCAATCGGCAATACGCAGGTGGTGCAGAACCCGGTCACCCCGCCTGCAGCCACCACACCGCCGGAGACCGGCATCGCCATGACCTCGACGCTGGCGACCGAAGACGGGCGCCCAGGCTACGTGGCGCTGATGGATGCCGACAAGCACACTATCACGGTGACGCCGCTGGATCGCACCGCCACGGCCGACAAGGTGCCCGAGTTGTGGCTGATCACGCCGGACGGCAAGGCGCATTCGATGGGTACCTTCGACGATCAACGCGCGCGTCGCGCGCAGATTCCCGATCAGCTGATGCCCATGCTCAGCAACGAGGCGATCCTGGCGGTCACACTGGAACCGCCGGGCGGTGCACCCGGTGGGGTGGCCACCGGCACGGTGGTTGCCAAGGGCGGCATCAGCACGCTCGCAATGGCGCCCTGATCGGGCGGCAGGAACAACGGCTGCGGCGCCACCAATGGCGCGCCGCAGCCGTTGAATGGAATCTTTCCCGCTGCCCGTGCGCGTCGTGCTGACATGCGCAGTACCCGCGCTGCGCTGACCCGTACTGCCGGCACTCTCCACACCCCCCTTTTCTCAAGCTGCCTCATCTGTGCCAGTGATACTGAGCGCACACATCCGTGCGCGTGTTTGCCTGATCTGTTGCGTTGGCGCGTCAATCCCGTCCATGCGTGCGACGATCAAGCGGGCTGGTGCATCTGTTTGCTGGCGAATTGCGTAAAGGGTTCGACAACCTATGGAGAACCACGCGTGCCGAGCACTGGAGTCGACCCCCACGTCGCAACGCCCCAGCCCCCGCCCAAGCGTCGCGGCTGGGTTGCATCGCGCATCGGCAGCCTGCGCCGCTGGGTGGATTCGCAAGCCGACGAGCCGTTGGACGAGGCACGCGCCGATCGTATCGACTGGCTGCGCGCCCTGCCCTTCATCGCGCTGCATGTGGCCTGCCTGGCGGTGTTTTGGGTGGGCGCGTCGTGGTTTGCGGTGGGGGTGGCGCTGGCGCTGTACGCGCTGCGCATGTTTGCGCTTACCGGCTTCTATCACCGCTATTTTTCCCATCGCGCATTCAAGACCTCGCGCGTGCTGCAGTTCGTGTTTGCCGCCATCGGTGCGACCTGCGTGCAGCGCGGGCCACTGTGGTGGGCGGCGCATCACCGCAATCACCATCGGCATACCGACACCGGCCGCGACCCGCATTCGCCGGCCCAGCACGGGTTTTGGTGGAGCCATACCGGCTGGTTCCTGACTCCACGCAACTTCCGTACCGACTGGGAGGTCATCCCGGACCTGCGCCGTTTCGGCGAGCTGCGTTTCATCGACCGCTTCGACATCGTGATGCCGGCGCTGCTCGCGCTGGGGCTGTATCTGCTCGGCGATTGGCTGGCCGACACCGCGCCGGCGCTGCACACCAACGGGCCGCAGCTGCTGGTCTGGGGCTTCGTGCTGTCCACCGTGGCGCTGTTCCATGCGACCTTCACCATCAATTCGCTGGCGCACCGCTTCGGTAGCCGGCGGTTTGCCACGCGCGACGACAGCCGCAACAACTGGCTGCTGGCGTTGATCACCTTCGGCGAAGGCTGGCACAACAACCATCACTTCTTCCCCGGGTCGGCGCGACAAGGCGTGCGCTGGTGGGAGTACGACGTGACCTGGTACGGCCTCAAGGCGATGTCGTGGGTGGGGTTGGTCTGGGATCTCAAGCCGATGCCGGCCCTGCTCACGCGCCGCGGGCAACGGGTGGCGCGATGAGCGAGGGCAGGATTGCCGTGGTCGGCAGCGGAATCGCCGGCCTGGGTGCGGCGTGGCTATTGTCGCGGCGCTACGAAGTCACCTTGTTCGAGGCGGCCGATTATCTCGGCGGTCATACCCACACGCACGACATCCACCTGGACGGCCAGCGCTACGCGGTGGACAGCGGCTTTATCGTCTTCAACCCGCAGCACTACCCGCTGCTGACCCGCATGTTTGCCGAACTAGACGTGGCATCGCAGCCGACGACGATGAGTTTTTCGGTGCACGATGCCGGCAGCGGGCTGGAATACAACGCCGGCAGTCTGGATGGCTTGTTCTGCCAGCGGCGCAACCTGCTCAGCCCGCGCTTCTGGGGCATGCTCGCGGACCTGCGGCGCTTTTATCGGCAGGCGCCGGCGGTACTGCATAGCGAGGAGCGCTTCAGCACGCTGGGCGCGTACCTGCAGCGGCATGGCTATTCGGCCGCGTTCCGCGACCAGCATCTGGTGCCGATGGCGTCGGCGCTGTGGTCCTCGCCCTCCCAGACCATCCTTGAATTTCCGATGGGCCAGCTGATCGGCTTCATGACCAACCACCACATGCTGCAACTCAGCGACCGGCCCCAATGGCAGGTGGTGCGTGGCGGGTCCAACAGCTATGTGCGTGCACTGCGGCGGCGTTGGCAAGTACTGGAGCGGTTGTCCACGCCGGTCCATGCGATCCGGCGCACACCCGATGGCATCATGCTCCGCTCGTTGCGCGGCGAGGAATACTTCGACGAGGTGGTGCTGGCCTGCCATGCCGACGATGCACTGGCCTTGCTCAGCGATGCCACCGCATCGGAACAGCAGATCCTGGGCGGCATCACTTACCAGGACAACGACACCGTGCTGCATACCGATGCGCGCGTGTTGCCGCGCGACAAGCGCGCCTGGGCGGCGTGGAATGCGCATGTACCGGCCGACCCGCAGGCGCCCTGCACGGTGAGTTACTGGATGAACGCACTGCAGTCGATCGACGCGCCGCAGCCCTTCATCGTCAGCCTCAACCGCGATCACGACATCGACCCGGCCAAGGTGCTGCGGCGCATGCGCTACCGCCACCCGGTACAGAATGCCGCTGCGTTGGCGGCGCAGGAGCGCAAGGCAGAAATCCAGGGCCGCCACCACACCTGGTTTGCCGGTGCGGCGTGGGGCTTCGGCTTCCACGAAGACGGCCTGCGCAGCGGTGTGGATGTGGCCCATGGCCTGGGAGTGCCCTGGTGATGCACCTGCTGCGCGAAGCCAGCACCGACGCCGTGCCGCTGCCTCCCGGTGAGGACAGCGGTGGCGGCAGCGTGGCGTGCGGCTTGCGCAGCGCGATCTACACCGGGTGGGTGCGGCATCGCCGATTCGCGCCCAAATCGCTGGATTTCCGTTACCGCCTGTTATTGATGTACCTGGACCTGTCCGAACTGGATCAGGTGTTCGCCCATCGCTGGCTGTGGTCGGTGGGCCGCGCCAATCTGGCGCAATTCCGCCGCAGCGATTATCTGGGCGACCCGGCCATTCCGCTGGACCAGGCCGTGCGCGATTGCGTGCAGTCGCAGACCGGCGAGCGCCCGGAAGGCGCCATCCGGCTGCTGACGCATCTGCGCTACTTCGGCCACGTGTTCAATCCGGTGAGCTTTTATTACTGCTTCGATCGGCAGGACGGGTTGCGCTGGATCGTGGCGGAAATCACCAACACGCCCTGGCAGCAACGTCACACCTACGTGCTGCCGGTGGCGCAGGCGCGCACGCACCGCGATGTGCATGCATGGCGGTTCGACAAACGCTTCCACGTCTCCCCGTTCATGGGCATGCAGCACCGCTACGACTGGCGCTTCAGTGTGCCGGATGCGCAGTTGCGCGTGCATATGGACGTGCTGGATGCCAACGACGACGACGCTGCCGGTGCGATCGACAACAGCGGCACGCGCCGCTTCGATGCCACGCTGGTCCTGCAACGCCAGCCGCTGACCGCGCGCACGCTGGCGCGCACCTTGCTTGGCTACCCCTTGATGACCGTGCAGGTGGTGCTCGCCATCCACTGGCAGGCCTTGCGCCTTTGGCTGCGCGGCAACCCGGTCCACGATCACCCCCATCCGCCTGTGCGAGATCCCCGATGAACGCCACGTCCCTGCCCGATACTGCTGCGCCACGTGCGGCTTCCTGGACGGACCGCCTGCTGCGCAAGCGCCTGCTGGCCACGCTCGGCGACCTGCGTGACGGGCAGCTGCAGCTGCACGAAGCAGACGCGGTCACCACGCTGGGCAAGGCCAGCGGTGCGCACGCGTTGCAGATGCAGTTGCGCGTCATCGACCCGGACTTCTATCGGCAGGCTGCACTCAACGGCAGCGTCGGCGCGGGCGAGTCGTACATGGATGGGCAATGGCAGTGCGACGATCTGGTCGGCCTGATGCGCCTGCTGTTGCGCAATCGCGACCGGCTGGACGCGATGGAAACCGGCACCGCGCGCCTGGGCGGCTGGGCGATGCGCAGCCTGCATGCGTTCGCGCGCAATACCCGCAGCGGCAGCCGGCGCAACATCGCTGCGCATTACGACCTGGGCAACCCGCTGTTCAAGCTGTTTCTGGACAAGAACCTGATGTATTCGTCGGCGATCTTCGTCGATGGCGAAGAAGCCCAGGGCGATGCAGCGCTGGAACGTGCGGCCACGCGCAAGCTCGAGCGCATCTGCCAGAAGCTGCGCTTGGGCCCGCAGCACCACGTTGTCGAAATCGGCACCGGCTGGGGCGGTTTTGCACTGCATGCGGCGCGCGAGCACGGCTGCCGCGTCACCACCACCACCATTTCGCGCGAGCAGTTCGACCTGGCAAGCCAACGCATCGCCGATGCGGGCTTGACCGACCGGGTCACCGTGTTATTGAGCGACTACCGCGACCTGCAGGGTCGCTTCGATCGCGTGGTATCGATCGAGATGATCGAGGCGATCGGCCACCAGTATCTGGACACCTACTTCGCCAAGGTCGGCAGCCTGCTCGCCGACGATGGCGAGGCGCTGATCCAGGCCATCACTATCGAGGATCACCGCTACAAGCAGGCGCTGCATTCGGTGGATTTCATCAAGCGGCATATCTTCCCCGGCAGCTTCATTCCGTCGGTCGCGGCGATGACCGGCGCGGTGGCACGCGCCAGCGATCTGCGCCTGTTCCATCTGGAAGACATCGGCCCCAGCTATGCGCTGACATTGCGCGCCTGGCGGCAGCGCTTCATGGCGCAGTTGCCGCAGGTGCGCGCCCTGGGCTACGACGAGCGCTTTATCCGCATGTGGGAGTTCTACCTGGCCTACTGCGAAGCCGGTTTTCTGGAACGCTCCATCGGCGACGTGCATCTGTGGCTGAGCAAGCCCGGCGCGCGCCCACCGCAATTTGTGCCCGGTCTTGCGTGACGCATGAAGCAGCTCGGCAACTATCTCGGTTTGCAGGTGCTCTGGGTAGTGGCGGTGGCCGCCGCCGCAAACGGGCGCGTGTGGCCAACGCTGCTGGTACTGGCGCTGTTTGCGCTGTATCAACTGTGGCCCTCGCGACGCGCGGCCGGCGATGTGCCATTGCTGATCGCCGCATTGGCGCTGGGCTTGCTGCTGGACACCACGCTGGCGGCGGGGGGCTGGGTGCGTTACGCCGCGCCCTGGCCCGGGAGCGTACTGGCGCCCGCGTGGATTCTGGCGCTGTGGCTGGGCTTTGCGCTCACGCTCAATCATTCGCTGCGCAAGGTGATGCAGCGCCCGTGGTTGGCGGTGTTGCTGGGCGCCATTTTCGGTCCGTTTTCGTACTGGCTGGCGCAACGCAGCTGGCACGCCGTGGAGCTGCTGCCGCCGTTGCTGCATGCGCTGCTCGCTGTCGGCATCGGCTGGGGCGTGGCGTGCGGCGTGTTGTCGCTGTATGTACGGCGTCTGACACCATTGCCACACGACCTGACTGGAGAACTGCAATGACTGTGTGGCCGCTGCTGCATGTGGGCGTATTCGCAAGTGCGGTGATGGTGCTCGGCTGGCTATGGCAGCGCCGCAGTGGCAATGCCGGCCCGGTCGACGTGTTGTGGGCCGCCTGCCTGGCGGTGGCTGCGCCGTATTGCGCGTGGCTGTCCGACGGTGCGCTGCTGCCGCGCGTGTTGGTGGCGGTGCTTGGCGGTTTGTGGGGCGCGCGCCTGGCCTGGCATCTGGGCGTGCGCGTGTTCGGCGACCCGCACGAAGACGGCCGTTATCGCGCCCTGCGCGAGCATTGGAACGGCGACCAGCGCAAGTTCCTCGGCTTCTTCCTGGCCCAGGCGGTGGTGGTAGTGCTGTTTGCGGTGCCGTTCCTGGCTGCGGCCAGCAATCCGAACCCGGCATGGAGCCTGTGGAGCACGCTGGCCGTCGTGGTGTGGTTGATTGCGGTCGGCGGCGAGGCACTGGCCGACCGGCAGCTGTCTGCGCACAAGGCCGATCCTGCCAATCGCGGCAAGACCTGTCGCAAGGGACTGTGGCGGTATTCGCGCCATCCCAATTATTTCTTCGAGTTCGTGCACTGGTTCGCCTATCTGGTCTTGGCGGTCGGCGCCGGCCCCTGGCCGGTGGCGCTGTGCGCGCTCGGGCCGGTGGTGATGTTCGTGTTTCTGTATCGCTTCACCGGTATTCCCTACACCGAGCAGCAGGCGCTGCGCTCGCGTGGCGAGGACTACGCGCACTACCAGCGCACCACCAGTGCGTTTTTCCCGCTTCCCCCTTCGTCCTGAGTTGCCTGGAGAGTTGCATGTCCACCGTTACCGCCCCGCCCTCCTCGCTGCCCGAAGAAGCCTTTGCCACCCGCCTGGCCGAATCGGGGGTGCTGCCCGACGCCGCATTGCGCTACGGCATCCGCCGTCTGTGCGCGCAGCGCCTGCGCGATGAGCGCGGCAACGATGCCGATGCCAACGGCGAGCGCCAGCGCGCCTTCATCGACAGCCTGCGCGCCAGCGCCATCGCGATCGAAACCGATGCGGCCAATCGCCAGCACTATGAATTGCCGCCGCAGTTCTTCACCCTGTGCCTGGGCAAGCGGCTGAAGTACAGCAGTTGCTACTGGGATGCGAGCACGCCGGATCTGGATGCGGCCGAAGAACGCATGCTGGCGCTGTACGGGCAACGTGCCGAGCTGGCCGATGGTCAACGCATCCTGGAACTGGGCTGCGGCTGGGGCTCGCTGACCTTATGGATGGCCGAACGCTATCCCAATGCCACCATTACCGCGGTGTCCAATTCGCGCCCGCAGCGCGCGCACATCCTGGAGCAGTGCCGTCTCCGCGGCCTGGGCAACGTGCAGGTCATCACCGCCGACGTCAACGCGCTGGCGCTGCCGCCGGGCAATTTCGACCGCGTAGTATCGGTGGAGATGTTCGAGCACATGCGCAATTACCGCGATCTGCTTGCGCGCGTGGGAAGCTGGCTGGCGCCCGGCGGCAAGTTGTTCGTGCACATCTTCTGTCACCGCGATCTGGCCTATCCGTTCGAGGTGGCCGGCGAAGACAACTGGATGGGGCGGCATTTCTTTACCGGCGGGCTGATGCCGGCCGCCGACACCCTGCTGCATTTCCAGCAGGATGTGGTCATCGAACAGCGTTGGGTCTTGTCGGGCGAGCATTACGAAAAAACCGCCAATGCCTGGCTGGAAAACCAGGACCGTCACCGCGCGCAGATCATGCCGCTGCTGAAGCAGACCTACGGCGACGATGCGCAGCGCTGGTGGCAGCGTTGGCGCATGTTCTGGCTGGCCTGTGCGGAGCTGTTCGGCTACGACCACGGCCGCGAATGGGGCGTTGCGCACTATCGCTTCGTCAAACGTTGAGCGCATGGCGCGTCGAGCACCGGCATGGCGATGACTGACCAGCAGACGCACCTGCCGTGCGTCGGCGTGGATGAATCACGCGGACCATCGCGGCGGTCGGCGAGGTAGCGCACATGCTACAAGCCGGACATGCCCATCGCGCAGCGGCACTGCGCTACGTAACGCGCAACGCGCTTCTACCGCGAACGGTGAACCGCACCAGGCACGACACGACCGAACCGATGCCGCGCCCTCCATGCACTGCGCTCACAAACACGCAGTGCATGGAGGATGACAAACCGATCGCAGACACCGCCGCGCACCCTGGCGGAGCGTGGCCGTCTCGGTGAGATGCCTTGCGCGATCAGCCCGCCGCTGCGGTGATCACAATCTCCACCTTCCATTCCGGCCGCGCCAGTTTGGCTTCGACGGTGGCGCGCGCGGGCGTGAAGCCATGCGGCACCCACTCGTCCCAGGCGACGTTCATGCCGTCGAAGTCGCCGATATCGGCCAGGTAGATTTCGGCGCGCAGGATCTTGGCCTTGTCGCTGGCCGCCTGCGCCAGCAGCTTGTCGATCTCGGCAAGCACTTGGCGGGTCTGCCCGGTGATGTCTTCACTGGTGTCATCGGCAATCTGGCCGGCTAGGTAGCACACGCCGCCATGGACGGTCATCTCGGACATACGCGGACCCGCATCGAATCGCTGCAGCATTTCAGACTTCCTACGGTTGATTGACCCAGGCATTGTCACGCGAATACCGCCCCGGCGCAGCCCCCGCACGCGTGCGCCGCCTCAGCAAGACGCCAACCAGCACCACCCAGGCCACAATCAGCACGATGGCGATCTTCTGGCTGATGCCGAGCGGCGCGCTGGTCGCCGTGATGTAGAACAGCAACGCCGCGAACGCGACAAGCCCCAGGCCAAATACCGGCACGATGTGCCCCGCCCACCAGCGATCGCGACGGAAGTACCACGATTGCAGCAGCAACGCCGCGATCACGCACAGAAAGGTCGCATCCGCCGACAGCACATGCACCATCGGCGCGGCAGCGGGCGCCAGCGCCGGCATCCAGCTGTCGCCGATCGCCACCATGCTCAATCCCACCGCCGCCGCCCAGAACAATCCCACTACCGTTCGGCTGCACGCGACCGGCGCGAGCGCGGCGTGCAGGCCCGCTGCCATCCAGACCATCACTGCAGCCAGCACGCAGTAAGCGGTGCGCAGCAGCAGACCATAAGGCCCATGCAGATGCGCGCTCAGTTGCGCGTCGAGCCACCATAGATCCGCGCGCAGCCACTGCAACAGCAGCACCAGGACGACGAAGAGCACACCCACGCACGCGGCAGTCGTTCCGGCCAGGCCGCACCACGCTGGTACGCGCCGTACCTGCGCCTGCCGCATCGCCGTGGAGGACGCTTCAACAGCCTGTCTGCCTTCCAACCGTCATCTCCCCTATCGTGGTCGCGTGCGGCACGCCTGCACGCCTTTGCCCTATGATGCGCGCGGCCGTCTCGTGCTGTCCTGTGCCGGCAGTGTGTCGGTGCAACCGAACCCGGCGTTCCCTTCTTCGGCACCCACGCGATCACGCTGCATGCATCTCCGACGTTCCTGGCACAGTCAGATCACACGCGCACGCGGCACGTATCGTGCATGTGCCCACCTACCCTTCAAGCAGATCCCGTTGCCCTCATGACGGATACCCCCGTGTCTTCCGAAGCGTCTGCCAGCGGTTGGCGTCGCGCCCTGCCAGTCATCATCAGCCTGGCGATCCTGGCCATGGCGCTGCATGCGCTGTCGGCGCAGTTCACCGACCACGGCTATCGCCAGATCCGTCAGGCGTTCCGCGCGCTGGGTGCGGGCCAGATCGCGTTGACGCTGCTGCTGGGCTTGAGCAGCTACGCCTGCCTGGTGGGCTTCGACTGGGTGGGGCTCAAGCGCACCGGCAAGCGGCTGCATCCGGCGCGGGTGGGCATCACCGCCTTCATGGCGCATGCGGTCGGACAGACGCTGGGCTTTGCTGCGTTGACCGGCGGCGCGGTGCGCTTGCGTGGCTATGGCAGCGTCGGGCTGACCCTGGCCGAGATCGGCCAGGTGGTGCTGATGAGCACGCTGGGCTTCATCTTCGGCGCCTGGGTGCTGCTCGGGCTTGCGCTGATGCTGGAACCGGAAGCGGCCGCGCGTGCCCTGCCGATCACCGCCGAAGGCATCCGCATCGCCGGTATCGCCTTGCTGGCCGGTTACCTGGCGATGCTGGTGCTGGTGGGCAAACAAGGGCGCGAATTTGGAATCCGCAGCCATCGCTTCTGGCTGCCGGACCGCACCACCGTGCTGGGCGTCACCGCGCTCAGCGTGGTCGAGTTGGGCCTGGCCGCAGCGGCGTTCTACGTGCTGCTGCCGCCGGATCCGGGCACTGGCTACTTCGGCTTTATCGGCATCTGGCTGGTGGCGGTGGTGGCCGGACTAATTTCCACCGTGCCGGCCGGGCTGGGCGTGTTCGAGTGGAGCTTGCTCAAGCTGCTGCCGCATGTGACACCCGCCGCTGTGCTGGCCGCGGCGCTGGCGTATCGCGTCACCTACTACATCGTGCCGTTGCTGATTTCTGTGGCCATGGCGGCGGCCTCCGGGCTGGGAGCGCCGGTGCGCGCCAGTGCCAGCACCGCGCGCACGGTGTGGAAGACGTTGCGCCCATGGCTGCCGCAGATCCTGGCCCTGGCGGTCTTTGCGGTAGGCGCGGGCCTGATGATCGACGGCACCCTGCCGACGCCGCGTGCGCGCCAGGAAGTCGCGCCGCTGCCCCTGATCGAAACCTCGCATCTGCTGGTCAGCCTGGGTGGCATGCTGCTGCTGTTGATCGGCCAGGGCCTGCAGCGCCGCAGCCACGCGGCCTGGATGCTGGCGCTGGGCGTGTGCGTGCTGCTGCCGCCGCTGTCGCTGCTGCGCGGCAGCCATATCTCGGTGTCGTTGTCGGCGGCGCTGGCAGCGGTGGCGCTGTGGGCCGCACGGCGCGAGTTCTATCGCCAGGGTGCGCTGCTGGATGAAGCCTGGTCGTGGCGCTGGCTGAGCAATCTGGGCCTGGTGCTGGTGGCCACCTTCTGGCTGCTGTTCTTCGTCTACAGCCATGTCGAATACAGCAATGACCTGTGGTGGCAATTTGCCACCTCGGCCAATGCACCACGTGCGCTGCGCGCCGCCCTGATCCTGTGCGTGGGCGTGATCATGTTCGGCATGGCGCGGCTGCTGCGCGGCGGGCGCCGGCCGATGCCGGCCGCCGACGCGCACACCCTGCAGACACTGGCACCGATCCTGGAGATCAGTACCGACACCCAGGCGTGCCTGGCGTTGACCGGCGACAAGGCCTTCCTGCTCGACGAACAGCGCCGCGGCTTCGTGATGATGCAGCGCTATGGCGGCTCGCTGATTTCGATGGGCGACCCGGTGGGGCCGCCGGAGGTGGCGCGTGCGCTGATCTGGCGCTTCCGCGAGGAGGCCGACCACATGGGCCTGCGGCCGGTGTTCTACCAGGTCGGTGAAAAATACTGGCAGACCTACCTCGACATGGGCCTGACCCTGGTCAAGCTGGGCGAAGAAGCGATCGTGCCGCTGGAGGGCTTCACCCTGGAAGGCCGCGACCGCGCCGATCTACGCCAGGCCTGGAACCGTGGCAAGCGTGGTGGCCTGACCTTTCGCATGCTGCAGCCCGAGCAGGTGGACGCGATCTTGCCGCGCCTGGCCGAGGTGTCGGAACAGTGGCTGGAAGAAAAATCCGGCGAAGAAAAAGGCTTCTCGCTGGGCAGCTTCGATGCGGACTATCTGCGCCGTTTCCCGGTGGCAGTGGCCGAGGCCGAAGGGCAGATCGTGGCGTTCGCCAATGTGTGGTGGGCACCGGCCGGCGGCGAACTGTCTGTGGATCTGATGCGACATAGCGCCGAGGCGCCGAAGGGCACGATGGATTTCCTGTTCATCGAGCTGTTCCTATGGGGCCAGGCCAATGGCTACACGCGGTTCTCGCTGGGCATGGCGCCGTTGTCGGGGCTGGCCGAACACCGTCTGGCCGGGCGCTGGAACCGATTTGCCAGCCTGGTCGCGCGCCATGGCGAGCGCTTCTACGGGTTCAGCGGGCTGCGCCGCTTCAAGTCGAAGTTCGCCCCGACCTGGCGCCCGCGCTATCTGGTCGCGCCGGGCGGCATGCATCTGCCGGCCGCGCTGCTGGACGTGACCCGGCTGATCTCGGTGGACCCCGGCCGGCAGGAATGAGGCGGCGAACCCATCGGCGCCCGCTTCGGCGCAGGTGGGTCCGCAGTTCGCACGCCGTGGCTCGATGGCTTGGAGCGGTTCAGGGACTTCGCCGCCTATCGCAGGCAAACGCTCTCTCAACCGGCGCGTACGAGTGAGGCATGCCGCACCGAGCACCGGCTGCTGCCGTTTGTCAGTGAGCGTTGTCGTCGGTTAGCCGTGCTTGGTTCCCTGCTCGATCCGCACCGACGGGTAGCAGGGCATCGTTGCGATGCCACGCACGGTCAGGGCGTCGACAGGCCGTGCATTTGCTCCATGATCACCTTGGCCAGGGTCGCGTAATCGCCCTTGAAGTGGTGATCGCCCGGTAGCGCCACGCGCTTGGCGGCCTGCGCAGGCAGGCTCGGGCACAACGCGTCGTCATCGTCCTGGCCATAGATGCACACCGTGGTGCCGGCCGGCAGACGCTGCACTTCCGGCGCGATCGGCAGGCCTTCATCGTCCGAGCCCAGCCAGTTGCTGACATGGAATTCGTAATCGGCCAGCTTGCCTACCGACAACAGCGCGGTCATGCGGATGTTTTGCTTGGTCTGCGCCGGCAGCTTGTTGATCGCCGCAGGCAGGACATCCGCGCCCTGCGAGAAGCCGATCAGCACCACGCGCTTGCGCTGCCAGCGTTGCGCGTAGACGCGCGCAATGCGGTCCAGGTCGGTGGCGAAGCCTTGCGGCGTGCGTTCGGTCCAAAAGTAGCGCAGCGAATCCAGACCCACCACCGGGATGCCCTGCGCGGCAAGCGCAGCGGCCACTTCTTCGTCTAGCCCGGCCCAACCGCCATCGCCGGACACGAAGATCACAAAGGTGTCGTCGTCGCCATCGCCGTCCGGTTTGGCTGGCAATTCGACCACCGGAAGATCGCTCAAACCGCCAGGCGGTGGCGGCAAGGCGACCCCTTTCTGCTCGCCGAGCGAACGGGCCGCGGCGCGCAGGCCCGGCAGGATGTCGCCCTGCGCAGACCGCTTGAAGGTGCGGGCCTGGGGAATTTGCTTGAGGAAGGCGTCTTCGGCTGCCGCAGAACAGCGCTTGTCCTGGCTGCCGGCCAGTACCCAGGGGATCTGCAGCGTCGCCGGAACCAGGCTATTGCTACCCGGACGCACACCCGGTTGGCAGATCGCCTGATCTGACACGGTGGCCGGGCACAGCCCATCGGTGAGCACGCCGGCCAGCACATGCGGCTTGGCCTGCGCGCCGATGGCGTACGCCAGCGCCGCACCTTCGCCATCGCCTACCAGCAACGGCAGCCGATACGTGGGGATGTGGTAGAAGGCCTGCAGGTAGCGCGAGAAGTTCTCTACATCGCCCACCGAAAACGCGCAGGTGCCGCCGTCCTTGCGCAGCACCGCATACAGATGCGCGGTATCCACCACCGCCACCATCGCGCCATCATCGCGCAGGGCTTGCGCCTGGGCCTGACGCTTGCCGGCATTACCTGTGCCCGCCAACCAGATCACCACGCGCTGCGGCTCGCCCTTGGGCATCAACACCGGGATCTGTTCGAAACGCCCGTGGCTGATCGGTTCCGGAGCCTGGGCCGCGGCCACTCCCGACAGCGTCAACATCGCCGCGCCGCAGAGCGCGCTCCATCGTTCAAGTCGTCGCATGTCGCACCGTCGGGAAAAGTGATTCAAAGATAATCGTTCCGCCACTCGCCGCGAAGCGTGACGCTTCGCTCATCGCGCCTGCGCCGGCTGACGGGCTTCCCAGGCAGCCAGGGCCTGGCGATAACGCGTCAGCTCTTCGGCGTACAGGTCGTGCACGCAAAGCGGGCAGCCACTCTCGCAACACTCGTTGGGCGCGGGTGCCTGCGGCGGTTGCGGGCGGGGATCGGAGGCGGACGTGGCGCTGTCGTGCATGTGGCTATTGTAGCGTCGTGCGCATCCGTCGCTTCCGGATCACGCGTCGCGCGCTGGCAATGCCGGCTCAGCGACCCAACCGGCGCCGAAGGTTGTCCCGCGCCGCCGTATCGATACGCGCATGGAAGTAGTCGCTCAGAAAAATGCGCGGGCGCTTCAGCAGCCCGGCCAGGAAGCGGCGACGATTGAGCCGGAACAGCAACGCGGGGACATGGCCATGGTATTCCTGTGCAATCGCACGGTCGTAGGCATCGAAGACGGCGGCGGGCGCGGCCAGGATCGCCATGTCGCAATCCAGGAACAGCGCCGCGTCCTCATCCACGTCCTGCGGTTGCAGTTGCCCATGGCGCGCGGTGAGCAGGATCAGCGCCTGCACGCGTTGCAGATCCACCTCGGCCTGCGGCCACCAGCGCGGGATGCACTCCATCGCCCACGTTGCAGATTCGGCTTCGTTGTCGCTGCGCCCGGGCTGATAAATCGCGTCATGGAACAGGATCGCCAGCCAGACCTCCGTCGGCTGCTGCCAACCCGGCCCGGCCGCGACCTCGGCGTAGTGCTGCAGCAACGCGCGCACGTGGCCGAAGTGATGGTAGGCGCGCGGCGGCGTCGCATAGGCCTGTTCCAAGGCGGCCAGATGGTCGGCATGCAACGGCAGAGGGGGGATGGCATCCATGCACGAAGGCTACCTTGTGCGCGCGCGTCTGCACACAAGATTGCGATTCAACGCAGCGGCCAGCGGCCTTCGATCTGGTAACGCGACTGGCCAAGAAAGCTGCGCACCAATGCGAAGTCGCGCACCGTCCACGCAAGCGCATCGCAGCGGCGTTGCGGCAACGTCTGGTTGCAATACAGCAGCGTCATATGCGGCGTGTACTGCGCATCACCGGCGATCCCCACATGCGCCAGCTGACGGCCAAGCGCCCCTTGCAGCTCATACAGCCCGCGCACGCGCTCTTCGCCACGCAGCACGCACGGCAGCTGCGAACGCCGTCCACCGAAGGTGCCGACGCGATCGAACTCGACCTCGAAAGCTTCCATCGCCACCCGCTCGGCGCCCTGGCTGGCACGGCTCACCAACGAAGGCGGCAGCCCGCCGGCGTAGTCGCCCAGATGATGCAAGGTCACATGCAGTCGCTCGCGTCCCAGTGGCTTGCCATCCACCTGCCCGTTCTGCAGCAACCCGTCGGCAATGCCTGCCGCACGCGCGGCGGTTGCCGCATCTGCCATCACCGCAAAGAACAGCCGCTCGGTGGGCTTTTCTTCCCCCAGGCCTAGCGACAACTGTGCTTCGGCCGATGACAGATATAGAAACTGCTGCTTCATGGAGTGATTCCACGACCGCCTGCGCGGGCCTGGCTGAAGAAGGGCGGCGGATACTAGCAGACCTTATGCGTGCGCGAATACGCGACGCGTGTGCGCACCGACGTGAAACATGTCGCACTGTGAAACATGCCGTCGATATGGCGATTTTTTGACCAGATCGCGCGCAGCATGCCCAAATAAAAAAGAAACGGGCAGCTCGCGCCACCCGTTTCCCGCCTGTATCGATTTACTCCGAGAGCTGCAGCAGTGCAGATGCCCCCGGTCTTGCTGCCGCTGTTACGCGGCGTTCTTCATTGCATGCTTGCGGTTGCGCATCACGTCGTGACATGCCCGCACTTCCGGCAACAGACGCAGCGCAGCGTCGCGCGCGGCGACCGGCGTATCGGCGTCGGCGATGGTTTCGTCGAACGCCTTCAGCAGGCGGTCTTCGGATTCTTCCAGTTCGGCCACGTAGCCGTACTTGGTGTCGCCCAGCGTTGCACGCACCTTGCCATAGAACTGCTGCATGCTACCGACCATGGTGCCATGCTTTTCCGGCGTTCCACCGGCTGCCGCAACCACACTGCTCAGGCTGCTCACGATGTCGCTCTTGACGCCGGCGATGCGGCGGAACAACGTCGCCAGCTCGGCGTCGCCAACCTTGGCAGCGGCTTCGTCGTAGAAGTCCTTGCCGTCGCGGGAAATGGCGATGAGGTCGTTGAGGCTATGCTCGGTTTTGCTCTGAATGCTCATGTGTCGCTCCTTGTTGGATGCGCCGGCGCTGCAGGAATGCAAGACGCTGGCTTTCGGGAAGTAGCGCAATCGATGCGTTGACTGCGATGCCGTAACGTTGTGTACGGTTGCATCCTTGCGGCGCGACCATAACCGGCATGTGAGCAATGCAGGTATCGTCCTCACGCCATCGTGCGGCCGATGAATTGCGATTCATCGTTGGCAACAACGCATCAAGACCCTTTCGGCTGTCGGCTCGCCCACATGTTGTCGACCAGGTTCGGATACGGCCGCCCGGCCTCGTGTGCACGTTGTTTTGCGGCGGCCTTCTGTGCCTCGGTCAACGGGGTGGATGCGGCCTTTGGCTTGGGATTGGGACGCTTCCACGGCGGCGGAATGAAGTCGGTCATGACGGTTCGGCCCGCTTGCGATGACCCGGCAGTGTCGACGCACAGCCGTGAGACGATCGTGGATACGCCGTGCACGTGCCTTGCCCACCTTGATGCGACAGCGAACGCAAGCGCAGTGGCGCGTTGATCGGTCCATCATGCGGCAGATCGGCGTTGCACCCATCTCAGCAGGCAACGCGCGCCCACGTCGATCACCCACCTCCCGCAGCAAACCTCACGCCAGCCACCCCGCGCAGCGGCACGGCTCGACTGCTCAGCAGTTGGTCACCAACGTGCGTTGGCGTTGCTCCTGCCACACCGCCAGCGCGTAGACCAGCAACCCGCCCAGTGCCGTGGCTGCCCCCACGTATCCGGTGGATGTCCAGCCCCAGCCCGCGGTAATCGCCATGCCGCCCAGCCAGGGACCCAAGGCGTTTGCGGTATTGAAGGCGGCATGGTTGGACGCTGCGGCCAGGGTCTGCGCTTCGGCTGCCACATCCATCAGGCGGGTCTGCAACGCAGGCGCCAGGGCGCCCATCGTGCCGACCGCCACGATGGAAACGAACACCCACAGCCCCGAGTGCGCGGCCAGCGGAAAGGTCAACATCACCACGATCGACCACACCAACAGCACCGGCACTGCGCGGAACTGCATGCGGTCGAACAGCCACCCACCCAGGATGCTGCCAAGCACGCCGCCGACGCCAAAGGCGGCCATCGCCAACGGAATGCGCGCAGGCGCAACACCGGTGACCGCCGTCAACGTCGGTGCCAGATAGCTGAAGACGCAGAACATCCCGGAGAACCCCACCGCGCCGATCGCCAACGCCAGCCACACCTGCGGCCGATTGAACGCACGCAGCTCGCGCAATGGCTGCTGACGCGGCTCGTCCGGCGCAGGCGGCAACAACGCGGCCACCGCCGCCACCGTGCCCAACGCGATCACCGATACCGACGCATACGCCCAGCGCCAGCTCACGATCTGCCCCAGCCAGGTCGCCAGTGGGTTGCCCACCAGCAAGGCAACGCTCAAGCCCAGCAGCACGCGACCTACCGCGGTGGCGCGTTGATTCGGCGGGCTGATCGAGGCGGCAACCAGAGAGGCCACACCGAAATACGCGCCATGCGGCAGGCCAGCGATGAAGCGACACAGCAACATCGTGTGATAGCTGGGCGCCAACGCGCTGGCGAGGTTGCCCAGCGCATAGAACACCATCAGCAGCAGCAACAACGTGCGGCGCGGCCAGCGCGCGCCCAGGATGGCCAGCAAGGGCGCGCCGACCACCACCCCCAGCGCGTAGGCACTGATGACATGGCCCACCTGCGGCTCGCTGATCTGCAGGCCCTGCGCGATCTGCGTCATCAAGCCCATCGTGGAAAACTCGCTGATGCCGATCGCAAAGCCGCCCATCGCCAGCGCAAGCAGGATCAGGACGTAATTGCGCCGTGGCACGCGTGGCGCTGAGAGGTCGATATCGGACATGCCCGACTCCAGGATGACGGGGCGGCTTATTATTGTGCAATGCAGCAATTAGCGAAAGGCGATCACCGATGACGGTTCAGCGCCAACCCGCAGCACATCACAGTTCGATCCATCTGGCGCGATGCGGGGACGCAGTGTCCTACTGACGTCGCTCGAATCCGCTTGGGTCCGCCACCATCGCTGTGGGGCACCGCGATCGGCGTGGTGCCGCGCCTGGCGCGATCCAACTCGAACTGGTTGCTGATGTCCAAATCCACTGAATCTCCGTTGTTCTCCCCGGTGCGCCTGGGCGCACTGGATCTTGCCAACCGCGTGATCATGGCACCGCTCACACGCAACCGCGCTGGCTCCGGGCAGGTCCCCTCGCCGCTCGCCGCCGAGTATTACGGCCAGCGCGCCACCGCCGGCTTGATCGTGGCCGAAGGCACGCAGATCAGCCCGCTCGGCCAGGGGTATCTCGACACCCCCGGCATCCACACCCAGGCACAGGTCGAAGGCTGGCGCGCAGTCACCGATGAAGTGCACCGCCGCGGCGGCAAGATCGTGCTGCAGCTGTGGCATGTCGGCCGCGTCTCGCACACCAGCGTGCTGCCTCCGGGCGAAGTGCCGGTCGCACCAAGCGCCATTCGCGCCGAAGGCAAGACCTACACCGAGAACGGCTTCGAAGATGTGTCCGAGCCGCGCGCCCTGGGCCTGGATGAAATTCCCGCGCTGATCGAGGATTACCGCATCGCTGCACGCAACGCGATCGATGCCGGTTTCGATGGTGTGGAAGTGCATGCCGCCAATGGCTATCTGCTGGATCAGTTCCTACGCGATGGCTCCAACAAGCGCACCGACGCCTACGGCGGCGACATCGAAAACCGCACGCGCTTGCTGAGCGAAGTAGTGCAGGCCATCGCCGACGAAATCGGCGCCGAGCGCACCGGCGTGCGCTTGTCGCCGGTGACCCCGGTGTACGGCGCGCACGACTCCAACCCGCAGCCGTTGTTCGAACGTGCGGTCGAGCGGCTCAACCTGATCGGCGGGCTGGCCTTCGTCCACGTGATCGAGGGCGCCACCGGCGGCCCGCGCGACAACGTCGCCTTCGACTACGCCGCGTTGCGTGCCAAGTTCGATGGTGCGTGGATCGCCAATAACGGCTACGACCGCGGCATGTCCGAACAGGCCATCAGCAGCGGTTACGCCGATGCGATCGCTTACGGGCGCCCGTTTATCGCCAACCCGGATCTGGTGCGTCGCCTGCGCGAAAACGCGCCGCTGACAGAGGTCGATCAGGCCACCTTGTACGGTGGTGGCGCCAAGGGCTATACGGACTATCCCGCGCTGGCGGATTGATCCCGGCCCCGGCTTGCCCGGTCACTGCCGCAGCAAACGGCCCGTGATCGGGCATGGCCTGCATCGCGTGTTTGCAACACCCGATGCATGCGGCGGCACTGCCCGCCGCCGGTAAGACCGTCCTGCACGGGCAGCCAAGGTTCGCATGGCGCGCCGACACCGCAGCGTCGCCACATGACGCGCACATCGCATGCCGCTAGCATCCAGGCAGCCCTCGCTGCTGGACGACTCATGCGCCGCTTTCTCTCATTCGCCCTGTGCTGCACGCTGCTGATCGGCGGGCAAGCGCTTGCCGTGCCGTTCTGGGGCGCGCGCCAGTCCAGTCCTGCCGATACCCTGCCCACGCAGCTCAAACCGGGCGAATGGATCTGGGGCGGCGTCAGCAAGGGATGGGGGCCGATGGCGGTGATCGTCAGCCTGACCGAACAACGCGCCTACGCGTATCGCAACGGCATCCTGATCGGCGTGTCCACCATCAGTTCCGGCAAGCCCGGGCACGAAACCCCGACCGGTGTGTTCACCATCCTGCAGAAGGACAAAGACCACCGCTCCAACATCTACAACGCTGCCCCGATGCCGTATCAGCAGCGACTCACCTGGGACGGCGTTGCCCTGCACGCCGGCGGCCTACCCGGCTATCCGGAGTCGCACGGTTGCGTGCATCTGCCGTCGGAGTTTGCGCGATTGCTGTTCGACAACTCCAACATGGGCATGGTGGTGGTGGTCGCACAGGCCGGCATCAGCGCCGACGATGTGGTGCATCCACGCGCACTCAGCCCGATCGATCCCACCACCGGCGCAGAGCGCGCCCTGCTGCCGCTGTCCACCGGGCAGGCATTTGCCTGGCAACCGGACCTGGCGCCGACCGGCCCGATCTCGATGCTGATCAGCAGCACCGACCAGCAACTGGTGGTGTACCGCAACGGCGTGGAAATCGGGCGCGCGCAGGTTGCCTTGCATGCACAGCCCGGCGCCGCGCCACTGGGCACGCAGGCCTTCATCGTCGGCCAGGGCTTTTTGCCGGGCGACCTGCCTGGACTGCCCGGCCAGCGCATGCCCAACTGGATGCGGATCGGCATTCCCGGCAGTGCGGCCGCGGCGGGACAGGCGCTGGACGCCGCCACCGTCGCGCGCCTGCAGGTGCCGCCCGCCTTTCTCGCCGGCCTGTTGCCACTGCTGACCCCGGGCGTGGTGCTGGTCGCCACCGATCAGCGCATCCTGCCCGAAACCACCGGCGCCAAGCTTCAGGTGCTGGACTCGGATCCGCCTGGGACGCCATGAGCGCGCGGTCGGCGCGTTGACGGGAGCGGCGGCAACTGCGGCGGCGTTGGCGTGCTGCACGCGACGCCTCGTCACAACAGGCTGATCTGTCGCTGCAAGCTGCGATTGTCAGCGCAGCCATGCGGGCCCATGATGCGGGCACCTCATTGCCAAGGATGTGCGTGATGCGCCTGCTCGCTGCGGTTCTGTTCGGCATCAACGGTGTGGCATGCACGATGGCTGATGCATCTGCACAAACCACACGTCCTGCGCCGCCAAGCGCCGACTGCCTGGATGCGCGTCAGGTTGCGGAATTGCATCAGGCCGATGCGCGCACGCTCGCCGTCGCACAACATGACGGACGTTTGTTCCGCCTGCAGTTGGCGCAGGACTGCCCGCAGCTCGACATACAGGCAGATGCCAATCTGCTCGCGCCACACGGTTGGGTCTGCAATGGCGCGCAGGCGTTTATCAGTGTCGGGCAGCAACAGTGCGCCATCAGCCAGGTCGCCACGCTCAGCGCGCGCGATTACGCCGGCATTGCCCGACAGCGCGACCGCATTGATGTACCCACGTTGGAAGGCGTCAGCGTGCGCGAAGCACGTCGTCGCAACTTCGCCGGCTCATCCAGCTACTGCTTCAATCCCAGCATGTTGCGCGCGTGGTCGGAAGACGCGCAGGGCCTGGTGGTGGAAGTGTCTCCGCGCCATCCCGGCACGCACCGCCATTATCGCGTCGAGTTGATGGACAGCTGCCGCGAACTCAGCGGCGCGCCGCCGATCCGCTTCGTGTCCGGCATGGGCTTGAATGCGATCTGCGGTAATCCCGGCGACAAGGTGGATGTCCTCGACGAACTCGGTCTGGCCGGCGCAAGCGTCGGTGCGGGCCAGCAAGGCGACCTGAGCACCACGCGCGGCGGGCAGTTTGCGCGGATGCGCCAGAGCTGCACGGTGGCAGCAGTGTATCCGCGCGATTGAGCGCGCCGCAGCGCAGGAGCGCGTTTGCGCGATGAAGCGTTATCGATCGCGCATTCATCGCGCGCCAGCGCGCTCCTGCACACGCTGGATAACCTGTCACCCGCAAGCGTCTCACGCCTTGCGCAAGAAACAGGTTTTCAGCACCAGTCCCTTGATCTTTTCCGAGTTGCCTTCGATATGTTCGGCATCGTCGTCGACCAGGCGGATATTGCGGATCACCGTGCCCTGCTTGAGCGGAATCGACGAGCCCTTGACCTTGAGATCCTTGATCACCGTCACCGTGTCGCCAGCCTGCAGTACGTTGCCGTTGCTATCGCGCACGACCGTCGCGCTCGCGGTGGCCTCGCCTGCACTCCATTCGAAACCGCACTCCGCGCAAACCGACAGGGCGCCGTCGGCATAGGTATTGTCCTGGCCGCATTGCGGGCAGGCGGGAACGGTAGACATGCGAGTCCTTGATCAAAAACGGGCGTGAATTGTAGCTCCCCGGCGCTGCGATCACGCACCCGGCACGGCCGCAGCGCGATAGTGCCGGGCTTGTCGAATACCCCGCAGGTCGTCCGTGTCCAACCAGCCAGTGCCCCTCACACCGAACGCCACGCAACCTGGCAACGCAAACGGCGGCCCCAGCGATGCGGGCCAAGCCGGCCCTGCAAAACCCAAGGGCTCGCACCTGGTGGTCTACGTCGCGCTGGCCGGCAATCTGGCCATCGCTGTGGCCAAATTCATCGCTGCCGGCATCTCAGGCAGCTCGGCCATGCTCAGCGAAGGCGTGCATTCGCTGGTGGATACCGTCAACGAGGTCCTGTTGCTGTACGGCTTGCGTCGTGCCGCGCAAGCGCCCACGCCGACGCACCCCTTCGGCTACGGGCGTGAGCTGTATTTCTGGAGTTTCATCGTCGCGCTGTTGGTGTTTGCGATGGGCGCTGGCGTCTCGCTGTACGAAGGCATCGTGCATCTGCGTCATCCGGAGCCGGCCAAGAGCCATCTTGTCGCCTACTGCGTACTCGGCGTCTCCATCGTGTTCGAAGGCATTTCCTGGGTGGTGGCACTGCGCGAATTCCGCGCAAAAAAGGGCCGCCTGGGTTATTTCGAAGCATTTCGCCAGAGCAAGGACCCCAGCACCTTCACCGTCCTGCTGGAAGACAGCGCCGCGTTGATCGGCCTGTTCATGGCGCTGCTTGGCCTGGCCGGCGCGCAGTTGTTGAACATGCCCGAGCTTGACGGTATTGCGTCGATCGGCATTGCCGGCGTGCTCGCCTTCACCGCGTTCCTGCTGGCGCGCGAAACCAAGGGCCTGTTGATCGGCGAGCCCGCGCACGCGCATGTCACCGAGTCGCTGCTGCGCATCGCCGCCAGCGACCCGGACGTGCGCGCCGCCAACGGCGTACTCACCATGCAGATGGGCCCAAACCAGGTGGTTGCCGCACTCAGCGCCGAATTCGAAGACAGCCGCACGACGCCGCAGATCGAAGCCTGCATGGGACGCATCGAAGCGGCGGCAAAGCGCCAGCATCCAGAGCTCACCGCGCTGTTCATCAAACCGCAGACACCGGAAACCTGGCGCGCACGCCGCGCGCAGATCGAGCGCGGGGAGCAGACCGATTGAGCACGCATACAGGTCTGTGATGCGCATGCAATCTGTGTGTGGTGCGCGGTGGGTTAGCGATCGTCGCCCATAGCTTGCACCAGCACACGGCTGCCAACGCCTCGGCATAGGCCATACAACGTGTCGAGCGACACGCATCGCACGTGCCCGCGCGCAAGGCACCGCTTCGCGACATGGCCATGCCACGCTCTGCACCAAGCTGATCCTCGCCCCAACCGCAGCGACAGCCGCGGTTGCATGACGGGCCTGGATTGCCTACGGTGTGCATGCAGCATCTGCCCGCATCGTGAATCAACCGATGCACTCCCCTCGATCACCCGTCATGGAGGTTTCCAAGGGAAATCAGCCAAGGTCGCGTTGCGACCATTCACTACACACTTTCCGACGACAGTGGCAAGGTATTGGACCGCTCTACCCCGGACACCCCGCTCAGCTATCTGCATGGTGCCGGCAATATCGTTCCTGGCCTGGAGCAGGCCCTGGACGGCAGGCGTGTCGGCGACACGCTCACCGCCGACGTGGCGCCCGAGCAAGGCTATGGCCCACGTCACGATCAGCTGGTCCAGCACGTGCCGCGCGATGCCTTCCCCACCGATGTCGACGTGGCGCCCGGCGTGCAGTTCGAAGCCCGCACTCAACAGGGCCCGGTGCTGGTGACAGTGACCGAGGTCGGCCCGGAGCAGGTCACCGTGGACGGCAATCACCCACTGGCGGGGCAGACCCTGCACTTTGCGGTGGAGGTCGTGGAGGTGCGCGAAGCCACCACGGACGAGTTGAACCAGGGTCACGTCGACGATATCGCGGCCTGATGCCTTGCGCCGCGTGCCCCAGTGCGCGGCGCCTCGGCCAGCCGCGACGCCTGCGCGCCGGTCTGGACGGCGGACGCGGCAGCCGTAGTAAAGTGCGCGGCCCGCTCTCAGGCACTGCGCATGAAACTCGGCATCGACTTCGGTACCAGCAATTCCGCCGCCGCGGCGATCGTCGATGGGAAGGTAGAACCGGTGCGCTTCGGCGACGCCTTGCAATTCCGCACCACGGTGTATTTCCCCGACACCATGCGTGACCCGGAGGATTTCAGCCTCACCCCGGCGCTGGAATACGAAATGGAGCGCCTGATCGACTCGGCCCGCCGCGATGCCGTTGCCGCCGGCCGCACGCCCAACCAGGACAGCCTGCGCCGCGAAGCGCTACGCATCGTGCGCCGGCAATGGATGGAAGAACAGGTGCGCGAGCCGCGCAGTTCGGCGGCGCTGCTGCAGAATGCCGTGTACGGCGACGACGCACTGGATGCCTACTTTCTCGAAGGCGAAGGCAACCTGGTGCAGAGCCCGAAGTCGATGCTGGGCTACAACCTGCATCCGCGCGCACGTCAGACCATCACCGGCATCGCCACGCACGTGCTGGAACATATCCGCCTCACTGCCTCGCGCCAGTTCGATCTCAACATCCGCACCGCCGTGCTCGGCCGCCCGGTGCAGTTTCGCAGCTCGATCGGCGATGCCGGCAATGCGCAGGCGTTGGAGATTCTGCAGACCGCGGCAATCGCCGCCGGGTTCGACAGCGTGGAGTTCCTCGAAGAACCCGCAGCGGCGGCAATGCATTACCACGTCAGCCACGACACCCGGCACGACACGGTGGTGGTGGATATCGGCGGCGGCACCACCGATATCGCGCATGCCAGCGTCGGTGGTCGCGCCCCGCCGCAGGTGCACCGCGCCTGGGGCATTGCGCGCGGCGGTACCGATATCGATCTGGCGCTCAGTCTCGCGGCCTACATGCCGCTGTTCGGCCGCGGCATTACCCGCGTGCCGGCGCATCACTACGTGGAAGCGGCGATGGTGCAGGACATGACCCGCCAACGCGAATTCCGACTGCACAAGTACCAGGACGTACCCGCTCCGTTCGACAAGCGCCTGCAGGCATTGCAGGACACCGGCAATACCGCGCGGCTGTATCGCGGCGTGGAAGCCTGCAAGATCGCACTCAGCGAGCTCGACCAGCATCAGGCATCGCTGGAGTTCATCGAGCGCGGGCTAAGCGTGGAAGTGCAGGCCAGCGCGCTGGTGGCGTCCGCTTCCAGCTATCTCCGCGAACTGGAAGGGCTGCTTGCGCAGGTGCGCGCCGACCTGGACGCACCCCCGGCCACCTTGTTCCTGACTGGTGGCATGTCGCGTGCTGGCTATATCCGCGCCACCGTCGCGGCGGTCTTCCCGGAATCGCAGATGGTGCACGGCGATCCGTCGTTTGGCGTGGTGCAGGGCCTGGCATGGGCAGCGGCCCAGGGCGCCCGCCCGTCGGACGGTTAACACAAAACCGCCCGCAGCGCCTATAATACACGGTTGCTGCCTGACGCCCCGTCGTCGTATCAGCAAGGCACGCTCGCCGTGCCACCGCGATTGCGCACCGAACGCCATCGCACTTCTCGACACCGCTTTCGCGCGCACTACCCTGGCCGCACGCGGTGTCATTGCACTTCCCCGCTACAGGAGGCCACATGGCACGTCCCGCGACCAAGCAGAAATCCCAGCCCAGCATCGCTCGCAGCGAAGGCAAGTCGCAGCCGCTCAGCCGTGAGCGCATTGCTGCCGACATCGCGGCGTTCCGCAAGACCGGCGGACGGATCGAAGTGCTCACCACCAACTTCGGCCCCGCTCGCAACGATGGCGACAAGATCGCGTAAGTAGCGAGTACCACTGCCAATGGCGCCCGCTTCGCAGCGCGCGCTCACGCAGTTGCAGCCCAGTGCTGCTTGAAGTGTTACCGACGTGCCACCGCAGGGTGGCACGTTTGTTTTCGGCGTCAGTTGGTGTAATCGATACGCACCGAACCGGAGTGAGACTCCAGTTTGATATCGCCGTCCCCCCCCCAGCGTCGCGCGAAGGCTCTTGCCAGGGCCGTACTCCGGTCGTTCGACCTGCCCGGCCACCGAGCGGATGTCGCCGCTGAAGACCTCCACATTCAGCGCCGCCGACACGTTGCGCGGCACACCCAGCGCGATCGTGCCGCTGACACTCTCTGCAGAGACGCTGCCGCCCGGCGCCAACCCAGCCACCGTCACCGCGGTCGAGCCAGACACGCTTTGCGAGCGCAGCTGCGAAACTTGGCCGGCACCGATCCGGATATCGCCAGAAACGGACTCGGCCGATACGATCCCGCTGGCCCCGGATTGCGCGTCGATCTGCCCGCTGACCGTGCCCAGCGTCACCCGTCCGCTGCTCACCATGCTGCGCAACGTCCCGCTGACCGTCTCCAGCTGAGCCTCCTTGGCACGCCCGCGCGCCACGACATCGCCACTGACGGATTTGAGCTGCAGCCGCGCAAGATCAACCTGATCCACGTCCACCGAGGCGCTGACCGCCTCCACCTGCAGCATGGCGGCACGCGGTACGCGCAACTCCAGCTGCGCCCCCTTGCCACTGCGGCTGCTACGCGGATAGATCACTTCAAACTGCAGCCGGTTCGAACTCGCATCGACCTCCAGCCGCTGGCCCTCGCCCAAGGTACCGGTCAGCGCCACCTCGTCGCGGTCCCAACCGCGCACACGGATCTGCCCGGCAATGTTTTCCAACTCCACACGCCCGCCGCTTGCCAACGGATGACTCTGGTTGACCGCAGTCTGCGCCGCCGCCGGTGCAGCGCAGACTGCAGCCAACAGCAACAGGGAAAAAGATGCGTAGCGCATGAGCATGGTCCTCAACTTAGAAAGGGTGTCTGGCCCTGAGCGGCAAGACGGGTCAGTTGCAGCCGCTTGGCGTAGGTGCGCTGCAGTTGCGACAACAAAAAGGCGGACTGCGGGCTCTGCGCGATGGCCGCATGGATGGCCTGCGCGCTTTGGTCCAGTTCGTCCAGCGCAGGGCGCAAATCCGCGGGCACCTGTTGCACCGGAACCTGGGCAATGGCCTGCTGATACTGCCCGGCCATCGCCCGTGCCTGCATGACGAGCGCAGGCTGCGAAGGACGCTGCGGCGATGTGTGTTGCCTGAGGCCAGGCACCACCGCGACCAAGGCCACGGCTGCCGCCAACGCAACGCCGAGCACCGGCACCGCCCAGCCACGGCGGCGCGGCCGGAGCGCCACGACAGAGGCGTGCGGCAACAATGCTGGCGCGATGCGCTCCCACACCTGCGCGGGCGGCTGACGCTGCTGCGGCAATGCCTGCAAACGCGCATGCAGCGCAGCGTCTTCGGCCGTGGGTTTGGCATCGATACGGTCAGGGTAGTCGGGGGTCATGCGTGTTCTCCAAGCCGGGCGCGCAGCAGACCGCGCGCGCGATGCAGTTGTGCTTTCGAACTGCCCACTGCCATCTGCAGTTGCTCGGCAATTTCTTGGTGCTTCCAGCCCTCGATGTCGTGCAACACCAGCACCGCCCGGGCACGCGGCGGCGGGGTTCCAGCGCGCGCTCCAGATCCATCCGTATCGAATGACACCCTGCGCCGTCGGGCACCGCCGCAAGCATCGCCTCGCTGTCGTCACTGGAGTGATCGCCAAACGCCGCGCGTGCGCGCAGCTCCATCAACGCGGTATTGACGGCAAGCCGATGCAGCCATGTGCCCAACGCGCTCTGAAAGCGAAACTGCGGCAATGCTTTCCACGCGGCGATGAAGGTGTCCTGCAGCACGTCGTCGGCGCGTGCGGCATTACCGCCGCACAAACGCCAGACCAGCGCATACAGCCGCGGCGAATGGCGGCGGTAGATCGCCTCATACGCTGCGCGTTCGCCAGCCGCTGCCGCACGCGCCAACGCCGCGTCGTCGCGGTCGGCGGGAGTGGCGCAAGGCAAGACATCGATGGGCACGGAGGTGTCGAGCATAGCCAGTTGGATGCACCAAACGGCGGAAAGGTTTAAAGCCTGGCGAATTTTTTTAGCACCGGTCGAAACACCCTAGATCTGCTGGCACGCCTGCGTTGCCGCATCGCCGGATCTCGGCGGGCGCCAGCCGTCGTGCCATTGGACGCGTTGCGGTGGTCATCCGTCGTACCCAGCGCGGCATCGACCACCGCTCCAGGAACGGCGAACAACACGTCGCGAGCAGTCGTCAGCTGGATAGGGATGAAGCACCCAGCACTGGAGCGTAAGAGTGATGCCTGCTGCATCAAGCACCGGCCGCGCCTGCTGGCGGCGGGCTCAGTCGTTTTTTATCTGCTCTAAACCTTTTGGCCGCCCGCCGCATCCAAATCTGCAATGGCGCGCTCTTGCGCCACATCGCTGCCAGCCGCCGCCACCGTGGCGTAGCGCTTGGTGTACGTTGGAGATCGTCATGCCACACCTGCTCGGCCTGGTTCTGGCCTTGTGCACATCCCACCACTGCGACGCGCTGCCACTGCAAGACGTTCAACTCAAGCTGACGCCTACCCGGGTCGATGTCTGCCTGCTGCAGCGCCGCTCGAAGCAGGCATCCTGCATCGGTGCCAGCGCGCCGGATCAGTGGGTTGCCGTCCACGCGATCGCGCAAACGCTGCAGCGGTTCGCGGCTTTGGTCACGCATGATGCGCGTGATCGGCGCTGACTTGAGGAGCGCTCACTGCGTGTGGGTGCTGCGCTGAGCGCAAACCCTGCGCTTCACTGCGTCGTCGGCACTACGCAGTGAGGGGTGTCCACGCGACAGCGACACCACCAATACGCTTGTCTGCACACACGTTACCGTCGCCAGGAAGGCAACCGACCGCGGGTTGGACGGGCCACCAGCAGCATTGCCACGCGCGCCAACGTTCATCCCCTGCACCGGTCACATCCGGGGCGCGCCGTTACAATGGATGCCCGCTTTGCCGCTGCCAGATCCGATGTCTGCGTCCGACCCCTTGCCCGCCATGATCCGTAGCCTGTTGCCTCACTGGAACCCGGAGTGGCTCGCAGTCGCAGTGCCAACGATCAAGATCGTGCTGATACTTGCCGTGGCCGCAGTGGTACGGTTGGTGTTGCGGCAACTGCTACGACGCCTGTGCACACGCTACAACGTGCCTGCCGAGATGATGATCGGCATCCGCCGCGTTGGTGGCTTCATCATTTCGATCAGTGCGTTGCTGATGGTCCTACGCGTGATCGGCGTCTCTGGCGGCACACTGTGGACAGCGTTCACCGGATTTGCTGCTGTCGGCGCGGTAGCGTTCTTCGCTGCATGGAGCGTGCTGTCCAATATCTTCTGCACCTTTCTGATCATCACCACGCGCCCGTTCCGGCTGCACGATCACATCGAACTGCTCGAAGGCGGCGACAAGCCTGGCCTCAAGGGACGTGTGATCGATATCAACGTGATTTACACGACCCTGGAAGAAACCGGGGACCATGCTGGGAGCGTTCTGCAGGTCCCGAACAGCCTGTTCTTCCAACGCACTACGCGACGGTGGCGCGAGAGCAGCAGCTTTAATGCGAACTGAGCCCTCAGTGGGTGAGCAGAGCGCAGCCACCATGATCTGCAAGCGCAGCGCTCTTGAACGTGTGCGCACCTGACCAAGCAAGTTGTCTTGTCGACAACTATTTGAAAGTTCAACCGAGACAGGCCGTTCGCGGGCGCACCAATAGACTCAGCGTAATTGGCTGTCTTTGCTGCCGCGACGGTTGAAGCCGCTTTGCGTGCTTTGTTCCAGGTCATGCGCCTCCTGGCAGTTCACACATAAATGCACGCCAGGCACCGCCTTGCGTCGCGCTTCGGGAATCGGCGCATCGCACTCTTCGCAGTGGGTCAGACTCGGCCCCTGGTGCAGCTGACTGCGCGCACGCTTGATCGCGTCTTCGACGGTGGCATCGATCTGGTCCTGCACCGCCCCATCGCCCGCCCATCCGGTCGCCATGATCGCCCCACCCTTGCTTGGTCAGGCTAACTAGATGGGCATTGGCGCAGGCAAATCCAAGCTGGCCGTGCACAACTCCCTCAAACTGGGTGATCTAACATTCAGTCATCCACACTTACGAAGGATTCGCCATGGAACAACCTGTCCACCCGTTCTCCGAACTGTTCGCCCAGCTTGGCCTGCCTTCCGATGAAGCCAGTATTCGCGCCTTCATCGCCGAGCACTCGCCGTTGCCGGGCGACGTACGTCTGGAAGAGGCGCCATTCTGGACGCCGGCACAAGCGCAACTCCTGCGTGAAGAACGTCTCGACGATGCCGACTGGATCGTGACGATCGACCAGCTCAATATCGCGCTGCATACCACGGCTGAAGACACCGGCGTCTAGTTCATATCCGTCGACTGTTGTGCTCGAGATCGTTTTCACCTGTCGCCTTGTACAACGTCTCGATGAAAAAGAGCGGCCAATGGCCGCTCTTTTTCTTGCGCACATGCAGCTTTTAGCAAGCCACTAACCGGCTGCACACCGCACGTCAGGTGACCTTCTTGGCGATCGTCATGCCCAATACAAACAGCACGATGGCAATGATAATGCCGGCCCAGAACAGGAACTTGGCAATTCCCATCGCGGCGCCTGCCATCCCGCCGAAGCCGAGCGCACCGGCAATCAATCCGATGATGGCGAAAATAATGGCCCACTTGATCATGTTGTTGTCTCCTAATCCGGCACGCTGCCGTTGTTCGATCGTGTGCTTGCGGCACAGCGCCGCAAAACATGCGCTGCACGCTACCCATCCACATGTGCCGCATTCGTGAATACAGCTGACACACGCCGCCACACGCAGGCTGCGTTCAGAGCCACTGGCACGCGGGTTTGAGACAACGACAAGCCGTGTTGACAGCCCGTCAACATCGCCAAGCGTTCTCGGTCGATCGCGTTTCAAGAGCATCGAGTCGATAGCGTGCATGCACACGGCAAACCGATCGCGCGCCCCTGCATGAAGCTGGTGGCATCGAGGCAATCGCAGGTAACGTTCAAACGCTACACCCATCACCTGCATTCCCCGATTGGCCAGCAACGCTTGCATCGGCGATCATGCAGGTCTTGCAGCAATCGATCGCCATGGACACTCTTCGCTATCTCGCCGGTTACCCGCCCGCCGTCCTGGATCAGGTCCGCGAGCTGATCGCACAGGACAAGCTCGCCGCGGTACTGGCACGTCGTTATCCGGAGCGGCACAGCATTCGCACCGATCGCCATCTATACGATTACGTGAAGGCAATGAAGGAGCGTTACATGCGCTCATCGCCGACCTTGCACAAGACGATCTACGACAACCATCTGCAGGTGGTGAAGCATGCGCTGGGCACGCATACCGCGATTTCGCGCGTGCACGGCGGCCGGCTCAAGGCCAGCCGCGAAATTCGGATTGCCTCGGTCTTTCGCGATGCACCGGAGCCTTTCCTGCAGATGATCGTGGCACACGAGCTTGCGCACCTGAAAGAGGCCGATCACAACAAGGCCTTCTATCAACTGTGCAACCACATGACCCCGGACTACCATCAGCTCGAATTCGACCTGCGCCTGTATCTGACCCACCTGGCACTCGCTGCCGACAGCTGATCGCGTTGCGCCGGGCCTCGCAGTAGGATGCCGCCATGCACGCCTCATCCCTCGCGCAGCTCACCCTTGCCGCACAAAGCCAACAGCCTGCGGCCATCAACGCATTGGCGCAGGCGCTGGTCCGCGCCGGCGAGACCGAGCAAGCCTTGGCCTGGTATGCCCGTGGCGCCGCCGCAGGCGATGCCACTGCCCAGATCGAGGCCGGCCGCATGCTGGCCTACGGCATCGGCGGTGCAGTGGATGTCACTCAGGCCATCGCGCACTGGCAACACGCCGAACGCAGTGGCGTGGCTGCAGCGTCTTATCTGCTGGCGACGCTAGCTGTTGGGGAGGACCCGCGACAGTTGGGAACACAAGCGCGTGCGCGGTTGCACGCGGCTGCGGCAGCACATTACCCGCCGGCGCTGCGTGCGCTAGCCATCCAGTACGGCCGAATCGATCATCCGCAGCAGCAACAGCATTGCGTGCGCCTGCTGGAGCAGGCCGCAGCCGCCGGCGACGTGCCAGCCGCGGCGCTGCTCGCCGAGCGCCTGCTGCGCGGCGAAGGCGTTACTGCCCAGCCAGAGGCAGCAAAACACCTGCTACAGCAACTGCAGCCACTCGGTGTCACCGCCCTGCCCGAGGTGCGAGTCGCGCCTCCTGATCCGGCCGAGGACACCGCGCTTGACCTCATCCACTTCACGCCGCGCAGCGCGCCAACGCGGCTCCACCAGCGTCCAACGATCGAACGGCATGCCGCCGTGCTGTCGGCCGACGAGTGCCGGCTGCTGATCCTGCTGGCACGCCCGCATCTGCGTGCGTCCCAGGTGGTCGACCCCGACGATGCAAGCAGCCAACGCACGCCGATCCGTACCAGCCGCGGCGCCACGCTGGACCCGATCCTGGAAGACTTCGCTGCCCGCGCTGCGCAGGCCCGGCTGGCGGCCTGCGCACGGCTGCCACTGACGCACGCCGAGCCGTTATCGGTGCTGTGTTACGCGCCTGGAGAGCAGTACCGCGCGCATCGCGACTACCTGCCGGCGAGCAGGATCGCCGCGGATCGTCCCGCTGCCGGTAATCATCAGCGCACCGTCTGCGTGTATCTCAATGCAGTCCAAGCGGGTGGCGACACGGAATTCCCTGTCGCCGGTGTCAGCGTGCAGCCGTGCGCAGGGGCGGTGGTGTGTTTCGACAATCTGCACGCCGACGGCCGGCCCGATCCTGAGTCGCTGCACGCCGGCCTGCCGGTCACTGCCGGGACCAAGTGGCTGGCGACGCTGTGGTTCCGGCAGCAATGCTATCGGGATTGGTGAACAGATTCATACACTGCGCCCTGCCGACGTGGTTTAAAATGTTGCAGCGCGACGTGATCGGACAGGGTCTGCAGACGTCGCTTTTTGTTTCCCCACTACACGGGCCCAGGCCCGGCGTCGGGGAGGCACATCACGCAGCCCCGCGGAGCCTTCGATGCTTTTCGAAACCCTCGACACCACCGGTCACGAGCAGGTGATCTTTTGCCACAACCGCGACGCCGGCCTCAAGGCCATCATCGCCCTGCATAGCACCCGGCTCGGGCCGGCGCTGGGCGGCGTGCGCATGCGCCCCTACCCCAACAGCGAAGCGGCGCTCGCCGATGCGCTGCGTCTCAGCCGCACCATGACCTACAAGAACGCGCTGGCGGGGCTGAACGTCGGCGGCGGCAAGGCGGTGATCATCGGCGACCCCAAGACCGACAAGAGCGAGGCGCTGTTTCGCGCATTCGGCCGTTTTGTCGACACCCTGGGCGGGCGCTACATCACCTCCGAAGATGTCGGTACCGACGTCAACGATATGGAACAGATCTACCTGGAGAGCGAGTACGTCACCGGTGTGCATCAGGTGCATCGCGGCTCCGGCGACCCGGCACCATTCACCGCCTACGGTGCGCTGCAGGCGCTGATGGCCTCGCTCAATCGCAAGCTCGGTCACGAGGAAGTGGGCAAGGCCAGCATCGCCATCCAGGGCCTGGGCCATATCGGCATGGAGTTGGTGAAGCTGCTCAAGGAGCGCGGCGCAAAACTCTATGTTGCCGATCTGAATCAGTCACTGGTGGACCGCGCGGTAGCCGAGTACGGCGCCGAGGCCGTGCGCCCGGACGAGATCCATCAGGTGGCGGCCGACGTCTTCGCTCCCTGCGCGCTGGAGGGGGCCATCAACGAACAGACCCTGCCGCAGCTCAAGGCCAAGATCATCTGCGGCACCGCCAACAACCAGCTGGCCAGCGCCGCCATCGGCGAAGAACTGCACAAGCGCGGCATCTTGTATGCGCCCGATTACGTGGTGAATGCAGGCGGGGTGATGAATGTGTCGCTGGAGATCGACGGTTACAACCGCGAGCGCGCCATGCGTCTGATCCGCAGCATTTATCACAACCTGGAAAAGGTCTTCGACCTGTCCACACAGTTGAATGTTTCGCCCCAGCAGGCGGCAGACCAGATTGCCGAAGCGCGCATCGAAGCCATCAGCAAACTCAAACTGCCGCTGGGCCGTACCGCACCGCGTTTCTTGCATAAATTGCGCGGCGAATAAGCGCGCCGACAGGCTCAGCCGCGTTTGACAACACCTGCGGTGGCGCAATCGCCGACGCACCATGACGCCCGGGCATTGCACCCGGGCGTCATGCAGACCGATCAGAAATCGGCGCTGTACTTCAGGCTCAACGCGCGGTCGTCGCCACGCTCGCCCACGCGTTGGTCGTAGCCAAAACGCAACTGGCTCTGCTGGCCCACCGGCGCCGAGGCCGCAATGCCGAACATGCCGCCCGAGCGCGCCGGCTGCATGCCGCGCAGCGGTGCCCATGCCTCCACTCCGATGAAGCTGGCATCCAGCATCAACCCCTGACTGCTCAGTGCCTGCTGCCATTCGGCATAACCACCCAGCTGCAGCCCGCGCCAGCGATAGGCCGAACGCAGACCGGCCAGCACTTGCGTACGCGAGGAGGTGCTTGCATCGGCACGCAGACCGAAACCATCGCCACCGCTTTCGCGGAAACCTTCGCTACGCAAACGCACGTAGTCCAGGCCCATGTACGGGGTCAGCGACGCAGTTGCATGGCCCCAGCGATAGCCGGTTTCCAGATTGCCGCTGAGATAGCTGCCACTGTAATCACTGAAGGCGCTGCTGCGGTCTTCGCCCAGTTGCAGGTTGCGCTCGATCTGCCGGTTGACGTTACCGAAGCCCAGCTGGCCCAGCGTGTACGCCGACCCCAGCGTCGTGCCCCAGTACAGCTGCGCCTGCACCTGCCGATCGCGGCCACGTGCGCCATCCAGATCGCCCAGGCTGTTGGAACGCGTTTCGCCAAACGCAAAGCCGGTGACTGCGCCAGACGCCAAGCGCAGGTCGTTGCCCATCATCCAGCCGGAGGTGGCAAATCCTGCAGTGGTCACCCCACCCTCGCCCGGTCCGCCCAGTGCGCGCTGCCATGTACCCAGCATGCGCGGCTGTTGCGACAGACCATCGAAATGCGCGGCCAACGCGCGTCGGCCCAGATCGATGGTGTCGAAGGTCATCGCCGCAGACGCGGCATGCGCACGTCCGGACAGGCTGCGCAGCGAGTCCGCTGCGGTCTTGGCATCGGGCGATTGCTGCAACGCCGCCGCGGCGCGAATGAAGCCGCTGCTGATGCCGCCGTTGCCCTGCAGCTGCTGCGCATCGACCTTCTGGAA
The DNA here is from genome assembly GCF_001908725.1 of Xanthomonas vesicatoria ATCC 35937. Taxonomy (NCBI): domain Bacteria; kingdom Pseudomonadati; phylum Pseudomonadota; class Gammaproteobacteria; order Lysobacterales; family Lysobacteraceae; genus Xanthomonas; species Xanthomonas vesicatoria. The sequence goes on along the minus strand of NZ_CP018725.1, from coordinate 4,618,823 downwards.
CGCCTGTTCGACGCGAATTGCCGACTCCATCGATGCCGTGCCGACTGCGCCCAGCGATGCGGCGACGGCCGTGACATCCATGCGCTGCAGCGACACGAACGCAGTGTTGGCCTTGTAGGTCACCGTGGCGTTGAGGAAGGTCACTGCCGGCCCACCGCTGGTCGTCGCAAACGTGCCCTGCAAACCGTTGGCCGCCTGCAATACCGGATAGGTCATGTTGTCGACGACATAATTGCGCCGGCCAAGCAATTGCAGGTCGCCGGCGATGGTCGCGGTGCCGGCGACATTCAAACGGTCGCCCACATTCAGCGCCAAACGGCCGTTGCTGGCCTGGGCGTAGTCGCCGTTGACCGAGAGCAGCGCGCTGTCGACCTGCAACGTGCCGGCATTGTCGACCCGTCCGCCGATCCTGCCGGCTCCGACCAGGCTCGCCCCGTTGGCGATCCCCACCCGCGCACTCTGCAGGCTGGCCGTCTGCAAGGTACCGCCAAGCACCTGCGTGTCGCCCGTAAAGGTATTGGCGTCGCTGCTCAACACCAGCGTGCCAGTGCCGCGCTTGGTCAATCCACCGCCGCCACTGATGTCGTTGGTCCAGGTCGACCGCAAGGTATTGACTGTGACATCCACCGTGCCCCAGTCGAAACGTGCCGGCCCCAGTACCGCCTTGCCCACGTTGAGCAGGCCGTAACCGAATGTCGGATCGACGCCAGCCGCGCCCAGATCGGTGGCGGTGCCCAACAGCGTCTGTCGGACCAGATCGTTGTTGAAGTACGGAAACGCCTGCCACACCAATGCCGCTGCACCCGAGACCAGCGGCGCGGCGAAGGACGTGCCGCTACCGTAGAAGTAACGGATATTGCTGGCGGTTGCATCAGGGTCGATAAACAGCGAGGTGCCCGGTGCCACCAGGCAATAACGCATCGCCACGCCGCAGGCATTGGAATACGAAGCCAATTGCGTCGGGTTGGCGGTATCCACCGCGCCGACCACCAACCATCCCCGTTCCAGATCGGCCGCCGGCAGCGTTCCATTTGGACCCAGCTGACTCGGAAGCGCCGCAGTGTCGGACGGCTGCGTCCGCGACTCGTTGCCCGAAGCGAACACCACCAATCCATCATTGCCGATGACGAACGGTCGATATTCCTGCGCGATCTGATTGGTCGCCGCCGGGTCGCTCCAATACAGGCCGCCCCATGAGTTATTCATGATGCGCACGCCTGCGCCGATCAGATCGGCATGCACTGGCCCAAGACCGAGCGGTCCGTCGACCTCATTGCCTTGACCACTGCCATCGTCCACCGGTGCGCGGTCGCTGATGATGCGCGCAGACACCAGGCCCGCACCCGGCGCAATACCACCCGGCCACTGCCCCACCGCACGCCCGGCCGCCAGTTGAGCGACAGACGTGCCGTGCCCGACCACATCGCCCACCGCGACATTATTGGTGCGCGGGTCGACATAGATGAAGCTGTCGCTGACCCGCCCCTGCAGGGCTGGGTGGTTGGCATTGATACCGCTATCGACGACCCCGATGCGATAGCCGGCTCCGGTGAAGCCCAGCGCCTGCGCTGCGCGTGCATTGGTCAATGCCAGATGCGCATCGACTGCTGGTTCCGGTGTCGGTGCGGTGACCGGCGGTGGTGGCGGTGGCGGCGAGGTGGGCGGCGGCGGCGGTGGTGAGGTCGGTGGCGGTGCAGTCGGCGTGGTCGGACGAATACCGCCTCCGCCGCCACCGCCGCCACAGGCAGTCAACGCCACAGCCAGCGCCGAGGCCAGGACAGTCCTGGCGACGTCTGTCTTCTTCATTTGAGTGTTCTCCCCGAACCCATTCCATGGATTGGGCCCCATCCCGGGCCCGAATCTCATCATATACGGCATCGGTCTGCCCCTGAAGCCGCACGTCGGTCAGCTGGCGCGAATCGGCCATGAGGCAGATAATCGTTTCACTTTAAACGGTATCCGCTCATGTCCGACATCGTCATCGTTGCTGCCAAACGCACTGCCATCGGCTCATTTCTTGGTCAATTCAACGGTGTGCCGGCACCGACGCTTGCCGCCGCTGCAATCGAAGGCGCGCTGGCGCAATCGGGAATCGCACCGACTGATGTGTCCGAGGTCATTGTCGGCTGCGTGCTGCCGGCCAACCTCGGCCAGGCACCGGCGCGTCAGGCCGCCATTGCCGCAGGTATCCCGACATCCACCGGCGCCACCACCATCAACAAGGTGTGCGGCTCGGGGATGAAGGCAATCATGTTCGGACACGACCTGATCAAGGCCGGTTCGGCGAGCATCGTGGTGGCCGGTGGCATGGAGTCGATGAGCAATGCGCCGCACCTGCTGCCCAATTCGCGCACTGGCAACCGCTACGGCAATTTCCAGGCGGTGGATCATATGGCATGGGATGGCCTGACCAATCCCTACGATGGCCAGGCGATGGGTGTGTTCGGCGAAGCCACCGCAGAAAAATTTGGCTTCAGCCGCGCCGATCAGGATGCTTTCGCGATCAGTTCGGTCGAGCGTGCGCAGGTCGCGCAGCGCAGAGGCGCGTTTGCAGATGAAATCGTTCCGGTAACCGTGGCGACGCGCAAGGGCGAGGTTGTGGTCGACAGCGATGAGCAGCCGGGCAAGTCCGACGTTGCCAAGATTCCGACCCTGAAGCCGGCCTTCAAGAAGGACGGCACGGTGACGGCAGCCAGCTCGTCGAGCATCTCCGACGGTGCGGCGATCACGGTGCTGATGAGCGCCGATGATGCACAACGCCGTGGTGTCACGCCGCTGGCACGCATCGTCGGCCACGTCACCCACTCGCAGGCACCGGAATGGTTCACCACTGCGCCGGTGTCGGCGATCCAGTCGTTGGTCGGCAAGATCGGCTGGCAATTGGACGACGTGGACCTGTTCGAAATCAACGAAGCCTTCGCTGTTGTAGCGATGACGCCGATCAAGGAACTGGGCATCGCGCATGAGAAGGTCAACGTGCACGGTGGTGCCTGCGCGCTGGGTCATCCCATCGGCGCGTCCGGTGCGCGCTTGGTAGTGACATTGGTGAATGCGTTGCGCACGCGCGGCGGCAAGCGCGGAATCGCAACGCTGTGCATCGGCGGCGGCGAAGCGACTGCCATTGCTATCGAATTGATTTGATTGCCATTAACAGCGAATTTGCAAAGCTGAATGGGCGGGCGCTTGACACTCGTCTTCGGGCCGTCATCATGTCGGGGGCGCGCAATAGCGCGTTGCCTAATCTAATCGACGAGGATTGAAACAATGACCATCAACAAGCTGCTGATCGCAATGGCTCTGGGCCTGGCCCTGACCGCTTGCTCGAAGCCGGAACAGGCTCAAGACGCTGCTGCTTCGGCCAACGAAGCTGCAACCGACGCTCAGACCGCTGCCGACCAGGCTGCTGCCTCGGGCTCGCAGTCGGCTGACGCCGCTCAGGCTGCTGCCACCACTGCCGCTGCTTCGGCCGACACCGCTGCTGACGCTGCCCAGGCTGCTTCCGGCGCCGCCACCGACGCTGCTGCTGACCAGGCTGCCGACGCTGCCAAGACGGCTGAAAACACCGCCGAAGCTGCTAAGGACACCGCTGAAGAAGCCAAGAAGTAATCACTTCTTAGCTCTAAGCGCGTTCGGAGAAAGCCGCTGGTTTCCAGCGGCTTTTTCTTTGCCTGCGATTTGAGTCGGGTGGTCCGCGCATCGATGGATGCGCAATGGATTGCGGGCTCCAGACCTCTGCTTGCGCGACGCCGCTGGCGAGCCGTACCTTGACGCAGACTGCATCCGCTCCTGCCTAAGCTTCGTTCTCCAACACCGGAACAGGAACAGGACCACCCATGAAGACGATCCGCATGCTGTCGTTGAGCGCCATCGCCGCCCTCACCCTCGCCGCCTGCCAGGGCCCTGATGCCGAACAGGCCCGACGCGATGCCGCATCTGCGGCCAAGCATGCTGCCGCTGCGACCGAACAGGCCGCAGACCGTGCCGCTGTAGAGGCCAAGGCCGCCACCGCCGATGCACGCGTGGCCGCACGCGAGATGGCAGCCGACGCCAGCCGCGCAACCGCAAACGCTGCCGACGCCACCGCCGACAAGACCCGCGAGATGGCCAACAAGGCCGAGCAGAATGCCGACAAACACGACGCCGAGCATCCGCAGCACTAAGCGCAACGAAAAACCGGCTGCGCTCGCCGGAGGGTGAGCGCAGTCCACTACAACAATGGCGTTTCCTCGCGTGCCCGCGTGCCAGGGCAGCATCCAGCCAGCAAGCTGCAGCCTGCAACGTCGGTTCGCCGTTCTGTCGGCTGATAATGCTACGTCTACGCGCGAACAAATTCGTGCCGGCGCGCACGTCCTGCACTGACATTGAGCTCGTGTTGTCGAGGCTGGCAGGCTAGCATTCGGCATGCCCACCTCTTTTACATCGCGGCGCCGCAATCAGCTGGCACTGGTTTTTTCTGCACTGATCTTTGTTGTCATCGGCGTCGGCATCTTCGTCGGCGCGCGCCGCTCGCTGGCCGATGCGGCCCTGGTCTCGCACACGCATGAAGTGATTGGACGAGTCGACGAAATCCAGGCGCGCCTGCTGGATGCCGAATCAGCGCAACGCGGCTTCCTGCTTACCGGCAACGAGGCGTATTTACTGGACTATCAGACCAGCGTGGATCGCCTGCCGATTCTGTTAGGCAATCTGCGCCGGTTGATTGCCGACAATCCTGCACAGGAACAGCATCTGGCGCAGCTGCATACCCTGGTGGAGACGCGGTTGCGGCAGATGCAACAGGTGCTGGATGTGTACTCGCAGAGCGGCCTGGAACCGGCACGTACACGCATCCGGCAGAGCGCGTTCCGCACCACCAGCGCCATCCGCGAGCAGGCATTGACCATGGTGCAACGCGAACAGGAACTCCTGGCGCAGCGCGCGGATAGCAGCCGGCAGAGCGCCGCCCTGCTGCTGACATTAGCCCTAGCCGGCATCCCGTTCGGGCTGTTGGTGGTCGGTGGCGTCTACGCGCTGCTGATGCGCGAATTGCGGCATCGGGCGCAGGCCGAACGCTTGGCCGCCCAAGCCAATCGCGAACTGGGCGACAGTGTCGTCGCATTGCAGCGCAGTACCGCCGATCTCAACCTGCTCAGCCGTTACACTGGCCTGCTGCAAAGCTGCATCAGTGCCGAAGAGGCGTTGGTGGTGACCAGCCGTACTTTGGCCAGCCTGCTTCCGGGCGTTGCCGGAAGCGTGTACTTGCTGCGCGCTTCGCAAGATCGGGCCGAAGCGATCAGCCACTGGGGCGAGCCGCTGGTGGAGAGTGCGCCGCAGCTACTGCCGGAAGAATGCTGGGCATTGCGTCGTGGCCAGCCGCACATCATCGAAGACCTGGCGCGGGATGCGCTGTGCGCACACATCGACGAGCCCGACAGCCAAACGCCGATCACCACCGCGTGCCTGCCGATGTCGGCGCAAGGCACGCAGCTTGGCTTCCTGTTTTTGTCTTCTCCCGGCCCCGGGCCGATGCCGCGCCTGGAAATTGCCGAGGCAGCTGCCGAACAATTGTCGTTGGCGCTGAGCAACCTGCGCCTGCGCGAGTCGTTACGCCGTCAATCGATCCGCGACGCGCTGACCGGGCTCTACAACCGCCGTTACCTGGAAGAGTCGCTGAGTCATGAGCTGGCGCGTTGCGCACGACGCGGCCTGCCGCTGTCGGTACTGATGCTGGACGTGGACCACTTCAAGCAATTCAATGACAGCCAGGGGCATGCCGGTGGCGACCTGCTGCTGGCTGCAGTCGGCGAGCTGTTGCTGACCCGGTTGCGCGCCGAGGACGTGGCCTGCCGTTATGGTGGCGAAGAATTCACCGTGATCCTACCTGAGGCCGATGGCGACGAAGCCATGCGCCTGGCCGAGCAGATCCGCAGCCATATCGCGGCGCTGGCGGTCAGCGATGGCCAGCGCGCATTGCCGCGGGTGACCGCCTCGATCGGCGTGGCCAGCTATCCGGCTGATGGCGAACTCGGCGCAAGCCTGATTCAAAAAGCCGATGCTGCGCTCTACGCAGCCAAGCATCGCGGGCGCAACCGGGTCGAGCGCCATGGCTCTGGTGCGGCGCACGGTACCGACCTGGGCGGGTGAGCAGGCAGGTCGTCGACACTGGATTGCGCGCTTCGTCACACAAAAGATCGATTGACGCAGCGATAGTCGGCCTTGACCCCGAAGCGAGGTAGTCCGATGTCGATGTGGCGCGATCAAGGTCCCAACAAGAAAGACGGCGTTCCCGCAGCGCCGGATGCTCCTGCTGCCGATGGACGCCTGTTTACTGCCGACGCCAGCCCTGCCCCACCGGTGCCGGCCGCAACCACTGTGCCCAGCGTGGTGCCCACCGCAGCGCCAGAGCGAGGCCAAGGAATCACTGATCGCCGCCGACATCAGCATTGAAGGCAAGATCGAGGGTGCCGGCCACGTGCGGCTGGCCGGCCGCTTCAAGGGCGACGTCAACGTCAAGGGCGATCTGACCATCGAACGTGGCGCCAAGCTCAACGGCGGCGTACGCGCCAACAAGGTGATCATTGCCGGCGAGCTGGAAGGCAATATCGAATCGGCGGCGCAGGTGGAACTGCAGACGTCCGGTGTGTTGGTGGGCGACGTCAAGGCCGGCAATCTTACCGTGGCCTCCGGTGCCCGCATGCGTGGCCAGGCCGACTTCGGCTGGGGCGAGGACACCGGCAAGCCGACAAGCACCAGCAAGACGACCGTCAGCGGCGACAACGACGCCACCACATGAGTGCACCCCGCCCGGGCGCGCCCGGAGCCACGCGCAGCTGCCCGCATTGCAAGGCAACGATCCTGGAAAGCGCCATCATCTGCCCTGCCTGCAAGCACCATCTGCGCTTTGACTCGGCGGCGGCGCAACATGCGCAGCCGGCCCCGATTGTGCCGCTGAAGGTCGACGGCACCATCCGTCATCCAGCCGACGGCGACCCGTGGGAATACACCGTGGTGGTGGTGGTGCGTAACGGCAAGGGCGAGGAGATTCGCCGCCACGTGGTCGATGTGGGCGCAATGCATGGCGGCGAAGAACGCGGATTTACGCTGGCGGTGGAAGCAAGCGCGGTGCGCTCGCCTGGGCGTCGGACGCGGCATTAGCACACTGGGTACCGCGTCGTGCCCATGAAAGCAGACTGGACGCACTGGTGGCGCAAGTGTCGCAACCGAAGTGGCGCTGAGGGCAACGGCGTCCACCGCCAAACCGCGTACAGACACGTCATTGCGCGCCATGCAGGCCGGTGCCGGAAACGCACGCTTACATTTACCGCAGCCAGCCGGTCGCGCCGTTGCGTGCCCTTCCCATTCTCAGGATCTGCACACCGGCTTGGCCAGAGTTGCGGGCATGCGCAACGGCAACGACACGAACACACGCGGCGATCTGGTGGTGCTTGGCCCGGAGGGGCTGTATTGCCCGCAAGGCGACTTTCATATCGACCCCTGGCGGCCGGTGCCGCGTGCGGTGATTACACATGGCCACGGCGATCACGCGCGTGGCGGCATGGGCGAATACCACTGCACGCACGACAGTCTGCCGATCCTGCAATGGCGCCTCGGCGAACAGGTCTATCACACGCATGCCGATGGCGAAGCGTTTACGTTGGGAAGGGCACGCGTGTCGCTGCATCCGGCCGGGCATGTGCTGGGCTCGGCACAGGTGCGTATTGAAGTGGATGGCGAGGTCTGGGTGGCGTCCGGCGATTACAAGCGCCAGCACGACCCCACCTGCACGCCGTTCGAAGTAGTGCAGTGCGACACCTTCATCACCGAAGCGACCTTCGGGCTGCCGGTGTATCGCTGGCCGGAGACGTCCGAAGTGGCGGCCGATATCGTCGCCTGGCGGCGCGAATGCGCCGAGCGCGGCGAGGCGGCCATCTTGTATTGCTACGCCTTGGGCAAGGCGCAACGTGTGCTGGCCGAATTGCGCGCCTGGGACACCCAACCCGCGTTGTTGCACGGCGCGATTGCTGCCGGGGTAGAGGTGTATCGCCAGGCCGGCATCCCGATGCTGGACACCCAACCGGTCAGCGAGCATGCGCGCGGCGCAGACTACGCTGGCCAATTGGTGCTGGCGCCGCCATCCGCTGCGGGCAGCCCCTGGATCCGCCGCTTCCGGCATGCGCAACAGGGATTCGCCTCAGGCTGGATGCGCATTCGCGGCAATCGGCGTCGGCGCAATTACGACCGCGGCTTCGTGGTGTCCGACCATGCGGACTGGCCGGATTTATTGCGCACCATCGAAGACACCGGCGCACGCCGGGTGATCGCCACCCACGGCAATACCGATGCCTTGATTCAGCACCTACGCGAGCGCGGTGTTGCGGCCGAAGCCTTCCGTACCTATTTTGGAGCCGAAGAATGAACCCGCTTCCCGCCCGCCGCTATGCCCGCGCACGTCCGCGTCTGCGCTTGAGCGGCGCGTTGGCATTTGGCCGGTATGCATTGGCGTTTCGCGTGCATCGAGGTGCACCGGCCGCGACTATCGGCCCACCACGTCTGCAGCGCCGCCCACGCACGCTGGCCGCGTTTACCCGGCGTGCGCTGGAGCTGCGCGCGCCAGCGCATCGCGCTGCACCTCAGGCGCGGCTGTGAAGCGTTTTTCCGCGTTGTACCGCACGCTCGACCGTAGCACCGGCACGCTCGACAAGCGCGCCGCGCTGGTGGCGTATTTCCGCCAAGCGCCCGCGTTGGACGCGGCCTGGGCGCTGTATCTGCTGGCCGGCGGCAAGGTCGCCGGCGCACGCATGCGCATCGCCAGCAGCGGCGAGCTGCGCGAGTGGATCACCGAGACCGCCGGCATTGCCGATTGGCTGGTTGCCGACAGCTACGACCATGTTGGCGATCTGGCCGAAACGCTGGCGTTGTTGCTGGACGACCCGGTCACCGAAGCAGCCGATCTGCCGTTGGCCGAATGGATCGAACAGCGGCTGCTGCCCATCGCCAACCAGGACGTTGCAGTGCGCAAGGCATGCATCGTGCAAGCCTGGCGCAGCCTGGGCTTCGACGAGCGGCTGGTATTCAACAAACTGCTGACCGGCGCATTGCGCGTGGGCGTCTCGCAGCGCCTGGTGCAACAGGCCCTGGCCGAATTGTCTGGGGTGGATATCGCGCGCATCGCCCAGCGCATGCTCGGCAGTTGGCGCCCGCATGCGACCTATCTGGCCGATCTGCTGACCAGCGAAGAGCTGCCTGGCGATCGTCAGCAGCCCTACCCATTTTTTCTCGCATCGCCGCTCGAAGCCGAGGTGGAGACACTGGGCGCTATCGACGACTGGCTATTGGAATGGAAGTGGGACGGCATCCGCCTGCAGCTGATCCGGCGCGACGGCGAAGCGGCGCTGTGGTCGCGCGGCGAAGAACGCCTGGATGGTCGGTTCCCGGAAATCGAACACGCCGCAATGCAGCTGCCCGACGGCACGGTCATCGATGGCGAGCTGCTGGCCTGGCAGCCGGAGCAGCCGTTGCCGATGCCATTCACTGCGTTGCAGACGCGTATCCAGCGGCTCAAGCCCGGCCCCAAGACCTTGGCGGCTGCGCCTGCGCGCGTGGTGGCCTACGACCTGCTTGAGCTCGGTGGCGAGGACTTACGCGAACGCCCTTTGCAGGAGCGTCGCGCATTGCTGGACGGCGTACTTACTGCGCTCGACGATCCGCGCATCGTCGCCTCTCCGTTGGTGCAGGCGAGCGATTGGCAGGCCGCCGCGCAGGTGCGCGTGCAGGCACGCGAACGCGGCGTGGAAGGGCTGATGCTCAAGCGCGCCAACTCGGTGTATCAGGCCGGCCGCCGACGCGGCGATTGGTGGAAGTGGAAGATCGACCCGCTCACCATCGATGCGGTGCTGCTGTACGCGCAGGCCGGCCACGGCCGCCGCAGCACGCTGTATACCGACTACACCTTTGGGCTCTGGCACGAGGGGCAGCTGGTGCCGATCGCCAAGGCGTATTCGGGCCTGGACGACAAGGAGATTCTGCAACTGGATCGCTGGATCCGCGCCAACACCACCGAACGTTTCGGTCCGGTACGCGCAGTGAGCCCGCATCATGTCTTCGAGCTGGGCTTTGAAGCAGTCAACCGCAGCGCGCGGCACAAATCCGGGATTGCGGTGCGCTTTCCACGCATCCTGCGCTGGCGTCACGACAAACCGTTTGCCGAGGCCGACCACCTGAGCAGTCTGCAGGCACTGGCGCGGTGACAGCGACGCAGCAGGCACGCGGCACGCCCTTGCAACAGTGGCGCGACTGGTTCGCACAGCGCGGCTGGGCGCCGTTGCCGTTTCAACGCGATGTCTGGAAGCGCTATCTCGCCGGCGAATCCGGATTGCTGCATACGCCGACCGGCAGCGGCAAGACGCTGGCAGCGTTCGGCGGTCCATTACTCGAAGCGCTAGCTGCACGTGGCCGCACGCTACCGACCACATCGGCTAGACCTGCCACTGCCGCGCGCCGACAACAACAACGCAGCTTACAGGTGCTGTGGATCACGCCCTTGCGCGCGCTGGCCGCCGACACCGCGCGCGCACTACGCGAGCCGGTAGACGCGCTGGGACTGGATTGGCAAGTGGGCCTGCGCACCGGCGACGCCAGCGCGCGCGACAAACGGCTGGCACGCAGCGGCAAGCTCGATGTCTTGGTCACCACCCCCGAATCGCTGGCCCTGCTGTTGTCGTATCCGGACACGGCGCCGCAGCTGTCCGCACTGCGTTGCGTGATCGTCGACGAGTGGCACGAACTGCTTGGCAACAAGCGCGGCGTGTTGCTGCAGCTGTGCTTGGCGCGTCTGCGCGGCTGGGCGCCCGCGCTGCGCATCTGGGGCCTGTCGGCCACGCTGGGCAATCTGTCGCAGGCGCGCGATGTACTGCTGCCGCATCGCCCCGATGCGGCGCTGGTGTCGGGCGTCAAACCGCGCGCGATGACGCTGGAAACGCTGCTGCCCGACAGCGGCGAACGCTTTCCGTGGGCCGGCCATCTGGGCCTGGCGCAGCTGGCGCGCGTGCTTCAGAAGATCATGCAGCAGCGCACCAGCCTGGTGTTTACCAACACGCGCGCGCAGGCCGAGTTGTGGCACCAGGCCTTAAGCGCGGTGTGGCCCGACGATCTGGCCACGCTTGCACTGCATCATGGCTCGCTGGACCCCAGCCTGCGCGCCGCCGCCGAGCAGGGGCTGCGCGACGGCAGCCTGCGCTGCGTGGTCGCCACCTCGAGCCTGGATCTGGGCGTGGATTTCCCCGCGGTGGATCAGGTGCTGCAGGTCGGCAGCCCCAAGGGCATCGCGCGCCTGCTGCAACGTGCCGGCCGCGCGCGGCACCGCCCCGGCGAGTCCGGGCATGTAGTGTGTGTGCCTTCGCATGCCTTGGAACTGGTCGAATACGCCGCAGCACGCCGCGCGATCGCGCACGGCCATATCGAAGCACGGCCGCCACCGCGCCTATCGCTGGATGTGCTGGCCCAGCACTGTGTCACCCTCGCCCTGGGCGGTGGCTTCGACGCCGATGCGCTGTTCGCCGAGGTGCGCGGCACCGATGCCTTCGCTGCGCTGGAAAAACCAACCTGGAACGCGGTGCTGGACTTCATCGTGCAAGGCGGCAGCGCATTGGCGCATTACCCGGATTTCCACAAGGTCGTGCGCGACGAGCACGGGGTGTATCGCGTCACCGACCGTCGTGTCGCGCTACGCCATCGTTTGTCCATCGGCACCATCACCAGCGATGGCAGCGTGCGCGTGCAGTTCCTGCGTGGCGGCCGGCTGGGTGCGGTGGAAGAACAGTTCGTCGGCCGCCTGCGGCGCGGCGATCGGTTTCAGTTTGCCGGGCGATTGCTGGAACTGGTGCGCCTGGAAGACATGACCGCCTACGTGCGTGTCGCCAAGGGCGGTAGCGGTGTGGTGCCCAAGTGGATGGGCGGGCGTATGCCGTTGTCGTCGGCGTTGGGGCGCGAAGTGGAGGCGGTGTTCGCCGCGCCCGGCGATGCACCTGAAATGCAGGCGCTGGCACCGCTGCTGCACCTTCAGGCATCGCTCTCGTCGCTGCCCGGCCCCGATCACCTGTTGGTGGAAAGCATCAAGGCGCGCGATGGCCGGCATGTGTTCGTCTATCCATTCGCCGGACGGCAGGTCAACGAAGGGTTGGCCGCGCTGCTGGCCGCACGGTGGGGCCGACGTCAGCGCAATACCTTCAGCTTCGCTGCCAACGATTACGGCTTTGTGCTCTCGCCCGCGCAGGAGGTGGACATCGACGCCGATGTCCTACGCGCTTTGCTGTCACCGGCCGGGTTGTTCGACGACCTGCGCGATAGTCTCAACCTGGGCGAGCTGGCGCGCCGGCAATTTCGCGAGATCGCGCGCGTGGCCGGGTTGCTGTCGCCGTCCCTGCCCGGCCGTGCACCGCGCAGTCTGCGCCAGCTGCAGGCATCCAGCGGCTTGCTCTACGACGTGTTGCAGCGCTTCGATCCCGATCACCTGCTGCTAGCGCAGGCCGAACGGGAAGTCTTCGAAGGTCAACTCGAACTGGCACGCCTGGCGCACGCGCTGGAGGACTGCGCACGCCGTGAACTGCGCCTGTGCGTGCCACGCAGTCTCACCCCGTTGTCGTTCCCGCTGTGGGCCGAACGCGTGCGTGGCCAATTGAGTACCGAGGACTGGAAGGCACGCGTCCTACGCGCCGCCGAGCAACTCGAGCGCAAGCATGGGCGATAGCGTGCAGCTGCAGCTGGCCGGCGAAACTGTGGAATTGCTCGGCGAACGTGCCTTGTATCGGCCGGCACAGCGCGCCTTGTTGATCGCCGATCTGCATCTGGGCAAGGCCGATGTGTTCCGACGCGCCGGTATTGGGCTGCCCGCCGGCGGCACCGCGCACGATCTGGAGCGCCTGGACGCGTTGCTTGCGCAGCGCCAGGTGGAGGCGCTGTGGATTCTGGGCGACCTGTTGCACGGCCCTGCCCCGCGCGCGGCCTGGCATCGCCGTTGGAGCGCGTGGCGCGAGCAGCATTGCGAGCTGCGCGTGATTGCCATCCGTGGCAATCACGACCGCGCCGTAGCCGGTGCGGATCTGCAAATCGAAGCCGCCGGCGAGCAGGTCGAAGACGGGCCGTTTGTGCTGCGCCACGACCCGTTTCCGCATCCCACCGGTCACGTGCTATGCGGGCATCTGCATCCGTTGGCGGCGCTGCCCGGTCTGTCGCGGCGTTGGCCGGCGTTCTGGTTGCGCGAGAACGTCACCATTCTGCCGGCGTTCTCGCATTTCACCGCGGGCGTGGTGCCGACGCTGATCGAAGGCGAGCGCCTGGTGGCCTGTGTGGAAGGCGACGCGGTGGCCTTACCGGTGCGTTAGTCGCTACGCCACTGGGAGCGGCCAACAAACGAACAGCGCTCATGACCAGGCAGGGGGCGATAACGCTCAGCCTGGCATGTACGCCTCAAACACCTACCCTCGTGCACTCCGATTGTGCATGCGCTGTCTACATCTCGCACTGCTCGCCACACCTTTTAGCCATTGCTGGCAAGCGCGCATCCCCCGGCTACCTCAGTGTTTGTACGACGCTTACTGAAAGACCGCCGACACCACAACGAACCGCCGCTAGGCAGTGCAGCGCATGCGCGAACACCGAAGCGCGCTAGCGACACAGGCGCCTTCCAACCACTCGCCACGCGCGGGCACAGTCGTGTTGTCAGCCGCCGTTGGCAACGCTTTGCGGCCGTGGCAGCGCCTCCGGCAATGGTTGCGCCAGCGCGTCCACGAACTCCGGCGCCAGCGCCAACTTGCCGAACCAGCCATGCTGGGTGCCACTGAGCACGCGCAGCATGTGGCCGCGGCCGCCAGGGACGCGCCCCATCGGCTGCAGCAACAGATCGCGCCCCCGCGCCCACACATCGCGCTCGGATTGAAACAGTGGCGTGAGCCAGCGACTCCAGCGGTGATAGATCGCCACATGCGCCTGGCGCTCACGCTGATAGCGCTGCAACGCGTCATCGATATCTTCGCCCGCGCGCAGTGCATCGCGCATGGCCAACGCATCCAGCAATGCCATGTTGACGCCCTGGCCCAGCTGCGGGCTCATCGCATGTGCGGCGTCGCCGGCCAGCACAAAGCGGCCGCGATGCCAACGCGTCATCACCGCATCGCGATAGCTGGCGCGTGCCAGCGCGGTGTGTACCTGCACGCTGTCCAGACGCAGATGCGCGTCTGGCCACATCTGCGCCACTTCATCGCGCCATGCGCCGATGCCGCGCTGCTCCCAGGCGGCGAAATCGCTGCACGGCAAGCTCCAGAAAAAACTCAGGCGCGAGGTGTCGTCGCCAGGCCGCGTGCCGACCGGCAGCAGCCCGATCATCTTGCGCGCACCGATGTAGCGCTGGCGCAGCTCATCGACAAACGGCCAATCCCCGCGCGGCAACAGACACCACAGCGCGCCCCACGGATACACCCGATCCAGCTGGGTGCCCTGTACCTGTGCGCGCAGCGTGGACGCCGAGCCGTCGGCGGCGATGATCAGATCGTACGGACCATGCCAGTGCCCGCGCTGGTCCTGCACGCGCCTGCCCTCGTGATCGATGGCGGTGATCTGGGTATCGGTGTGCAGCTGCGCGTATTCGGGCCAGGCCTCGCACAGCAGCGAGAACAACGCACCGCGCTGCATGCCCACACCCATCAGGCGGGCATCCAGATCGCGGTATTGCATGTCCATCACCGCACGCCCGCACGGCGTCTCGCCATACAAGCGGCGCACCGGCGCACCGTGCACCAGGGCCTGCGACAACAGCCCCATCTTCCACAGTACCTGTAGCCCACTGGGCTGCAGCAGGAAGCCGGCACCGACCGGCCCCGGCTTGGCGGCGCGCTCGAAGACGTCCAGCTGATGGCCGTCGGCGCCCAGCAATACCGCCAGCGCCTGCCCCGCTGTTCCATAGCCCACTACCGCAATCCGTAATGCTTGTTGCATCGTCCCTGCTCTGGTTCGCGAACACCGGCCCCGCATGGACCGGTGCAAAAAAAACCCCGCCGTGGCGGGGTTCTTCAACCGCACAATCGAGTCAGATTACTCGACCGGCGTGATGTTCGAAGCCTGGGCACCCTTGGGGCCCTGGGTCACGTCATAACTGACGCGCTGGCCTTCCTGCAGGCTGCGGAAGCCCTTGGAATTGATCGCGGAGAAGTGCGCGAAGACATCGGCGCTGCCGTCCTCCGGTGAGATGAAGCCAAATCCCTTGGCGTCGTTGAACCACTTGACGGTACCGTTCGGCATGGTGATGCGAGACCTTTGCAATAATTAATGGGTGGTGTACGGCGTTGCGTACGCGCCGAGTATGCAAAGCTTATTCCCCAATGACAATCACCCGCGTGCAAGTTCGCCAATCAGTTCGGGCAACCCGGACGAGGCAGCATCCACGTTGGCCAATACCTCTGCCATGGTGATTTCCTGCGCGTCGCCGCACCCGGCCGCCCAGTTCGCCACGATCGCCAAACACGCATATTCCAGGCCTTTTTCGCGTGCAAGCCCCGCTTCGGGCATGCCGGTCATGCCGACCAGATCGCAGCCATCGCGGCGCATGCGGGCGATCTCTGCAACCGTTTCCAGACGCGGTCCCTGCGTCGCACCGTAGCAACCGCTTGCCACCATCGTGACTCCGGTCACCTTGGCTGCAGCGATGACCTTGCTGCGAAACATCGGCGAATACGGATGCCCAAAATCCACGTGCTGTACCTCGCTACCCGGCTCTTCGCAGTACGTGGACACGCGCCCCCAGGTGTAATCGATCAGTTGATCGGGACATGCCAGCACGCGCGGGCCGAACTGGTCGGTGATGCCACCGACGGTATTGAGCGCAAGCACACGCGAGGCGCCGATTTGCTGCAATGCAGCGATGTTTGCGCGGTAATTGACCTTGTGCGGCGGCAGCGAATGGCCTTCGCCATGCCGCGCCAGGAACGCCACCCGATGGCCGAGCAACATGCCGACACGGATTGGCCCAGAGGGTGCGCCGTAGGGCGTGTCCAGCTGGTAGGCCTGCACATCGTCGAGCTGCGCGAGCTTGTAGACACCCGTGCCGCCAATGACGGCCAATGCGATGGAATTGGAAGACACAACCGACCTCTGCAACGTAACGGACGTGGACGCGCGCAGGCGCGCATGGGTGCCCGCGCTACGGCGGGCCGGTGACTCAAGGCGACAAGCAAAACCTGGCGAGCGATCGTCCGGAGGAGCCGGGCGCCAGGGGCAAGAGCACTCTGCCAGCCGTGCAAACCACCTCTTCGCCGCGACCGCGTTCGCCTGGCGCCGCCGCCGCGCCGACGATCGCCGCGCGTCTTACTGCTTCATCGCGTAGATGGCAGGAATGCCGCGCAGCTGTTCGTTGACGTCCATGCCGAAGCCGAACACATAGCGGTCGGCCACTTCCACGCCCACGTAATCGGCGGTGACGCCTGGCACGCAGCGGTCGTGGCGCTTGACGGTCAACACCGCCACGCGCACATCGGTGGCGCCCTGCTCCAGGCACCACTGGCGCACGCCCTGCAGCGTGTAGCCCTCATCGAGGATGTCATCGACCAGGATGACGCGACGACCGAACAGCGCGGTGGCAGGGCGGTGCTTCCACACCAGCTCGCCGCCGACGGTTTCGCCGCGATAGCGGGTGGCGTGCAGGTAATCGAACTGCAGGTCCTGCCCACGCGCGCCCAGCTCCAGCGCCAATTGGCCGGAGAACGGCAACGCGCCGTGCATGATGGTGAGATACACCGGCACTTCGCCGGCGTAATCGCGTGCGATGGCATCGGCAATGGTGGCGACGGCAGCGTCGATAGCCGGGCGGTCGACCAGCAGATCGGCTTGGGCCAGGGCCTGGGAAATGGTGAGCGTGGACATCAGGCAATTGATCCGAAAGGGGCGGAAGGAGTGTTGAAAGAGGCGTCGGTGCCGGCAAGCAGGCCGTCCCAGCCGAGCGCGCCGCGACCGATGAGGCCGATCAGCGCTGCAGTATTGAGGCTGCGACCTTGCACGGCCTGCAGTGATTCGTCGACCAGTTCCGGATGGCAGACCAGCACCACGTCGCAGCCGGCATCCAGGTGCGCGTGCACCCGGCCCGCCACGCCGCCGGCACTGAACGAGGCGGCCATACCGATATCGTCGGAAAACACCACGCCGCGGAAGCCCAGTTGCCCGCGCAGGATCTGCTCGATCCAGCGCTGCGAATAACCAGCTGGCTCCGGCGCGACTTGCGGGTAGACCACGTGCGCCATCATCACCGCGTCGGCGCCGGCCTCGATGCCGGCCACGAACGGCACCAGATCGTTGGCCTGCAGTTGCTCCAGCGAGCGCGGGTCGCTGGCGTGATCCACATGGGTGTCTTCCAGCACCGTGCCGTGACCGGGGAAATGCTTGAGCGTGGCCGCCATGCCGGCGCCGTGCAGCGCCTGCACATACGCGCGGGTGAAGGTGGCCACGACCTGCGGGTCGTCGCTGAAGGCGCGATCACCTATGGCGCGGTTGCCGCGGCCCAGGTCCACTACCGGCGCAAAACTCAGGTCCACGCCGCTGGCCCGCACTTCAGTGGCCATCAGCTGCGCATGCGCGCGGGCCGCGGCGAGCGCGCCTTCCGGATCCTGCAGATATTGGGTACCGAAGCTCTGCAACGGCGCCAGTGCACTGAAGCCTTCGCGAAACCGCTGCACGCGGCCGCCTTCCTGGTCCACGCACAGCAGCACCGGGCGCGGTGCCGCAGCGCGGATGGAGGCCGACAGCTCGGCCACCTGGGTGCGCGAGGCGAAGTTGCGCTTGAACAGCACCACGCCGGCGACGGCGTCGTGCTGCAGCCAGTCGCGTTCCTGTGCGCTGAGTTCGGTACCGGCAACGCCGATCAGAAGCATGTTGGGGGACTCCCGGGCCAGGCGCCACGAGGGCGCAGCGCGGCATTGTCGCAGATGCGCGTGGCAGCGTCAGATCGCGCATTCAGGCAGGCTCGCGTCCATCTGCCCAAGCGCCTTGCTGCCAAGCGTTGCGCTGCCCGCGCGCAGACTCTGCCCGCCGCGTGATCGGTATCGAAGTCGCGCTCGTGCGCTGGCTGGGCGGGGCAGACAGTCGCAGCGCAATCCGGTCGCTGACAAGACCCAGGCAGCCACTACCGTTGCGCTTTCCGCGTCGCCCGCATCCGATGCCTGCAGCGGGGTCGCACGCGGCGCAGACGCAACTGTCCTCCGGCCGTCAGACTGACGATTTCAACGGTCGCTGCCTCAAAGACGCTCCAGAGTCGCCCGCCAATGTGCGGCCTGGGTCTGGATGCCCTCCAGCACCTCGGGCGCCATGCCATCGAGCTGCCGATACGGCATCGCCAGGCGTTCGTTCGTCCCCAGCAGCGGGCGCTGCCGCGCCAGGAAATCCCAATACAGCGCGTTGTAGGGGCAGGCCCGCGCACCGACACGCGCCTTGCGCTGGTAGCGGCAACCGCTGCAGTAATCGCTCATGCGATCGATGTAGGCCGCACCGCTGATATAGGGCTTGCTGCCCAGCAGGCCACCATCGGCAAATTGGCTCATGCCCACCGTGTTGGGCAACTCCACCCACTCGAACGCATCGATATAGACACCCAGATACCAGCGATGCAGCGCCTGCGGGTCCAGCCCCGCCAGCAGCGCAAAATTACCGATCACCATTAACCGCTGGATGTGGTGCGCATGCGCATTGGCCAGCGAATTACCGACCGCATCGGCCAGGCAACGCATGCCGATCTGCCCGTCCCAGAACCAATGCGGCAGCGGCGCGTGCTGATCGAGCCGATTGGACTGCGCATAGCCGGGCATCTGCGACCAGTACACGCCGCGCACGTATTCGCGCCAGCCCAGGATCTGGCGAATAAAGCCTTCCACCGATGCCAACGGTGCATGCCCTTGCCGCCACGCCGCTTCGGCACGCGTAATCACTTCGGCCGGGTGCAGCATCTTGACGTTGAGCGCGAACGACAACAGCGAATGGAATAGCCGCGGGCTGCGCGTACTCATCGCATCTTCGTAGCGGCCGAAATCCGGCAACGCAGTGGCGATGAAGGCATCCAGATGCTGCAGGGCTTCGTCGCGGTCCAGCGGCCATGGCAGCGCCTGCGCATTCGGCATGCCAAAACTGCGCACGCCGGCATCTTCAATGCTGCGCCACAGGGCGCCATGGTCGTGCGCAGCGCGCCACTCCTGTGGTGCTGGCGGATCGCCGGGCCACGGCGCGCGGTTGTCGTGATCGAAATTCCAGCGCCCCCCTTCCGGTTGGCCGGAGGCGTCGAGCAGGATGCGATGGCGCGTGCGCATGCGCATGCGGCGATAGAAGACCTCCATACGCCACTGCGCGCCGGCGCGAAAACACCCCGCCACCTCATCGCGCGCTGTCAGAAAATGCTCGCTATCGACCATGTGCGTGGCGAACGTACAGCCCGCGCTCCAGTGGCGCAGCGCCTCATCCAGCCGCCATTCGTCCGGCGCCTGATACTGCAGATGCCGTGCACGGTAATGCACCATCAAGGCCTGGAGATTGGCCGGGATGGATTGCCGATTACTGGGGTCATCAATCGCGACATAGCGCACGCGATGCCCGCCCCGCCGCAGGCGCGCGGCAAACGCGCGCATCGCCGCAAAGATCGCCAGGATCTTCTGCGCGTGATGCAGCACGTAATCGGTTTCCTCGCGTACCTCCATCAGCACGTAGACCACGCCTGGATCGTGCGTGGCATACCAGCTGTGCTGCGGATTGAGCTGATCGCCCAGGATCAGGCGCAGCGTGTGTGCAGGCGTTTGCGAGGCACTGCTGCGCGTATCGAACTCATGCATCGGGGCTGGGTTCACGCCTATCGGCAGGACGCGTTCGCAGCGGCCCGGCGCCCGGGCGGCGGGTATTGGGCAACGATCCGGGCGACATCATGTGCATCTGCCTGCAACGCAAAAAAAACCGCTCTGCCCTTGCGTAGCGTTGGTTCAACCACAGCGGCCGCGCCACCGATTCATGCATCTGTCTGGAGCGCGATATCGCCGGCACTCACCCGCTGCGCCAATGCGGTTCCGCTTTGCCACGCACCTTCCACCTTGCCGCCCGCCAACCAGTCGCCGCACATGCCCAGGCGAAGCTGCGCATCCCAGACGCAGCCGGCCTGCAACGGCGGATCGGTGCTGGCCACCTCCCACCGATAGGCATCGCAGGCCTGCGGCAGCGGCAGGCCGAGCGCTGCCAGTTCCGGCAGCAGCATGGCGCTGACGTCTTCGGGCGTGGCATCGACATGCAGCTGGCTCCAGTCGGCCGTGGCGTGCAGCAGCCAGGTCTCGGCGCCCTGCCGTGCCGGCTTGCTGGAATCGCGTGCCACCCAGCGCAACGAGCCGGTGTTGACGAACAGCGCGTCGTAGCCTGGATCGATACGCGCGTCGAACCGCAGCACCACCGCCCAGGCCGGCTGCATGCGCGCATCGCCGGCAATGGTCGCAAGCGCAGGCGCAATCCCCGCCAACAACGCAGCCGCATCCGGCGCCGCAAGTGCGAGCAGCACCGTATCGACCATCTGCATCGCAGGCTCGCCGTGCACGCGCAACGCCCAGCCTTGGCCATTGCGTTGCAAGCTGCGCACCGGCGCATGTAACCGAACATCCAGCCCTATCGCCAGTGCGTGCACGGGAGCGGCCATCTCCGGCACTCCAACAAAACGCGTCAACGCGGTTTGAGAAGCGCGCATTTCGGTTCCATCCCAGCGTGCGATGCGCGCAGGCCAGCGCGCCGCCACGCCGGCGGCGCCCCATGCCTGCGCCACGGCCGCAAAGTCCGGATCGCGCGCAGTGAAATATTGCGCCCCCGCATCGCACTGCCAGCCGGCGCCTGCACGGCCACGCATGCGGCCGCCTGGCGCATCGCCCCGCTCGTAGACCGTCACCACCGCGCCGGCAGCCTGCAGCGCCTTGGCACAGGCCAGCCCGGCCAAGCCGGCACCGATCACCGCGACCGTGCGCGGCTGGTGCGACATCGATGGGTCAGTCGCCGGCACGGGCATGACGCAGGCGATCTCTCACACCGCACATCCATCTGGTCCGCATGCATCGGCGCCGCCAATCGGTACCGATTCGGCAGCCAACTGCAGCAGCGCCTGCGCAAACGCCTCCGGCGGCTGTGCGCCCTGGATCAGGCTGCGTCCGTCGATGACGAAGCTGGGCACTGCACGAATGCCAAGCGCGCTGGCCTGTGCCAACTGGGCCTGCACCTCCACAATGCCTTCGTCGGAGTCGAGCATCGCCTGCACCCGCGAGGCGGCCAGACCGCCGGCCTCACCGGCACGCACCAGCGTGTCGGTTGCAGCCACGTTCTGGCCTTGCGCAAAATGCGCATGAAACAGGGCTTCCATCACCGCACCGACATCGCCCTCATGCGTGGCCAGCCAGAGCAAGCGATGCGCACGCAGGGTGCTGACCTGCACTTGCCCACGCCCGAAGTCGAACGGCAGCCCTTCCGCGCGTGCGGTGTCCTGGGTCTGCGCAAGCATCTGATCGACGCGCGCGGCACCGCCAAACTTGCGCGCCAGTGCGTCGCGCAATGGCACCGGCTCGGCGCCGGCATCCGGATCGAGCTCGAACGCGTGGTAATGGATGTCCAATGCCGGCAACTGCGCCCCAAGTGCGGCGATCGCCTGTTCAAAACGGCGCTTGCCGATCCAGCACCAAGGGCAGACCACGTCGGACCAGATGTCGATGCGCATGAGCGGGGATTCGTTGGTGGGGATTGGGGATTCGCAGAGGATAAGGCCAATCCCGGGGCGGAGAGTGGAAATCGTGATTGGTGATTGGTAACTGCATCGCCCGGGGCCGACGCATCACCCGTGCGTTTACGAATCCCGGCTGCCCGATCCCGGCTCCTCGTCTCCCAGCCACTGCGAGAACGGATGCGACGCCAATGCCAGGTTGTAATAGCGCACGTCGTCGGTGACTTCCGCACCGATCCATTCGGGCTTGGCGAACGCCTCGTCGGCACTGCCAAGCTCGATCTCGGCCACCACCAACCCTGCGTTATCGCCCAGGAATTCGTCCACTTCCCAGACGTGTCCCTGGTACTCGACCAGATGCCGGCGCTTGTCGATCAAGCCACCCACGCACAGGGCCAGCAACGCGCGTGCATCGGCGACCGGGATCGGGTACTCGAACTCCTGACGGGTATGCCCAACCTCGCGCGATTTCAGATTGAGAAACGCGCTCTCGCCCTGAACACGCACACGCACCGACGCACTTTGCGCACCACTGCGCATCGCTGCCTGGTCGTTGATATAGCCCTGCGCCATCGGGATCACTGCATGCGCAGCGCTACGCCAGCCGTCGCCGGTCACCAGAAATTTGCGTTCGATTTCAATGCCCATGGCGACAAGTATGGCGGGACCTGCAGAAAAATGCCTGGCCTACCCAGCGTCGCCAGCACTACACTCCGCCGCCTCTCATTCAGGGACAGAACGCCATGACAGGCCGCCGATACTCCACCATGCACGTTGCCGTGCTCACTGCCGCGCTGTTGTCCTCGACCGTCACAGCTGGCACCGCTGCTGCAGCCACGGTGTCGCTGGCCCAGGCCCAACAGGCACTCGATGCGGCGATCGCCGATGACAAGGCAGCCAACACGCAGGGTCAGGACGACGACCTCATGTCCGCCATCTTTCATCCGCGCTTGACCGCGTTGACCGGCTGCGTGCCGGCTGTCGGCGCCAAACCAGAGACGCTCGATTGCATCGTTACCGGGCAGGCCGGGCCCAGCGAAAAACACATGACGCTGCGGTTTGTCCCGAAAGACAATGCATGGGCCTTGCAGCACAGCGAGAAGGAAATGGAGGTCGCCGCGCCGGTACCGCCGCAAGCTCGCGTACAGGTGCTCCTGCGCGAAGTCATCAGCCAGTTGCTTGCGCAGGAGAATGACGCAACGATGCGCACGCGCATTCAAGACGCCGCGCGTACGGCGCAAGTCGCCGCTGTCGAGCGCTGCAAACTCGGCAGCGAGGCGCCGGTGGTCGAGTGCAACGTCATCGTTGAAGCCGAAGGCAAACGCGGCACGCGGGCGATGGCCTTCGCCCTGGTCGATGGGCAGTGGCAAAACGCCATAGACGCTAAAGACTGACGTCATGTCGTCCGGGCAACGGGTTACCGTCGCCCGGACGATAAGGTCTAGCGCCGTTCGAACACCGCAATGCTTTCCACATGCGCGGTGTGCGGGAACATATCCATCGCACCGGCCGACACCAGCGTAAAGCCCTGTTCGTTGACCAGATAACCGGCATCGCGTGCCAGCGAGCCCGGGTGGCAGCTGACGTAGACGATGCGGTCGAACTTCTTCAGCGGCAGTTGCTGCAGCACTTCCAGTGCACCCGAACGCGGGGGATCCAGCAGCAGCTTGTCGAAGCCCTGCCGCATCCACGGCGCGTTGCGCTGGTCCTGGGTCAGATCCGCCGCATAAAACTGCGCGTTGTCCAAGCCGTTGCGCTGCGCGTTTTCCTTCGCACGCGCGACCAACCCGGCATCGCCTTCCACGCCCACCACCTCGCGCACCGTCCGTGCCAGCGGCAGGGTAAAATTGCCCAGACCGCAAAACAGATCCAGCACGCGGTCGTCGGGCCTCGCATCAAGAAGGGCGAGCGCGTGCGCAATCATCTTCTGGTTGAGCGACGCATTGACCTGGATGAAATCCAGCGGCCGGAACGCCAGCTCCACGTCCCATTGCGGCAGGCGGAATGAGAGCGGCACGTCCTGTGGCCACAACGGCTGCACGCTGTCCACGCCGCCGGGCTGCAAGAAGATCGCAAACCCGTGCGTCTGCGCAAACTCCACCCAGGCCTGCCGATCGCGCTCGCTGAGCGGCTGCATGTGGCGAATGGTCAGCGCCACCGCATCGTCGCCGGCGATGAACTCGATCTGCGGGATGTCGCGCTTGCCGTCCATGCTCTCGACCAGGGCGGCCAGCAGCGGAATCTTCTCGCCGATCTGCGGGATCACCGTGTAGCAGACCGACAGGTCGGCCACAAAGCGCGGGTCCAGTTCGCGAAACCCCACCAGGGTCTTGTCCTTCTTTTCCACCCGCCGCACCGAGAAACGGCCTTTGCGCCGATAACCCCACGAGTCGCCAACCAGCGCGGGCAGCACCGCCTGTGGGCTGACGTGACCGATGCGCTCCAGGTTGTCCATCAGCACGCGCTGCTTTGCCACGATCTGCTGCGACTCCTCCAGGTGCTGCAACACGCACCCGGCGCACACGCCAAAATGCGGGCAGCGCGGAGCCACCCGCTGCGGCGAGGCTTCCAGCACTTCTACCGTCTTGGCTTCATCGAAATGGCGGCTGCGCGCGGTGGGCTCGGCACGCACCAGTTCACCGGGCAAGGCGCCGCTGATGAAGGTGACCTTGCCGCCTTCGCCGTCGCGGCGCGCCACCCCACGGCCGTCATGGCTCAGGTCGGTGATGGCGGTCTGGAAGGGAGTACGGTCGAAACGGTTTCGGGTTCTGGCCACGTGGCGACAAGCTGCGGGCAAAAAGGGTGCGTATTGTCGCAGATGCGATCGACCGAGGCCGCACGGTGTGATGTGGCAATTGTCGTGCCCTGCAAACACAGGCAAACTGCGCCTGCGCGCCGCAGCTCAGGACGCGGCACCGCTGACAAGGAGGCAGCATGAACATGGCGACACGTCAGGAACCCCATCCACGACTCTTGTTGGTGGAAGACGACCCGATCAGCCGCGGCTTTCTGCAGGCGGCCCTGGAAAGTCTTCCGGCCCAGGTGGATTGCGCCGATTCGTTGTCGTCGGCGCTGGATCGCGCACGCGAACGTCGCCACGACCTTTGGCTGATCGACGTCAATCTTCCCGATGGCACCGGTAGCGGCCTGCTGCGCGCGTTGCGTCTGCTGCACCCGGACGTGCCTGCACTGGCGCATACCGCCGATGGCGACATGGCCATGCAGCGCGGACTGCAGTCCGATGGCTTTCTGGAAATGCTGGTCAAGCCGCTGACCACCGAACGCCTGTTGCAGGCGGTGCGTCGCGGCTTGGCACGTGGTCGTTACAGCGTGGCGCCGGTCGGCGTGGTCGACATCGCCGCCAGCGATTGGGACGAGGCGGCGGCGCTGAGCGCCCTCAACGGCCAACAGCACCACCTCAACGCACTGCGCGAACTGTTCCTGGCAGAGCTACCGGGTACACGCGACGCGGTCACCTCCGCGCTGAACATCAGCGATGAACAGGCCCTGCGCAATCACCTGCATCGGCTGCAGGCCAGCTGCGGTTTCGTCGGCGCGGCGCGGCTGGCCGGCGCGGTCCGCCTGCTGCGTGGCGACCCGCAATCGCGCACCGCGCAGACCCAGTTTCATGCGGCTGTAGCAGCGTTATTGCACTGAGCTGAGGGTCTCGTCGTCGGCGCCGCCATGGGGTCAGGCGCTGACTGGGTGTCGACAGGATCGGATACGCGGTTGGTCGAATGGCACGCAGCGCTGCACTTGGGCGTGGCCGTGCAGATCAACGCCGCCGCGCCAGATCCTCGAGCATTTCCCAGGATTTCAGCCCACGCCCGTTCAGATGATGCAGCAGCACGCTGCGCATGCTGCGGCGCAGGCCGGGCATGTCATCGGTGGCCGGCATGCTGTCTTCCGCCAGGGCCAACAGCGCCGCGCCTGTCACGGTTTCGCGCCGATCCTGCGCCAGACGTTCGCTCAATACCCGCATGGCGCCCTCCTGCGGATCGAGTCGGTAGCGCGCCGCCGGGTCGATCGGCTGTCCGTCGCTGTCGTGCTGCAGATCGAAGGCAAACCCCAGCCCCTCCAGCACATCGCGCTCGAACCGGCGCAGCGACCACGCCAGCGACAAGTCCGACGCCAGGTGCGCCCGTGCCTGTGCATAGCACGCGTAGAGTTCCGGTACGGAATCATTGCGAGGGGCCAGGCGCAGCAGCAGCTCGCTGATGTAGAAACCGGCCAGCATGCGCTCGCCAACCAATCGCGGCGCGGTATCGAGCGCTTCGGCCTGACGCAGTTGCGCAAGTTCACCACGTTGCACGGCCGTGAACTGGATCAGTTGCAGTGGCTGCAGCGCCGCACGCAGGGCCTGCTTGCGCGGGCCCTGCACGCCCCGCGCCAGCAACCCGACCCGCCCGTACTGCTCGGTCAGCACTTCCACCAGCACGCTGGTCTCGCGCCAGGCACGCACATGCAGGACGAAGCCGTGTTCGTGTTCGATCAGCATCTCAAGTCAGCGCTCACCAGCACATCCAGCCTAGGCACTGCCGTCGCCATGCCTTCGGCAGTGGAGGTGCGAACACCACTCGCAGCATTTTTCGAAAGCTCCCGAAGACGAGAGACAGGGCAAATGCAACGCCGCAACCAGCTAGGAAGCGCTGCCTGCCTCAATACAGCGCCTCAATTTATCTCTGGCTTGGTGACCGTCGTGCCACTCGATTTCGAACACCTGTTTGTTGTCGATGAGTAACCTGTAATGCGCCCTGTCGTCTATTCCGCCAAGCATTGCCTGGGCACTTGGAACCGCGAAGGCGATCGTGACCAATTCAGTACCAGGAGTGAGATAGTGGAAGGCACGCACGGTGGTCGGCTTTCCATCGCCCCCGTCCAGGCCCACCTTAATCAAGCCGTCTTTCTTGGGCCGCGGCAGTCCGGGGCCTGTGAATGACATCAACGCACGGCGATAGTCGCCGGCAGGGCCGGCCAGAGTCACGATACCTTGCAGATTGCCGTAAGCCGCAACGCAATTATCGCCAGGCTTCGCGTCGGGACCAGGGTCGAAGTGCTGCCAGAAACCCTTGCGGAAGCGCTGATAATTCGGATCGCTCGCAAGCTTGGCTTTCTCGCTCAGGAGCATCTGCGCCATGCCCAGGGCGGCAGTCGCACGTGACTTCAGCGGGTCATATTCTGGCTGCGCAGCACCTGTTGAGGCGGCGCCATCACGGACGCACAGCGGCGTAGGGGCAAGTCCGGGACCACCCGGTGCCGTCCCCACCATACGCTCACCGGCTCCAGGTGTATTGGAGCATGGAAAGGTCTGCGCACCCACTGTAAATGGCAGCAATCCCAGCACCAGCGCGCCAACCACCGCCCTGCCGCCACTCCAAGGCCTTAGACCGATAAAGTTCGCTTTCTTGAGCCACATCATGCACCTCCCTGTTTAATTCAAGATCAGTCGCCGTACCCAAATGCCTTGAGCGCGCCCTCATCGTCCGACCAGCCTTCGCGTACGCGGACCCAAGTTTCGAGGAAGACCTTGGCACCGAACAGTCGCTCCATCTGCAGACGTGCCTTGCCGCCGATTTCCTTCAGACGGGTGCCGCCCTTGCCGATCACGATCGCCTTCTGACCCTCGCGCTCGACCCAGATCACCGCACCGATCCGCAGCAGCGCGCCATCTTCGGCAAAACGCTCGATTTCCACGGTGGTGGCATACGGCAATTCTTCGCCCAGCTGACGCATCAGCTGCTCGCGCACCAGCTCGCCGGCCAGAAAGCGCTGGCTACGGTCGGTGATTTCGTCCTCGCCGTACATCGCCTCGGCTTCTGGCACCAGCTTGAGCAGATCGCTCACCAACGCTTCCAGTCCCTTGCGCTTGAGCGCGGACACCGGATGTACGGCGGCGAAGGTACGCCCCTCACTGACCTGCGCCAGAAACGGAAACAACGCGGTCTTGTCCTTGAGCCGGTCGACCTTGTTGACCACCAGCACCACCGGCACCTCGGCGTCGCTGAGCACACGGAATGCCAGCGTGTCTTCCTCGTCCCAGCGGCCGGCCTCGATCACCAGCACCGCCGCGTCCACGCCTTCGAGCGAGCCGCGCGCAGCGCGATTCATCACCCGGTTCATCGCGCGCTTCTGCTCGCGGTGCAACCCGGGCGTGTCGACCAGCGCCAGCTGCCCTTCCGGGAAGGTGGCAATGCCCAGCAACCGATGCCGCGTGGTTTGCGGCCGATTGGACACGATGCTGACCTTGGCGCCGACCAGGGCATTGGTCAGGGTGGATTTGCCGACATTCGGCCGGCCGATGACGGCAACGCTGCCGCTACGGTGGGGAGTGGTTTCGCTCACGTGTTTACATCCAGTTGTGCGATGACGGTAGCCGCCGCCTGTTGCTCAGCAAGGCGGCGCGACGTGCCCTGGCCCTCGGCGCGGGCGATAGGCTGCTCCAGGATGCAGGCGACGTGGAACTGCTTGGCATGTTCGTCGCCGCTCTCGCTGATCAGAGCGTAATTGGGCAGCGGCAGCTGCCGTGCCTGCAGCCATTCCTGCAGCCGGGTCTTGGGATCTTTTTCGGCCTTGCCGACCGGCAATGCCGCCAGCGACGGTTCGAACCACGGCAGCACCACCGCGCGGCAGCGTTCGAACCCGCAGTCGAGATAGATCGCCGCGACGATCGCCTCGACCGCATCGGCCAGGATCGAGTCGCGCCGATGGCCGCCTGACTTGAGTTCGCCCGGGCCCAGCGTCAGCCGCTCGCCCAGATTGAGCGTACGCCCGATCACCGCCAATGCACCTTCGCGCACCAGCTCGGCGCGCGCGCGCGTCAGTGCCCCTTCGTCGGCCTTGGGCCAGCGCTGATACAGCGCCTCGGCGATCAGCAGGTTGACGATGCCGTCGCCGAGAAATTCCAGTCGCTCGTTATGTGGCGTCCCGGCACTACGATGCCGCAGCGCCCGGGCGAGCAGACCCGGATCGGCAAAGGCATGCCCGATCGGATCGCTACGTTGGAAGGTTCTATTCGACACTGCGCCCTTTCATGTCCTCGAAGGTGTCGAACTTGCCCACGATATCCAGATTGCCGATCAGCTCGCGACGC